>JBIIPZ010000042.1:0-22357 GCA_044342325.1 Terrimicrobiaceae bacterium
CGCCACTAAAAGTAATGTTTCCCGTGGTGCCAAGCGCATTTGCGTTGCCGATCTGAAGGGTGCCGGCGCTGATGGTCGTGCCACCGGTGTAGGTATTGTTGCCGGAGAGAGTCAGCATGCCGCCGCCGGTGCTGGCAGTGCCTGACTTTGTTAGCGACCTGCTTCCAGAAGCATTTAAAATGTTGCCGCTGATAATCAGGTTGTGTCCAGCGCCAACTTTGATGATTTTGCTGGCAGTCAGATTCATGGTCAGGCTGATGATGTCCGTGAGGGTTCCGCTAGTGGTTGCCGTCGTGACGATGTCTTGAGCACCACTACCCGGGTTTATGGAATTGCCACTCAGGGTGAAATTACCCGTCTTGCCAGCCGAACCATCATTGGTGAAGTTGATTCCACCGTAAGTGGTTCCGGCTGCAAGGTCGTTTATCGTGATAGTCTGCGAGGTGCCAGAGAAAGTGAGAGTGTCGCCAGAGACTGGAGCAGTTCCGGCCCAATTAGCGCCTGTAGTCCAGCTGCCGTTTCCACCGCCGCCACTCCAGGTGACGGTGGCCGCGTAGGTGGCAGGACTTAAAATTGCGAGTGTGAGAATAAATGCGATCCCTGCAAGAACGAGGCTATGCGCCAGATGGGAGGTGGTTAAGGTTCTTGAGGTTTTCATTCGGGAGGGGGGCTCGATTACAGGTGGCATGCACAGCGGAACTGACACTCGTAATGAAGGTTTCCGAGTGCTTTAAGCCGCACAGTGAATATTGTGACGAAAAAAAGTAGCCGCTCATTTATTTTTTTGGGTGGCCGATTGAATCAATCCATGCCCAGTGCTTGTAGTTTGTTGGCGCTTTTTTGGGAGCAACGAGACTATGGACTGTGGTCACTTGAGTGAATCAGCCACCCAGATTATTTTTTGGCGTTTCTCGGCTAACAATCTGTAGCGAACAATGAGATCCGTCTCGACGGTCACTAACAAGGGCGAATAAAAAAATGAATGACTTCAATCGCGGATGATCATTCCCCGAATAAATCGCTGACACTGAATTGGTAAGTTGTCTGGCTCTGGTAGGTTTCGCCGGGCCGGAGAATCGTATTTGGAAATTGCGGCTGGTTGGGGCTGTCGGGAAAGTGCTGCGTTTCCAGACAGAGAGCGCTTTGCCGCGCATAGGGACGGCCGGATTTCCCGGTCAGGGAACCGTCGAGGAAGTTTGCGGTGTAGAGTTGGAGTCCCGGTTGATCGGTAAAGACCTTCATCATCCGGCCGCTGCTTTTCTCGTAGAGGATCGCGGCTGGTAATGTGTCGTCCTGGCGCGGATTGAGGACAAAGGTGTGGTCATACCCGCTGCCGTGGGCCAGTTGCTCATTGGGCCGGTCGATATCCCGACCGACTGGCTTGGGTTGGCGAAAATCGAACGGCGTATCGGCGACAGGCACGATTTTCCCGGTGGGAACCGAGGTCTTGTCGATCGGGAGCATGCCGTCGGCGTTGATCTTGAGGTCGTGCAGCAGCACAGTCTCGGAGCCCTCACCTGCCAGATTGAAATAGCTGTGATTCGATAAATTGACCGGTGTCGCGCGGTCGGTCGTGGCCCGGTAATCAATGATGAGTTCGTTCTTGTCGGTGAGCGTGTAGGTTACGCAGACATCGAGATTTCCAGGATACCCCTCCTCCCCGGCCGGCGAGGTGCGGTGGAATACCACGCTGTTTCCGGTTTGCTTGGCATCCCAGACGACCTTGTCGAAGCCGATGGCGCCGCCGTGGTTGTGGTTCGGACCATTGTTCTTGGCAAGCACATACTCGACGCCATCTAGGGTGAATAGCCCGTTGGCAATACGCCCTGCGTATCGGCCGAGCGTGACCCCGAGGTAGGGCTTCTTGGGAGATGACCTATAGGGTTCGATCGTGTCAAAACCAAGGACGACATCCGCAAAGTGGCCATTGCGATCGGGAACTTTGATCGAGGTAATCCGTGCGCCGTAGGCGGCCAGTCGCACCTCCATTCCCTTCGCATTCTTCAAATCAAACTGCGCATCCGGGTCGACGCTCTGCTTTGCCTCGAGTTGGACTCCAGCCAGGGCGATCGCGATCAGCAAGTAGGCGATCAGGTATTCACCGCAGGAGGGCAAGTGTCGGGGGAATGGGGCAGGGATGCCTTTAATCATTGGAGCGTCAGGGTCAGTGGAAATGTGAAGGGACACTGAGATTAGCCGCTTTGGCCGGTTATATGACGAAAGTAATCTGCTGTGATTGATAAGATTTGTATTATGAAGAAAAAACGCGAGGTTGCAAAAGAGGACAAGGCGGGTGCGCGGCGCACACCCATTCAATGTTAAAAATATTCATGCTGAAGAGCAAATTTTCGTCATATCTACTGCATTTTGTCTGAATTATAATTAAGTTATGGATGAAAATATACCGGACACAAGCGAACCGACGCCCGAATTCGTCCAGAGGCTGATGGCCTCTCAAAGCGCCATGTATGCCTTCATTGTTTCACTCTTGGGCGGAGCGAATGACGCAGACGATGTGTTGCAGGAGACGAACATGAAGCTCTGCCGCAGGTGTTCCCAATACGACCGGGAGCAGCCCTTTCTGCGTTGGGCCTACACATTCGCCCGCTTTGAGGTTATGGCCTATCGAAAAAGCAAGCAGCGGTCCCGTTTGGTGCTGGACGACGAATTGCTCGCAAACATAGCTGGTGAATTGGAGAAATCGGCTGAGGATGCAGACTCTCGGCTCAAGATGTTGGAGCGATGCATAGAGCGTCTGAACCCGAGGCAGCGCGAACTCATCTCTGCCCGCTATGGTCGTGGTGAGGCCGTGAGGGACATCGCTGAGCGGCTTTCCCGCCCGGAGAACGCGATGGCTGCTTTATTTTATCGCTTGCGCAAAATACTTGCAGACTGTGTGCAAACGATGATCGGAAAGGAGGGAATCGCATGAAGAATGACCACCCCACTTTCGAACAACTGTGTCATGCGGTGTTGGAGGGCAGCGCCAGCGAGGCGGAGCTTGAACAGTTCCGAGAGAGGTTGCACAGCAATGAGGCCGATCGCGAGGCTTACTACCAGCAAGCTCAGATTCATGCCTTACTCATTTGGAAAAACGGGCGCGCCGCCGTGCCGGAATCGCTCGTCTTGGCACCGATGGATTATCCATCTCAACCCAATATCATCCCGTTTCCGTTGAATAAATTACTTCATTTCCGCAGGGCTGCGCTTGCGGCAGCGGCTGCGGTGGCGTTGCTCTTGGGGCTCGCGTTTTTACTGATGCCAGATCGCGACCATCAAGTTCTGTCGCTCGCCGTCCAAAAAGGAGTGTCCGTGGACATTCTGGCGTCTTCAGGATCACCTTACCAGGTGGGGCAGCGGGTGATTTTGGAGCGGCTCGAAATGCAGACAGGTTCGCTGCGGTTCCGAATTTCTTCGGGAGCGGTGCTGGATTTTGAAGGTCCAGTGAGTTTGGAGTTTTTGAATCCGATGCGGCTGAGGTTGGAGCGGGGCAGTATCAACACCGATGTAGGGAATGAAGCCAAAGGGTTCGTGGTTGAAACGCCCACGGCCAACGTGCTGGATATTGGCACGCGCTTCGGCACTTCGGTGTGCGCGGACGGCAGCACCGACATTGCGGTCTTTGAGGGGGAAGTTCAGGTTTACCGGGCAGGACTTCCGCTGACGCAAGAAAGCCGACTCGCGAGTCTCGTTGAAGGGGAGGCGGCGCGCATGAGCGCCCGGGACGCCAAACTTGAGCGCGTGAACATGCTGACGCTGAAAGGGGGGCGTTTGCAGGTTCGTGGTCTTAACTCCCCTGACTCCCCAGTCGTTCTGAATGTTTCGGACAATATCAAGAAGGCCAATTTTTACCGTTGTTACACCGTCGTGCCAGGGGGTATGGCCGAGGGGGCGCTGGCTTCCCTGTCTCTCAAGGCGTATCTCCAACTCAAATGGCACGCATTGCCCGGACAGCCCTTTCCAGAGGAATTGAAGGGTGCGGACTTGATTGGGACTTTTCAGAGTGTTGCAACTCGTGAAAGGGGTGAGACGTCAAAAAACGATATCAGCCTTGATTTATCCCGCCCGTGTGCGGTTTATGTGCTGTTTGATACCCAAGCCACACCGCCCGAGTGGTTGCAGCGGGACTTTCGAGATACAGGGCTGCGCTTGCGCAGCGGTCCGTGGGGGAAATTTGCGCGTGAAGTCAGAGACCTTGAGCCAGACGCCAATGGCGATCTAAATGTGACCCATTCCGTGTGGCGTCGGGATGTGCTGTCCGCCGCTACCGTGAAACTCGGCCCACCCGGCAACCCAGGGACAAGTTATCCATATGCCATGTATGGTGTTGCAGTGAAGGCGCTGGAGTAATCGAGCGACTGCCGCGGGCCTGCCTGAAGGAAGCCCCGCCGACTGGATAAAATGAGCTTTTGTGGAAAGGTGGGCTAGGCCTTACAAGGAGGCGCTTTCCGTTCAATCCCCTTTGGGGGAATGGGCTCCGATTTTTGTCTCCATAGCGCAGAAAACAAAAATCGGATCCGCCTCAGTTTTCCCGTTTCACCCCGCGAAGGCAGCGTAGATGCCAATCACCAGAAGCACGAGCGCGGCGCCGACCCATTTCGCACCCTTCCAGGGAGTGAGGTCGATTTCGTTGTCGGTCTCTATTTTCCATGCCGTTGCGCTCGGGGCGACTGTTCCCATGAGGAGCAGAAATGCGACGAGGAGGGCGAAGACGATGCCGATAAAATGGAATCCATGGATGTGAGCGGCTGCGAGTGCGTCGGCGGCGGGTTTCACAAAATAGCCCACCGAGATCAACACGATGCCAGCGACCATGGCGATGGAGGCCGAGAAGGCGGGCACGCGCGGGTGCAACATTCCAACGACGACCACCGAAAAGATGGGAATGAAATAGATCGCGTTCATTTTTTGCAGGTATCCGAAGATTGTGTCCTGCCCGATGAGAAGCGGCGCCCCGAGCATCGCTGAGATGGCCACTGTGACCACGAACCATTTCGCCGCCCGGACGGTTTGCTCCTCCGTGCCGGCGGGGTTGATCACATGCTTGTAGAGGCCGATGGAGAAAAGGGCCGATGTGCTGTTCAGCGCTGCGTTGAATGAGCTGAGGATGGCCCCCACCATGACCGCTGCGAAGAAACCGGTGAGGTGCTGTGGCAGGAGATCCTTCACCAGAGTGCCGTAGGCCTGGTCATTGGGAAGTCCTTGGCCCTGATAAATCTGGTAGGCGGCAAGACCCGGCAACACGAGGTAGAGAGGCCCGAGCAACTTCAGCGCGCCCGTGAGCAATACGCCTTTCTGACCTTCAGCAAGGCTCGATGCCCCGAAGGTGCGCTGAATGATTTGCTGGTTCGTGCACCAATAGAAAAGATTCAGAAGCGCGACGCCGGTGAAAAGGGTCGAGAAAGGAACCTCGGAGCCTTCCGCTCCCATCGAGTTCATGCGACCGGGTTGGCCTGCATTGAGCGCTTCCCATCCGGCCACGATGCCTTGGCTATTGCCTACCGCATTGAGTGCGTAATAGCCAACCAGCAAACCTCCGATCAGCAGACCCACCCCATTGATCGTATCCAGCACGGCGAGCGTGCGCAGCCCGCCGAATCGCGCATACAGCATACCCATGACACCGATTAGGACCACTGTGCCCGCCAAAAGAGTGGTGTATTCCTTGATGCCGGTTAAAGCCTGAAGGTCGATCATGCTAATCAATCCGACGGCTCCCGTATAAAGGATAAGCGGGATGAGTAGGAACGTGTAAGCCAGAAGGAAAATCGTGTTTGCGATGCTCTGCGCGGTTTTATCAAAGCGCTTTTCTAAAAACTGCGGCACCGTGGTGATCCCGGTGCGCAGGAAGCGTGGAAGGAAAAAAAGAGCCATCAGCACCAGCGCAATGACAGCCACCACCTCCCAAGCCATGACGCTGAGACCGTGCGCGTAGGCGGAGCCATTGAGACCGACCATTTGTTCCGTTGAGAGATTCGTGAGCAGCAGCGAGCCGGCAATGATTGGAAAAGTCAGCGAGCGCCCCCCGAGGAAGAAGCCGTCGGAACTTTGGGCCTCATCCTTGCGCGTAAAAAACCAAGTGAGACCCGAAGCAAGGGCGGTGAAGAGTAGGAATGAGATGATTGTCATATGGGGTTGTAGGTTTGGGGTTTTACATCGCCGATTCCCGCATCAGAGAAGGAAAATAGGGTGTTCATGCAGTGGGGATTAAACTGAAAATGAAGGTCGGTTTTCCCATGAATTTCACGGTGTTTTTTCGACCTCAATAAGGTGGAAGACGGTGTCCTCCCCCGACTCATAGTTCAGCACGATTTCGGACACTTCCGGCAAGGTGACCGTCTTGGTTTTCCACTCGCCGCTGTTGCTGTTCTCAATGCGGGTTCCGTTTTTTCCTGGAATCCCGAGCGACCATACTCCTGTGCCCTTATCAAGGTAAGTGACAGTCACCTTCGCCATCTTGGAATTAAACGCCGGATCAAGCACGAAGCGCATTTGCTTCTTGCCGGACTGATGTTCAAAAGCGCGACCGAAGCGGCCATAGATGGTTTCGTCGATGTTCCATCGTCCGACATCGCCGGAGCCCGGGTCGATCTGCGTCAGGAAGCGGGAGTAGTTCCCCGGCACGGTGCCCCAGCCCACATCGTTGGGACCCTTGGCCTTGCGGTTGATCATGCCCCCGCCTGTCGCCTTTTCTGGATCCTCCATGCGTGCGCCATAGGCGGCATAGTCTTGAGCAATTTTGAGGTAACGCTCGGCATCCTTTTTGTTCTCCGGCTTGCCGCCGAATTTCGTGGCGGGGAAGCGGTCGAAGTCGGAGGCGTCGAGCCCGTCGCGAAGAGCACAGAACGCTGCGGGTGCGGTCGAGGCGTTCCTCTGGCCGGCATATTTATTAAAGAAAACCAAGGCTGGCCAATTGGCTTTGTCCTTCAACGCCTTGGTGGGAACATTCCAAATGTCCAACCGGCCGTGCGATGCAAAGAGGCCCGACCAGTAGAGGGCTTGCGGAATATTGCGGTTCGACCAACCCATTTCAAACAACTCGCCATCCATTTCCCCGCGCATAAGAACTGATTTGCCGCGTTTAATTGCTTCGGCTTCGATGGCGGCGTGCTTGGCCAGACGCTTGTCATTATCGCTGACCAGATAGCCATGACTGAACATACCCTGCTTTAAAGCAATGACTTGCATGTTATCTATAAGCCACTGGGATTCCTCACTGCCATTGGCATCGGCATTCACCAGGATGGGCATGCCAGGCATCGCCTTCTGATAGCGAGCCCACGCTTCGAGACGAAAATCGTTCCAGTCTTCATCCGATATATCCTGCTCTTTATTGATCGGCTTTCCTTTCCAGGGCTGCCCATCACCCGTGGAGCCTTCGGCACATTGGACCATGACAATGCGCTCTCGCAGAGTGGGCGGCAAAGAATTGATGTAACTCCCGAAAGCGTCGATCAGTCCGAAAAATGCCTTTTTGTATTCCGTGTGGAGGTAGGTGGGATATTTGCTCTGTTTATTGGTTTTCTGGCCCAAAGCATTGACATCCCTATCGGTGGTGACAACGGGCACGCCTTTCGAGTAGATCCACTCAGGCGCATCCGGCCCCACCCAGATCATCAGCGTCACAAAGAGGCCATCCGCATGCGCGGCTTCGAGTCTTTTGCCGATTATTTTATCGAATGCGTATTTTCCCGGCGCTGGTTCCAGGTCATCCCACTTGAGAATGAGAGGCACACTGCGCAGTTCCGGACACTCGGCCCGAGATATGTCGCCCGGCTTCCAACCCGCCCAACTGGATATACCAAAGCCAGGTTTCGCCTCTGCCTCCACTCCGGCCACCGAAAGGGTCAGCAGGCCTATAAATGCTAATACTTTCTTTTTCACAAAATTCTCCAGAAGAAATAAATGCAAAACAGATTAATGCCATGCGAAGTGAGGCTATTCATCATCATCGTCTTTCTTTTTTTTGCCATTGCCCTTGGACATTTTCTTTTTGTCGGCTCCAGAAAGTTTGTTGCGGGGAGCTCCAGGTTCATCGTAGGTCGGCAGATAATTTTTGAATCGGGCAATGATCTGTTGGGATTCGGGATTCGCGGCCAAGTTTTTGTGCTCCAGCGGATCGACAGAGTGGTCATAGAGTTCCTCGCCTCCATCGTTTTTGCCTCCATACCAGGTGTAACGGTAGCGACCATCGGTGAGGGAGTGGTTCTTGTATTGGTAGGTGGTCAGGGTCGGGACATTCCACTCCATGGAAGGATCCTTGAGCAGAGGGGCAAAGCTGCGGCCTTCGTTTTCCGCATTGGGTGGCAGTCCGCACAGCTCGACGAGCGTGGGATACATGTCGAGCAGGTTGACCACACCTTCGCATTTGAAATCGGGTTTCGTAACGCCAGGCACGCTGACAAGCAATGGCACGCGGCACGATTCCTCCCAGAGATCGGTCTTGCCGTATTTCATCTTTTCACTGAGATGCCAACCGTGGTCCCCCCAGAGCATGATGATGGTGTTGTCGGCATACTTGCTCTTGGCCAGCGCGTCAAAGACCACGCCGAGGCAGTAATCGATGTAGCTGATATTGGCGAGATAGGCCTGCTGCGCCTCAAGATGCAGGTTGGCCTTGTCGGCGGCTTCAAAACGCGAATCTGGACGAAAAAGCTCTTTGCCTTTTTTGTCGACGATATCATTCAGATCGTCGCGCACGATGTCGACGGCCTTCAGTTTATCGAGCGGATAGAGATCAAAAAACTGCTGTGGAACCTCCCAAGGCAGATGGGGTTTGGAGAGTCCGAGGGCGAGGAAAAACGGCTTCCCCTCAAAATCACGCTGGAGCTGATCGGCTGCCCATTTGCAGGACAGATAATCCTTGGTCTTTTCAACCGGGGCCTTCACGGCGCCCCATCGAAACTCCTCACTTTTGTCATTACAGTCTACCGCCGGGGGACTTTTCTTCCATAGCAAACCACCCTTTCCACCTTCGGAGGGTGCGGCGAATTCGTCAAACGCCCATTGACCTTCGTCCATGCCGTCTTCCGTCGGGTGTTTATGGAAAATTTTGCCCGTGGAGAGTGTGTGATAGCCGTGCTGGCTGAAGTATTGCGGCAGGGTGGCGACATCCTTCAACTTGGGTGCAAACTTCATATTTTCTTTATTCCCGTAGATTCCGGTCGAAGCTGCCCGCTTGCCGCTCAGCAGAGCCGATCGGGAGGGACCACAAACTGTGGATGGAGCGTAAGCTTTATTCATCACCGTCGCCTGCTGCTGGGCCAAGCGATCCATGTTGGGGGTGATCGCCTGCGGGTTGCCGCCGAAGCAGCCAACCCAATCGTTGAGATCGTCGACCCCGATAAACAAGACATTGTATCCCTTGCTTTGATATTTCGCGGCCTCTTCAAGCTCTGCCTTCCCGGGGACGGTCGGCTTCGCCTTTTGAACTGGCTGGTTGGACTCGGTGGCAGCGCCGTTTGCGAGCAGCGGCGTGAGGAGCAGGGCGGCTTGGATAAATGGCAAGGCGCTGCGACCGGACAGCCCAAGTGGGCTGAGGGTTTTCGCCAGCGATGTGGGTAGAAGATCTTTGATTTTCATGGGTTAGTTGATGTTTTGATGCGATCGGCAGTTGGCTTAGGATTTAGATTCGCTCGGCACTGTTGGCGAGTTCTTGATGGTTTCCAGTTCCTCGGCCAATTCGGCGGCTTTCTCAGGATTTTTTTCGATGATGTTTTCCTTCTCGTTCGGATCGGCCGCAAGATTGAAGAGTAGGGGATGCGGAATGGTTGCGGCCGCGAAGCGCTCGTCTTCGGCGTTGGCTCCGCTACCCATGCCACCCGCACCGGCCGAGGCGGGGATGTATTTCCAGTCGCCCTTGCGAAGTGCGAGTCCACCGATGCCGTGCAGGACAGTGTGGTCGCGGAGGTTTTTCTTCGTAGTGCCAAGAAGGACGGCAGAGAGATCCAGACTGTCCGGGGCGACAGACGCCGGAAAGTCTTTGCCAACAATCTTCGCCAAGGTGGCATAGCAATCTACCAGGCTGATCATTTGATCACTGACCCGCGGCTTGATCTGCCCCGGCCAGCGAGCAATGAAGGGAACGCGACAGCCACCTTCGAAAACGAGATACTTCGAGCCGCGCAGTTCTCCTGCGGGTTGGTGGCCATTCAAGTCCTCCACCGAACGGTCGTAGTAGCCATCGAAAAGAATCGGGCCATTGTCGCTGGAGAAGATGATGATGGTGTTCTTCGCCAAATCGAGGCGGTCGAGCGTCTTCATGATTTCGCCAACCTGCCAGTCCACTTGATGGATCACATCCCCTCGGACGCCGCTCTCGCTTGTGCCAACAAAAGGCGGCTCGGCCACGCGCGGCACATGCGGCTCGAAAAGGCCGATACTCAGAAAGAAGGGCTCGTCCTTGTGGCGCTCGATGTATTCCACCGATTTGGCGACAACCTTGGTGGCGAGCTCCTCATCTTTGAACCTCGCCGCGTGGCCGCCTTTCATGTAGCCGATGCGGCTGATGCCATTAATGATCGTGCCGGAATGCTGCTTGTCCGCGCCCTGTATGAGCAGATCTGGTCTCTCCAAACCCGTTGGCTCTTCGCTGATGTTGTTGATGTAGCTGACAATGATCGGATCGGCAGGATCAAGGTTTGGGACTTTGTGATTTTCAACCCACACGCTCGGAACGCGGTCCACGGTGGCAGGAATGATGTGGGAATAATCGAAACCGATCTCGAGCGGTCCGGGTTTGACCTCGCCATTGAAATCGAGCTTCGTCTTGCCGTCGCCCAGGCCAAGATGCCATTTGCCGATAACAGCGGTGTGGTAACCATCTTGGCGCAACAACTCTGGCAGCG
This sequence comes from Terrimicrobiaceae bacterium, assembly GCA_044342325.1. GTDB lineage: Bacteria > Verrucomicrobiota > Verrucomicrobiia > Chthoniobacterales > Terrimicrobiaceae > UBA967. Next base: position 10,848 of record JBIIPZ010000042.1, read on the forward strand.
TGAGGCGACCTGGCTCGATGCAAAGGGGCGCGTCGCCATCGAGGATGGTATTGACCTTCGCTTTTTGCCGCCAAGCATATTCACCGGTGAGCATCGAGTAGCGGGAAGGGGTGCAAGTGGCAGACGGCGCGTAGCCCTGCGTAAAGCGGACGCCTTCTGCCGCCAACCGGTCAAGGTTTGGAGTTTTGATTTTCGTTGCCCCAGCACAACTCATGTCGCCCGGCCCAAGGTCGTCGGCGAGAATAATGATGATGTTGGGTTTGGGATCGGATTTTGGCTCGGATTTGGAAACAGCTGGAGCGGATATTACGGCAAGCGGTGCGAGCAACAGGCTGCTGAGAAAAATAAGTGGCGTTTTCATTTATATTTTGTCTGGCTTGGAAACCTCATTTTCCTCGTTCAACATTTCAGGAACCGATTTCACTTTCTTCTTCTTTTTGGGGGGCTTTTGCGTGTCCTTCTGGGATTGTTCCGGCGCGTCGTAGTAAGGAGAAGGCGTGTGTTGGGCCGCCATGGCGGCTTCGATTTTACTAACGATTTCGGGATGCGCGGCGGCAAGGTTTGTTGTTTCTGCGGGATCGGCCTTGAGGTCGTAGAGTTCCAGCGGCGCCTTCGTGCCAAGCCGGTAGCCTTTCCAGTCGCCCAAGCGTGCCGATTGTTGGAAATAGGGCTCGTAGATTTCAAAATAAAGCGCGTCGTGCAGCTTTGATTGTTCCTTGCCAAGCAATGTTGGCAGAATGGAGATGCCGTCCGTGATGGAAGGTGCCGAACCGCCAATCACATCCGCCGCCGTCGGCAGAAAATCCACAAACGAGGTCACCAGATCGCTGGTCGTGCCGGGCTGAATCTTGCCCGGCCAACTGGCGATAAACGGCGTGCGGATGCCGCCTTCGTAGAGCGACCTCTTGTAACCACGCAACCCGCCGGTGCTGCCGAGTTGCTCAATGCATTCTGCGTTGGCGCCGTTATCGGAACCAAAGAAGACCAGTGTGTCGTTCGCGATGCCCAGCTCTTGGAGCTTTTGCATCAAGCGGCCGACATCCTTGTCCACGAGTGCGACCATGGCGGCGTAATTCTTCATCTCCTCCGGCCAAGGCTTGTCTGAGAATGGGGTATTGTCGGGGATCACCCATTCATCATGGGGTGGTGTCCACGCTGCGTAGCAAAAAAACGGGCGGTCCTTGTTTTCCTCGATGAACTTGAGTGTCTCGTCGACGATGTGTGTGTGGGAATAGTCCTGCCATGTGTGGTTGCCGGATTGCTGGTAGGGCACCTTGACGCTGTTGCGAACCAGGTAGTCGGTGTAGTAGTCATGCGCGTGCACTTGGTCGTAGTAACCGAAGAACACATCAAAGCCCAAATTCTCCGGCACACCAGTCGTGCCGGGATTGCCCAGGCCCCATTTGCCGAACCCACCGGTCGCGTAACCGGCGTCATGCAACAACCGGGCCACGGTTGGTTGCTCGGCCGGGAGTGAGAGAAGACCGACCTTGCTTTTGTTCGCGCGGCGCAGCACATGTCCCGTGTGCTGGCCGGTCATGAGCACACAACGCGATGGCGCACAGACAGCGCTGCCGCTGTAGGCGCTGTTGAATTTCATTCCCTCCGCCGCGAGCCTGTCGATGTTGGGCGTGATGCCGTATTTGCATCCATAGGCCGATATGTCGCCGATGCCCGCGTCATCGAGGAGGATGAAAATGATGTTGGGTTTCTTATCCGCCTGCGGCGACGATTCAGCAGCCGGCGATGCGACTGGCAGCAATCCGAGGATGGCTGAAAAAAGCGATAAGTGTTTCTTGATGGGGTTCATAATCGAATTTTTCGGAAGTGTCATTCTTCTTTAGTTTTCTCTATCTTCTCGCCGCGCATGATCCGGTCGTAGAAGTTTCGCTTGGATTCATTGCCGTAGGGATATTTGTCGTAAACATCCCCGTTGCCCAAAAGGCGCGGATCCTCCTGTTGCTTGAGCTCGTCGAAAAGTTGCGTTTTCAAGGCGGCAAACGAAACCGTTGAAGCCAGATTCGTCATGCAATCCGGATCACTCTTGAGATCAAACAACTGGTCGGCAGGAAGTTTTCCAAACGAGGCATCAAAGTAGTGCTTGTCCTTGGGTAGGCTCTCCGTTGCGAGCACGGCCGTCTTGGTCGGGCTGTCGTCCGTATCCTTGTAGCCCGTCTCCACCGCGCCCCCGGGCCAGCGGTCGGTCTCGAAGTTGTGCAAATACAACATCCCGTCCTTAACGATGCCGCGGATCGGATAGCCTTCGTCATTCGGTCGACCGACATCGTTTCGTTCCTTGCCAATGAGAACATGGTCGCGCTCCGGAATGACGCGGCCGGATTGGTCCGACTTGAAAATCTCCGTGAGACTTCGGCCCGTGATAGCTGCCATGCCAGATGCGCTTTGCCCAATGCCGGCGACTTCGAGAAAGGTAGGGGCAAAATCAATGAAGCTCACATAGTCGTCCACCACCCTGCCCGGCTTGGCGATACCTTGCGGCCACATAATGGCCAGCGGCAGGTGGTCGGAATTGTTGTAGGCATAGCCCTTGCAATGCGGAAACGGCATGCCGTTGTCGGAAGTCACCACCACGATTGTGTTCTCGAGCAGGCCACGCTTTTCCAACTCGGCGAGCATGCGGCTCAGATGCAGATCAAAATTTTCCACCTCCAACGCGTAATCGAGCATGTCGTTGCGCACCTCCTCGGTATCAGGCCAGCATGCAGGCACGCGGTCGATGTCGGAGGTCTTTTTGCCCCCCTTGGCCACGCCGGAGCCATATTCGTAGGAGCGATGCGGCTCGTGGCCGCCATACCAGAAGGACCAAGGCTCCCCTGCGGGAACGGCATCCAAGAAATCATCGAAATTTCCCGCGTAATCGGCTGCCGATATTCCTTTAGTCGGCTTGGCAGGAAATTTCTTTTTATCAAAGGACTTGCCAGTCATCTCACGATCCTGGCCGGCGGCATTTTTGGCGATACCCGGGCCCCAGCCCTTGCCGGTCATTCCGACAAAGTAACCCTGCTCACCCAACGCCTCTTGATAGGATTTGAACTCAGGCGGAAAAACGGACCAGTGATTGCCAGCCTCCCCGAGTTGCCACGGATTGCGGCCGGTGACGACACTCGCACGCGAAGGAGAACATTTGCCGTTTGGCGTGTAGGCCTGCGTGAAGAGTATGCCGTCGCGGGCCACGCGATCCATGGCCGGCGTTTTGAACCATTTGCAGCCGTAAACTCCCGCGTGGCCAAACGACCAATCGTCCGCAATCGCAAAGAGGATGTTGGGTTTCGCTGGCGACTTCTCCTCTTCAGCGGACGCCAGAAAAACCGGACCAGCCACAAAAGAAGCAGCAAATGTAACAAGTATGATTTTTATCTGAAAATTCATTTTCAACCGAGTGTCTGGATTCCTGGCGACTTGCAGATCATCGAGCAGGATTGGCAGGGATAGTGGCAAAAGGACTGGGCGCCAAAGTGGAGGAGAATGTTTTTCATAAACGACGCCGCGTTAGCGTATGCCAGTTGATTCAGCCAATAGATGGGCTGTGTGACGAAAAAAAGGAACATGAGCCCAGTCGCCCACGCCATGACTTCCGCCATCCCGTCATTGATGTTCACTCTGGCAAACCCAGCCTCAAGTCGCAAAGCGATGCTCATGAGGAAGATAATTTTCCAAGTGTTGGCCTAGCGGGGCTGCGACCTGCGGCGGGTCATGCGAAGAGGCATTTGAAAGGAGTTATTTGCGGACGACTTCAACCATATGCACGGTCAGATCGGCTCCGAGCGCGCGCAGGCTCACATGCGCACTGGCGTCGTTTTTCGGGAAAACCTGGCGAGTTAGTTCCCATGTGACAGTTTTCCAGCGACCGGAATCGCTGCATTGAGCGTGAAAAGTTTGGCCGTCGGCTTGAACCTCGAACGCACCAGTGCCGCGATCGAGATAGGTGACGCGGAGTTCGGCCGCTTGCGTGGTGAGGCTGGCAGCGAAGCGGTCGTCCAGCACGAGTTGCATTGTCTGGTCGCATGGCAACAGGCGCGCCCAAGCTCCAAAACGCTGGTCATCCGGGCCGACGCTCTTCACCTCGCGAGTGTGATCGGGCAGGCGTTGCATGAGGAAGGTGTAATCGCCCTTGAGGGTGTCGCCCTCGCGAAAGGCAACCCAGGCCCCGGGCGCTGAATCTGGACTAGCGTGATAGCCCGCGTATTTGGCGGCAAAACGAAACGCCGCATCGAACTCGTCCTTAAACACTGCCGCATCCGTGGTGGCGGCTTTCCCGCCACGATAACGGCCACTGAGGGCCACTTCGAGATCGGTGCCGTAACACGCGACGAAAGAGACGCCACAATGCAGGTCGCACAGCAGGCGCCAGTAGTTCCACTGTGGCGGACTGCACCAGCGCGGATCTGTCTTGCCGCCGTGGTGACCCCAGGCGCTGGCCCAGGGCTCGGCGTAGGCAAGCGTTTTGCCAGTGCGGCAATCATCGAGGAACCGCTGGTATTGGTCGATCCCGCCCTTCCGCGGTTCCACTTCACTGCTGGTATGAAACCAGCACAAGCGCCCGCTTTGAAAATCCTGCCCGAATTGCCCGCGCAAATCCGGCTTGATGTTGTTACGCACAAACACGCGAGTGTGCGGTGAAAACTCCTTCACGAATGTCTCCAGCACACGAGTCTGGTAGGCGCGGGCCAGTGCTGGCGTAAACGCTTCCCCAGGGCTTGCACCCGAAGGCACGCTCCATTGCGACAGGGGAATCTTCTCGCGAGGGACTTGCAGGTGCTCCGTGCCGATGGCGTTAAAGTTTTGCCTCACCCCGAGCAAAGACGCGCGGTAGGGGGATTGCTTCAGAAACGCTGCGTAGGCCCGCAGGAAATTGAGATACGCCCGCTCGAACTCCGGATGCCAATACATGAGCGTGCCCCGTTTATCGCGCACCTGCACCCCCAGAGGCTCCGGCAGAAAAGGCACGCGGTCAAACAGCCACGCCGGCTTGATGTTGCCGTTGACCTGCACCGTGAAGGGCTTGTTTTGTTCATGCAGGATTTGCATCTTTGCCGTCAGCTGGCTGAAGTCATACTGACCCTCCGCAGTTTCCAGATCGGCCCACTGCATGACGACCTGACCTCCGGTAATATAGGGCAATTCCATCACCTCTGGCGTGCGTTCATACCAGATTGCATACAGACCACGGTGGATTGGAGGCGATGCCAGCGCGCCCACAACGGAGTTCGCGGCATGCAGCGCGGACGGCGATGTGAGCGGCGGCGCGGCGGGAGCAGAAAATAAACTCCCAGCCAAAAGCGCTGCGACGAGGGAGATAAATTTTTGCCGCATTTTTATTTTGTAATTCGGCGACTGTTTCCCAGTAAATGCTCGCGGCTATTCCTCTTAGGAACCCTTATTTTTCTTGTTCTTCTTGCCAGCCTTATTCTTGCTTCCTGCGTTGCTATCGCTTTCTGAGTTACTATCACTTTCTGCGTTGTTATTGTATTTGGTTCCTTTTGCGTTAGGGACAACGCGCCAATTGGTAGGAGGGCGCAGAGGTGGAACTTCAGGCTCGCCGCGGTGGACTTCGATGAGGCTGAAGATGTCATTCTTGTCGTCGGCGTTCACGAGAGCGAGGTCGGAGCCCTTGGTGCCTCCGCGACGGAAAACGGCGTCTTTCAAGGTGACAACCTCATGATGCCATTGCTTGTCGCCTTTGCCGGTCACTGTCACCGCCGTTTTCATGGCTAGTTTGCCGGCATCGTAATCGAGTTTCCAAGTCGAGCCCGCCTCTCCGTCATACCAGACGACGGTGATCGTCATGACTTTGGGTTTGGCGTCTTGGGAAAAGCCCTCATGTAGTTGGAAATACATCGCATCCTTGCCCGAAGCGTGTTCGAAGCCGCGCGCAAACCGGGAATAGATGGACGAAGTGGGAGTGATGGGGCCGCCGACGCGCCAGAGCGGGATGGAGGTGGCATCCGCGTCGATTTGCTCAAGGAACCGGGAGTAGTTGTCAGGCCAGATGAGCCAGCCCACATCATTGAATCCGGTTTGATCGCCCCGTTGAGCAACTTGCCCCATCTTGAGTGCGCTTTCATCGTCCACGGCAGCACCATACTTGGCGAATTCGGCGCAGATTTTCAGCATGCGATCCACATTTTTGCTCTCAGCTTTTCCGAACTTCGCCTCGGGGTAGGCCTTGGTATCAGCGGCATCCAATCCCTTGTGCAGGGCGCAGAAGGCATCGGTGGCTGTCTTCGGAGTAATCTGCCCCGCATATTTGTTGAAGAAGTAAAAGGCATAGTCGAAACCCTGTTCCTTGCTCGCAACGATGGCGCCTTGGGTGACATCCCAGACGCTCTGGCCCGAATTCAGAGCATTAATCGCACCCCAATAGAAGTTCAGCGGGACATTGAGCTGATACAACGGCCGCGTCCAAGTTTGGTCCATCTCCGAGCGCCGAAACAGGGTCAATTCCTTGGGCGCGACGAGGTATGGAAGGAATGTCGTCATCGCCGGGCCTTCCCCGCTGAGGTGGTGACCACGGGAAAGCGCTCCGTTCTTGATGCCGAAGCCGTCCTTGAGCGTTTTGGTTGCCCAGTGCCACGCTTCCGAAAAATCATGCTTGCCGTCTTCTTGGGGTTCGGGGGCCAAATCGTTGAACAGCAGGCTGATTTTCAGGTCGGGATCCGAATTGAAAAGTTTCGCATACATGGCAAAGGTCTCAAGGCGGAACTTCTGCCAGGCCGGACTTTCCCTCTCCAGACTGTATTTGCGATCCAAAGGTTCTCCCTTGTAAGCACACTCGTCTCCGGTGCAGCCCGTTTTGACCTGTATAAAGGCGATCCGCTCCCTCTTATCCTTCGGGTAGCGGCGGATGTGCTTAGCTACTTCCGTGAGGAAACGATGGAAATACATTTTGTATTTCGGGTCGGGATAGTAGGGGTAGTGGGGGAATTTCTCCTCATGCCTCTCATTGTTCGTAAGCACCTTGGGCACGCCTTTTTCATAGACCCAGTCAGGCGTTTTCGGGCCGGCCTCGAAGGATAAATACACGGATATCTTGTTTTTAGAGGCGTGCTCCAAAGCCTCATCCATTACGCTCCAATCATAAACTCCCGGCTTTTTCTCAATGGCATCCCAAGGGGCATCGCACGAAGTCCCACGCAGAAAGGGATATTCTTTGAAATCCATGACCTCCCCCCGATCCCAGACCCCGAAGGAACTGGGCTGCGGAGTGGCTTGGATGGGAAATGAGGAAGCGAGGCCGATCAGACCAAGAAGGCCAATCGATCTGGCGCAGGCAGGGAGGTTGAAATAAGGTGCGACCTGGCTCAGGCACTCCGCGAGGCGTTGCAGCAAGGCGGATGAGATTTTTTCAAGAGGATTGTGGTTCATAGAAGGAAGTTTGTGCGGAAGTTTATATTTTAGTTATATTTGCGCCACAAGTCCGGCGCGGATACAGACATTGAGGAAGGCGGCGGCGGACCAGAGTTGATGGCCGGAGCCGTCGATAAATCCGCTGGGCAGCGGAATTTTTTCGTGGAAAGACCCTAGGCCTTGATCCCACATGGCCTCATTTTCTGCCTTAGCTTTTTTGGGCGCGAAGGCGGTTCCGAGCGAACGCCCGAGCAACGCCGCGTTTTGATCCGTGTAGTCTCCGCCATCGGCAAGGGCTTTTCCCCACAGAAAGAAGGTGTCACAGAACGGCCAACTCGCCAAGCCGATGGACACCACGCCCAAAAAGGAGCGGCGATGAAGTGAGATTTTCGAGCTCGATGCTATCGAGGCTCGAATCATTTCGATTTCAGCTTCTCGCAGAGTTGGGCGAACGAATCTTTCCCATCGTATTTCAGGATCACGGAATGGCGGCCATCCAATTTGACGGGTTCGGCTTTTCCAAACGCGGTCACATCATATTCCTTCGGCGTAGCGCCCCAGTTAAAGACACCAAGATAAACCTCTTTGCCCTTGCGTGCGAGCACGAGCTCGAAGCCGTCGCCCTTGTTCTTGCCATGCTTCCAGAGATCCAGCGGCACGGTTTCATCCATCGCCGGATATTGGAACACCTCTTTCACCAAGGCCTGACGCTCCGGGCGGAGTGTTACCAAATTATCACTGTGCAGGCGAGCGGTGCCGTAGATTTTGTTGAAGTCCGCCCACATTTGCGCCTCGTTCAAAGTCATGCTCCCACCGTGTTTGACATCTTCCTTAGAGACGGTTTCGTCTTCGTCGATGGCCTCACGGAAGACAACATAGTCGGCGTCGCCATTGAAGACCTTCCCACTCAGATAAAAATTGCCGAGATTAGCGAGAGAGCGCTCGGGAAAAGCCTGGTAGCGAGGATGGATGTCGCCGCCGGTGCGCATGCCGTCCACGAAACCGATGCACGGTCCGAACACCGCAGAGCAGCCGAGGAAGTAACTGTCAGGCCCCATCGCCTCGCGCATGGCCTGCATCCCAAGTCGAAAACGCTCAACACCCGTGATCGTTGGATCGTGGGCTTTAATGCTTTTGACATGCTTGCTCTTGGCCTTGATGTCGTTTTCCAGGCCGTAACGCATGAAGTCCACCTTGAAATAGGTAACGCCCCAATTTTCCTTCATGTTCCGGATACACTCGGCGATATGCGCTCTCGCCCCGGGATGGGAGTAATCAAAATAGGTATACTTCATGACCCTGTCCGGCATTTCCTTCACCTCTACGATCATTTTACCATCCTGATCATGCAGGAAGTATTCGGGATGGGCTTTGCAAATTTCGGAAGCGGCATCGCCCCGGAACCCATCGAAGTGGAGGCCCGGGGTCTTTCCTTCGGACTTGATCCGAGAGACGATAGCCTTGATGCCGCCGGGCAGGTTCGGGCGCACAGTCTGGTAATCTCCACGCTCGATCCACCATCCACCGTCGATCTGGATCATGTTCGCTTCTGGAGCGAGTTTGTTCAGCGCATCCATGTTCTTGTAGACATCCTGGTCGGTGAAAACCCGGCCGTAGTAATCCCATGTCGCCCAGCCTTTGTAGTCGGCCGGCTTGAGTTTTGAGATGCCATTCTCCACTGCGATCGCAGCACCGAATTGATCGAGCAACGAGAGCCAGTCGTCGGAGCGCTTGAGAACGATCTGCTCATACTGAATGGTCTGACCGGGCTTGAGTTGTTTGCCCTCGCCATGGGACCAGATCTCGATGGCTCCGTCTTTGAGAGTGAAATTCGGCAGGAAAATGCGCCAAGACAGCGAGCCAGCGAACAAATACTTGCCCTCGCTCAGGCGCAACATCTCATACATGTGGCTGGAACTCTTCTTGGTTTGGCTGCCGACATTCTCGATGAGCAATGGGGTGCGCCCCATGCAACTGCCACCGTAGATCAGCTCCTGCTCTTTCGTTAATTTCTCAGCCAATGGAATACGCACGGTAATTCTCTCAATCGTCAGCGGCTGCTCGCCTTTATTGGAAAGCGTGATTGCCAAACGCTGGAAACCATTTGCCTCCTCCTTCAGACTTTGCGTCGTAGCGACCGGCTGGGAAGCCTTCACATCAACTTGGATGTCCGGCCACGATGTATCAGCCGCCCCCGCAAGTTGTGCCAGCAACACGCCAACAGCAAAGATGGCATGGGATTTTAAGGACGATTTCTTCAGGAAAAAAGACGGGGTGGAAATCATAAATATTGGTTATTATACTTCAGCTAACGAAGACGGATTGTGACGGGGAAAAAAGACAGCAGTTGCAAGGGCGCGGCTGTGATATTTGATCAGGCTTCCTTGGCGACCATCATACTCCAGCGAACTACAAGCCCTTCCAGAAAATGTCTGGCGCGTCCTTTATAAAATTTTTATCAACAACCTCGGAGTGGCCGTCGAAATAGCAGATGGAATACTTGGTATTTTTGCGATGCCACGCTTTCGCGTTTGATTTTTTAATGCCCGTTGTTGTCCATTCCTTAGTATTCGAGATGTCGGTGTCGCCAAGCAGGATGGTGGCCGAAGGTTTGATCAAATTCACCATACGACTCAAAGTTCCAGTTGAACTAATCTCGGAGTTCAACCCATATGTTGCACGGCTACTCGATGTATTGGAATAGTTTACACCTTCTTTTGCCAATCCGGCCAACGCACTCGGGCAACAGAGACTCCTCCAGTCCTCTGAAGTAACAAGTTTGGTCGGCAGATAATCATCAACCGCATTATACCAAGTATCTCCACCACCACTATTTGGAACTAAAACACCATCTTTGTCTATGACCATCAACAAATAGGCGGCACTGAGCTGACGCATGTTCGAAAGACATTTGGTTTGATTGGACGCTTCACGACTCTGTTGAAGTGCCGGGAATGCGAGGGCTGCAATTACGGCGATCACCGCGATAACCACAAGCAACTCGATAAGAGTGAATGCGGTTGTATTTCGTCTCTTTATGTTCAAATGAGAATGCTCCGGATGGGATTGTGGCGCTTTTCAGGAATGATTATTTATGATTTGTCACTCGAGAAACAAATCGTCGGCAAAGATGGGGCGAGTGTGAGAATGAATACGATACCAGCAAGAAAGTGCCTTTGCGCCAGATGGGAGGTGGTTAAGGTTAATGGGGTTTTCATTGGAATGGAGTTAGGAGGTTGGATTCCGGGGTGGCATGCACATTGGAAACATGCCGGGACGAATTGGGTCTATAACCCTTCAGCCGCAACATGAATATTATGACAAAAAAGTTTGCTCAGCCTTCGGTTCCCCCCGCTAATCAATTTTGGCCGAGATTCCGATGAAAGCAAGGAAGAGCGCCGGATAAGTCAGAACCACATCAATCCCCAAGCGCCTGTCAGAGTGCGTCCTCACTCTACATCGACGAGGAATTCCCTCGCATCGTGGCCCAATGCCGGGGAGGGGCTGATCTGGCAAGAGGCTTCCAATGCGGCATCGACCAGATCAAGGAACAGCCACAGGCTCCCCTGCAGTCGGCACATCCGCTCTTCCATCTCGAATACCAAGCCAATCTCTTCATGGTGGCGATACTCACACCGACTCCCCTCGTGCGTGCATGCGTCGAGCCATGGACATGCACCACGACCCGGCGCGATGGCTCGCGGATTTCTTCTTTGGAGGAATCCGCCCGATCCGAAGCGGTGGCGCTGCTCGCGGAGACGCTCCAAGTGAGCCGCGAGCTTGCGAAATACCGACTGGAGGAACTTTTCCCGCCATCTCCGGCACAAACACTTTCCCGGAAACCCAACGACCGCCCGGCGCAGAGTGCGTCCGGGAGTTTCGGCGTCGTTTCAGGGAAAAACCAACAAACATTATGGTAACCACCATAACTGGCACGCTCTCCGACACCGAGCGCGATGCTTTTGTTGAAGGTGTCTCCAGGCTGGAAGCCACCCTGTCGTCCATCGACTTGGTGACTCTCAGCCTATCGGAAGTCAGCCGCTTGTCGAAAGCCGGTCCTGCATCGGCCTCATTCGTCACGGATGGCTTGGAACTCGCCAGTCGCAACCTCGACTTGCTCACGGCCAACATGAACCCCGACG
>JBIIPZ010000007.1:0-93737 GCA_044342325.1 Terrimicrobiaceae bacterium
CTTTTTTCTGCCAATCCCAGATTGATGGGATCATCCGTGCCCATCTGAGAAATCCGTGGTTAGTTCTTCTCCAACCGCGCCCCGCCCGTGGGTTGCTGATAAGCCGATCATCGCAGGAAATCCGAGACATTACCCGGCAATAGAAATGCAGAAACTCGGCGTCAAAACTCTCTCTCCAAGGCAAGTATTAGACTGCCTTCAAAGTTGATAGTTTGCTGGGGGTAAGGTGCGGCAGCACCCATCGAAAACGTGTGGTGGGGATGCCAGGCCCTTGGCGTCCCAATTTTCAGCTGCGAAGCGGCGTCTCAGGGGGGTATGGCCGTCTCGGCCGTCCAGGCGCAAGGCGTGGTTTTTTTATCGATGAGGTTGCGGCGCAAGTGTCTTTCACGGTCGAGACGACCGCGCACCCTTCTTTTTCGCTCGGCGGCGCCACGGCTCGCCCTCACGCAAACGGCACATAGTGCGGTTGCAGGACTGCGACCGAGCGGGATTGCAGCGGATACTCGGCCATGTGTGGAAAGACGCCCGCCTGCAGAGAGTTCGCGCTATCAGCTGTATCGAGCACAAGTGTCCACTCAACTTGCCCTTGGCGTGAGCCAAGGCAAAAAGGCACCGCTGCATCCCCGGCATTCATCAGAATCAAAAACGAGTCGCCCCGCACCGGTTGACCGCGCTCATCGCACTCCACGATTTGGTCGCCAAGAAGTCCCATGCCGAGGCAGCGCGCATGCGGGGAGTTCCAGTCGAGTTCGGACATCTCCATGCCGTCGGGGCGAATCCAGTATAAATCCTTGATGTCTGTGCCATGGATCCTGCGTCCCTGGAAAAAATGCCTGCGCCGAAAGACGGGCTGCTTGCGTCTCAGGTCGATCAGGCGCCGCACAAAGTTGAGTTGAGCACGGTTTTCTTCATCCAGATTCCAGTCGAGCCACGAGATGGGGGAGTCCTGACAGTAGGCATTGTTGTTCCCTCCCTGTGTGCGGCCGAATTCATCCCCGGCCAGCAACATCGGGACGCCTTGAGAAAGGAAAAGTGAGCACAGAAAATTCTTCTGTTGCCGAAGCCTTAGGGTTTGAATCGCTGGGTCTGCGGATGGCCCCTCGACGCCGCAGTTCCAGCTGTCGTTTTGATCCGTTCCATCAGTATTCGAGTCCTGGTTTGCCTCATTGTGTTTGGTATTGAACGAAACCAAATCCGCGAGCGTGAACCCATCGTGGCAGGTTACAAAATTCAGGCTCGCATGCGGTCGGCGGCCATTATGCAGATACAGGTCGCTGCTGCCTGCGAGGCGCGTTGCCAACTCGCCAACTGTCGCGCCGTCTCCTTTCCAAAACCTCCTCACGCAATCACGGTATCGACCATTCCACTCGCTCCAAAGGATCGGAAAATTCCCGACCTGGTATCCATTCGGCCCCAAATCCCACGGCTCGGCAATGAGCTTCACCTGCGACAACACAGGATCTTGGTGAATGATGTCAAAGAACGATCCGAGACGGTCCACATCCCACAATTCCCGCGCCAGTGCACTGGCCAGATCAAAGCGAAATCCATCTACATGCATTTCCAAAACCCAGTATCGCAGCGAGTCCATGATGAGTTGCAGCACATGCGGCTGCGCCACATTGAGCGAGTTTCCGCATCCCGTGAAATCGATGTATCGGCTGCGGTCCTCAGCGAGACGGTAGTAGGAGGCATTGTCGATGCCCCGCATGGACAGCACAGGTCCCGTGTGGTCGCCTTCGGCCGTGTGATTGTAAACCACATCCAAAATGACCTCGATGCCGGCTGCGTGCAGGGCGCGCACCATCTCCTTGAATTCGTTCACGGCATTTTCGGGGCCGCTCGAGCAATAGCGCGGCTCCGGTGCAAAGAAGCCGAGCGTGTTGTAGCCCCAGTAATTGACGAGTCCCGCATCGACCAGTCGCCCCTCATCGATGTGGTAGTGCACCGGAAGCAATTCGACCGCCGTGATGCCGAGGGATGTTAAGTGCTCGATCGCGGCAGGCGAGGCGAAGCCGGCATATGTGCCTCTCAGGTTTTCAGGCACGGCGGGATGTTGTTTTGTGAAGCCTTTCACATGCGCCTCATACACGATTGTCTCATGCCATGGAGTCGCCGGTGGGGCGGTCCCGTTCCAGTGAAATGAAGGGTCGCTAACCCTCCCAAGGGCAGCCGTGGCTGCGTTGTCCTGCAGGGGATCGGTGGTCGCAACGCTATGTGAGAAGGTCCGTGCGATGCTTTTTGCATAAGGATCCAGCAGGACTTTTTGCGGATTGAAGCAATGGCCCAAAGCTGGGTTCTCAGGGCCGTGCACCCGGTAGCCATAGATCAGTCCCGGACCGGCACCATGCAGATAGCCGTGCCAGACCTGGTTTGTTTTTTCCGGAAGGATAAGGCGGGCGCTCTCGATCACATCATTGGTGGAATCAAAGAGGCAAAGTTCCACAAGCGTGGCGTTCTCTGAAAAAATGGCAAAGTTCACACCGTCGCCGTCCCATGTCGCCCCCAGTGGTGAGGGACTTCCCGGCCAAGGAGAGTTCGATTTCATGAGTGGGGGGCAAGTCCTCTTGCTCTGCGCGGTTCGATGTGAGGTGTTTCTTTGGTCATCTGTTCTGGCCATTCAGCAGATACCCGCCTGCCGTCTTGAGAAATGGGGTCTTGTCCGACCAAATGCTGTTTCCTCTTTGCGGCGCGGTGTGTGCGGAGTAATAGATTCCGCATGATACCGATCCCCGAGCCCTTGCATCCTGCGGTTGTGCATTTTCCGATAGCTCTTTTGTTGGTTGGAGCTGGTTTGTCGCTTCTGGCTGTGGTTTTTCCGAGATGGATGCTGCCCACAGCCCTGATTCTCTTTCTCGGAGCCGCTGGAGCCGTCGTCGCCGTGCAAACCGGCGAGCGCGAGGAGCATCGCTTGCCCAAGACGACCGGCGAATTGCACGAGGCCTTTGAAAATCACGAACACGCCGGCAAGCGCGCCCGCAACTTCTCACTCGCTGCGGCATCCCTCGCCGTGCTCACTGTTCTCTCAACCCGCTGGCGGTTTGTGAAACGCATCCTTGCAGGGGCCACTGCCGTGGTCGCACTCATGACCGCCTACCATGTCGCTCAAGCCGGTCATTATGGCGGCGCATTGGTCTATGAACATGGCTTCGGCGTCGGGAAAACTCGCCAGACACAAAGCCATGACTGACCTCACTCCCGGCGCGCAGATCGCTCTGACTGGTGAGTCCGAGCTGCCCTTGTCCACCACCTCTAAAAAAGGCCGCCGCACGCGCAGATTCGGCGTGGAGCAACATTCGCGCCCTCCGATGGCCCGCATGCTGCGCATTCACGATCTCATCAGCCGCAACGCGCATCCGAACTGCACCTCCATGGCGGTGGAGTTTGAGGTTTCTTGCAAGACGGTGATGCGAGACATCGATTTCATGCGGGATCAGATGCAGCTCCCGATCGCCTACAATGCTCTCAATCGCGGCTTCTGCTACACAAAGCCGGTCTCCGCTTTTCCGCAAATGACCATCACCGAGGGCGAGATCGTAGCACTCCTCGTAGCTCAGAAATCCCTCGAGCAATACAAGGGCACCGTCTTTGAGAAACCGCTGAAATCCGCCTTCCAAAAGATGACCTCCAACCTCGAGGAGGAGGGCTTCTTTTCCTTTCAGGATTTGAATGCCGCCATCTCGTTCCGCCCGGTTGGTTACGCGATTCAGGAACTTCGCGTCTTCGATATCCTCTCCCAGGCCGTTCTGGAGCAGCGCACGGTGGAGTTCGATTACTTCAAGCTCACCGGTAAAAAAGCCGAGCGCCGCCGCGTGGAGCCCTACCACCTCGGCTGTATCGACAATCAGTGGTATCTCATCGGCAAGGACCTCGTCCGCGATGGCATTCGCACCTTCGCGCTCACCCGCCTGAGCAATCCGAAATTGCTGAAGTTCACTTTCCAGCGTCCGCAAAATTTCTCCATCGGCGACATGATGGCCTCGAGCTTCTCGGCCTTCGAGACGCCCAAGCCGACCCGCGTGGTCGTGCGCCTCGACGCCTTCGCCGCCCGCCTCGCCTCCGAACGCGTGTGGCACAAATCCCAAAAAATCAAACCCGTCGCCGGCGGCGGTGCCGAGCTCACCCTCGAAGTCGGCCTCGCTCCCGATCTGGAAAACTGGATTCTGGGGTGGGGGACGCACGCCAAGGTTCTCGAGCCCCATGAGCTCTGCGAGCGCATCGCCTCCATCGCCCGCTCGATGGCGCTCCAATACAGTATTTGAATTTTTTCCGTCGGAAACGGAATCGTCACACGCCGCTGGTTGTCGATCGGCTCCGTTCCGAGTCGCCTTGGCCAATGACCAAAAGACATCTCGTTGCCTTCCTCGCCCTGCTCGTTTCCATACTTCCCGCACGGGTGTCGGGATTCTCCATCGTGTCCTACAATGTGGAGAACCTCTTTGATCTCGACGGCACCGCCAGCTACGAGGACTACAAACCCGATAAATACACGCCCCGCCATCTTCTGGTGAAGGCCCGCAATGCTGCCAAAGTTCTCTCCACGGTGGATGCCGGACGAGGACCCGATGTGGTCATACTGAACGAAATCGAAATCGATCAAACCCCTGACACCACAGCGCTGAAGGCTGCGGATTGGTTGGACTCGGTGAAAGGCCGCACGCTCGAAGAGGTTCTTTCCACATCCCCGCTGCCGCCGGAGACCACCTCTCTGCCTGCCGAATTCTTCCTCCTCAAAGCTCTCGAAGACGCCGGCCTCGGGCGCTACCGCCTCGCGATTGCCGACGAGCCTCCCGGTTCCCATGAAGACGGCCGCTCCCGCTCCGTCAAAAATGTCATCCTCTCGCGCTTCCCCATCACAGCCGTCAAAACCCACCACACGCTCAATGCCCGCGCCATTCTCGAAGCCCGACTCGATGTGAACGGGCATCCGCTCACCGTCTTTGCGAACCACTGGAAATCTGGTGCAGGTGATCCCGCCAACGAGCGCATCCGCATGGCCAATGCCCAAACACTCCGCGATCGGTTGGACCACATTTTCAAGAAGGATCCCTCGTCGGATGTGATTCTGGCTGGGGATTTCAACTCCCACTACAACCAGACGCTTCGCTATCCCGACTTCAAAAAATCCGCCATAAATGAAGTGCTCGGCTCGCAGGGCAACGAAGCCACCCTCGAAAGCGGCAAGGCGGATCTCTACAATCTCTGGTTTGAACTCCCCGCCGAAAAACGCGGCAGCGATGTTTACCAGAACAAATGGGGAACGCTCATGCACCTCATCGTCTCGCGCGGCCTCTACGACAACAAAGGCCTGCAATATGAAGACAACAGCTTTGAGGTCATAGCGGTTCCCGCCCTCAACGCTGATGCCCTCGGCCGCCCCCTCCGGTGGTCGCGCGGCAGCAATCCCGCCGGCTTCTCCGACCACTTCCCCGTCCTAGCCCGATTCCGCGTCGCCGACTCCAAGTCATCAAGCAAATGGATGCCGCTCACCAAGCCCTCCACCGCCGACGCGGAAAATGTCCCGCCCGTTCGCGAAGTTTCCGCTGAGGAAATCTTCGCCAACGCCATCAATCCCGCCAACGAACCGCCCAACACCGATTTCCGCAAACCCGAATGGCTCGGCAAAGTCTTCCTCATCGACGCTCCCGCCACAGTCGGCAAACGCGGCGTGGTCTCCATCAATCTCAACGGCACCACCTACAACCTCTTCAGCCCCGACAAAGACACCCGCGACCGCTTGCGCAACCTCGCAAACAGCGGCTCAAACCTCCGCTTCCACGCCCAGCTGAATATGTTCAAAGACGAGTGGCAATTCTTCCTGCCCAAAGCCGATTGGGTCATCGAAAACGATTAGTCCTGCAACCCCGCGCGGCAGCGCGCAAACCTTTGGAGGGTCAACCTCCGGCTTGACCCAAGACTGAACGACTATGCCAGCACGCCGCATTGCGCCCATTACGCCGTGCGCCGCCACGACCGAGACAGCGACGCTTCCATAGGACGCCGCGTCGCGGCTGAAAAATGGGTCATGCGGGACGATGGACCCTCCCAGATTCACGAATTCGCGCTTCCGCGCGGGGGTGCGAAGAGGAGGCCGTGGATCTCTCAATCGTGAATTTTACCGGCGCCGAGTTCGAGGGGCACATTACCCACTTGCCTCAATGCGTGTGTGAGCAAATGCAGGCGTATTCGGCGTATTTGCAATCGGGGCAATTCGAGAGGTTGAGCGTGAATTTTTCGACCATCGCTTTCGCATCTGGGCTGGTCTTGATTTGGACGACGACCGGGAAGTTGTTTCCCTCGGGGACTGTCTGCTCGGAGAGGAAGGTGGTGTCGGTTTTGGCGAAGGTCATTTTAACGGGGGCGGAGCGTTCGCCGGTGGTGACTGTGACGACTTGCTCGGCGGGCGCTATGGCTTTCTCGTTATCATCGACAAAGGTGATCTGGACTTTGCGGTCTGCCGTGACGAGGAATTCCGCGTGGGGTTCGATGGAGGTCAGGATGCGACCGCCGTTTGGACCGGCTTCTTTCTTTTCGTGGCTATGGTTTGGCCCCGCGTGGAGCGTGAGGGAGCTAAGGATGGCGATGGCGAGTGGCAGGATGCGTGTGGTTTTCATGTTTGGGTGAGGTTGAGATTTTATTGTGAGGCAGCGGCTTGTCGCGTGATGGCGCGCAGGGCGGCTGATTTGGCGAATTTGTAAAAAATCAAAGGCGTAATCAGGAAATCCAAGAGTGTCGATGAAATGAGGCCTCCGACGATGACAACTGCGACCGGGTGCAGGATTTCTTTACCTGGCTCATTCGCGGCCAGAACAAACGGCAGGAGCGCTATGCCGGCGGAGAGGGCTGTCATGAGGACTGGAACCATCCGCTCCAGTGTGCCCCGTTCGACCATTTGGCGAGTGAATCCTTCGTCCTCGTGGCGCATGAGGTGCAGGTAGTGCGAGAGCATCATAATACCGTTTCGGGCGGCAATGCCTCCCACCGCTATGAATCCGACCAGTGTGGCGATGCTTATGTTGTCGATGAGCAGCCATGTAAGGACCAATCCTCCAAGGAGCGCGAGCGGGATGTTGAGCAAAACCTGGAGGGCCAGTGAGAGGCTTTGGAAATATCCGTAGAGCAGGAAGACGACTACTAAGAAAATGCCGAGGCTGAGAATGGCTATGCGCCAAGTGGCATCGCGCTGGGCTTGGAATTCGCCCTCGTAGGTGACGAAGTAGCCTTCGGGGAGCTTCACTTTCGCGGAAACCTCGCTCTGGAGCTTGTTCACAAGCGCGCCGACATCGCGCACGCTCGGCTTGATGGCGATGGTAAAGCGGCGCTGGCCATTTTCGCGGAAGATCACATTTGGCCCCTTGGCCTCGCGCACATCTGCCACGGCGCTCAGGGGAAAGTAACGACTACTATCGGCTTGGATGGGAAGTTGGGCGATGCGTTCCGGCGAGTCCCGCCAGGCCAGAGGCAGGCGGAGCACAAGGTTGATGGCACGCTGATCCTCCCGCAGCTCGGCGATTTCCTTGCCCCCGATGAGTGTGCTCATGCGGTTATTGAGGTCTCCAGGTGCGATTCCATAGCTCGCGCAGCGTTCGCGGTCGGGCTCGATCCGCAGCTGCGGGATCAAGGATTGCTGGTCGAGTTTGGCATCCTCAAAACCGGGAATTTTCTTCGCGAGGGTTTGAATCTGCGTGCCGATATCTCGAAGGGTGTCGAGATCGGGGCCGAAGACCTTGATGGCCACGGGTGCGGAGACGCCGCTCATCATGTGCCCGATGCGGTCGGCAAGCGGGCCTCCGACAACAGCAAAAACGCCGGGAATCGACTTCACCCGGGCTCGGATGTCATCGAGAATTTCTTTGCGGGAGCGGTCCTTTTTTCCACTCCCTGCCGTGCGGAAGTCCACATCGAATTCGGCGGTCGAGACGGGAACCACATGGTCGCCGCGTTCCGCCCGCCCAAGGCGGCGCCCGACTTTCTGGACTTCGGGCACAGAGAGTATTTGCTCTTCGATGACATCCGAGATGCGGTTCATTTCATCAAGGGAAGTTCCAGGTGCTGATGTCGCCGCAATAAGCGCCGTCTCCTCTTTGAAGGAGGGGAGAAAATCCTTCCCCATTTTGGGGTAGAGGGAGAATGCCGCGAGCACGGCCAGTCCAAGCGCGGCCAAAACCGGCCAGGGATGCTCGAAGCTGATCCTCAGTGCGGTGGCCTGCAAAACCCGTTTCATGACTCGCACAATCCACGCGTCCTGATGAGCGACTGCTGGCTTGGGATTGAGAAGGAATGAGCAAAGGACCGGAATCAAAGTGAGGGATACCAGAAAAGAAGCCAGCATGCTGACGATGGTCGCCACGGCAATCGGCGTGAATAATTTTCCCTCAACACCTGTCAGCCCCAGCAAAGGAACGAAGACCAAAACGATGAGGAGTGTCGCGTAGAAGATGGAACTCCGCACTTCGCGCGAAGCGCGGGCGATAACTTGAAGGCGAGGCGCTGGCTCAGGTTGGGCGGCGTTCTCCCGCAGACGACGAAAGACATTTTCCACATCCACGATGGCGTCATCCACCACCATCCCAATAGCCACGGCCAACCCTCCGAGTGTCATGGAATTCACTGAAATCCCAAACCACTGGAAGGTAAGCATCGTCATTCCGAAACTCATGGGAATGGCTGTGAGGGTGATGAATGTTGTTCGGAAATTCAGGAGGAACAAAACCAACACCAAAGTGACCATGATGGCTGCCTCGACGATGGCTTTTTTGAGATTTCCAATCGCATTGTCGATGAAATCTTTTTGCTGAAAAAGAACGATGGTCTCGACGCCTTTCGGTAAGCTTGGTGCGAGTTCTGCGAGGGCCGATTTCACTTTCCCAGTGAGGGCGCGCGTGTCGAATCCCTGCGCCTTTGTTAGGGACATGATGACGCCGTAGGTGGGAGTTTTTTCCGGGGCTTGGCTTATCGTCGCATCGCCGCGCATAGGCTCGATGCCCCAGACGACCTGCGCCACATCGGCAATGCGAACGGGTCGGTCGCCGATGCGTTTGATTGCCGTTTGCCCGATTGCGTCGAGATCGGTCGTCATGGCCAGATTGCGAACCATGATCTCCGTGGCGCCGGTGCTCAGAAATCCACCAGTGCTGGTGTTCGCCGCATTGGCTGCCGCGAGTTCAAGTTCCGCAAGCGTGACCCCATAGGCCTGCATGCGATAAGGGTCGGGCTGAATCTCCACCTGACGAATGCCTCCGCCCATGTTGAGCACTTCCGCGACACCGGAGATGTTTTGGATGCGGCGCTTGATGGTCCAATCCGCGATCGATCGCACTTCGCTTGGAGTCAGATGTCCCGGCTCGCCATTGGGAATGGTAGATCTCACGCCAACGAGAAGGATTTCTCCCATGAGGGAAGCGGCGGGAGTCATGAACGGCTGAATCCCATTGGGTAGTTGCTCCCTCACGGTCTGCAGGCGCTCTTGCACGAGGAGCCGACTTTTTTGGAGATCGGAATTCCAGTCGAACTCGGCGTAGACAAGCGAGAGCGAGACATCGGAATTCGATCGCAGGCGGGTCAATCCCGCAACTCCCATGAGTGCCGTCTCGATCGGTTGCGTCACGCGTGTTTCCACTTCCTCGGGAGCTAGTCCCGGAGCCTCGGTAAGAATGACAACGGTCGGCTTGGTGAGGTCGGGAAGCACTTCCACAGGCAGGCGGATTGCCGTGAAAATCCCAAGCACCAGAACGAGGGTAGAAATTCCCAACACGAGGCCGCGATGTGCCAGCGACCATTCGATAAGTCTATTTAGCATGGCGGCCTTTCCTGCGGGAGGCGACGATGACAAGCAGCACAAACAAGCCTCCGCTGACAAACATCCAGAATCGGCTTGGTTCGGTTTTTTGAGCGGCTTCAGAAGGTGCCTTGGTTTGCTGGGTCAACTCCGAGCCGTCCTCTGCATGCTCATGCCCATGCGCCGCGTCGAGGGCCTCTTTTAGCGATAGTGTTCCTCCGCCGGCAAATGCGAGCGAGTAGGCCCCACGGGTCACGATCTCGTCGGCGGGTAGGAGACCAGACACGATCTCGGCCTTGCTGGCGTTCATACCTCCAACAACAACCGGAGTTTTGACAAAGGCATTCGGGATTTCAAAGTCCTTCACATAGACGAAGCGGCTTGAGGCATCCCCTTGCAATGCGACGCGGGGAATTGAAAAAACGCCCTCTTTTTTTCCAACGACAATCGAAAACTCGGCACGCATTCCTGGTCGAAGGGCAAAATCGGGATTGTTGACATGGAAGGCCGCTTCAACCGTGTCGCTCGCGGCATCCGCCACTGCCCCCAGATGCTCTAATTCCGCATCGAAAGTTCTGCTAGGGACCGCTGAGACGGAAATGCGTGCGGCTTGTCCTTGTTTCAGTTGCCCCGCCAGATGCTGCGGCACACGGGCGATGGCGTAGACTTCCGAAAGATCCAAAACCTCCGCGAGCACCTTCTCGGGATCAACCGGCTCGCCCGGCGCGATGTGGGTCTCGCTCACGAGTCCCGAGATCGGGGAGGGGAGGGCGATGGTGGGCGGTGGGTTGCCCGGTTGCCGGCTCTCCACCAGAATGGCAGTCTGTCCTTTTTCGATCGGGTGGTCGTTTTTGATATAAACTTCGAGGGCGCGCCCGGGAACCCGACTGCTGATCACCGCGCGACGGCCGGGATAGACTTCGATTTCTCCCAGTGCAAAAACGCTCTCCTCAAAGGTCGTTTCCTCGACGACTTGAGTTTCGATGCGTAGGTTTTTTACCCCGTTTTCATCGAGGATGACGGTTTTGCTCGCGCTCGATCCTGTGGCTGCCAGTAGGGTGGATGAGGCAAGGAGGAATAGTAAAAAAATCGGTTTCATGGATTGGTCTTGGATTCGCCGAGGGCGCTCAGCCACTCGCTGTAGGCGAGGAAATACGCTTTGCGGGCTTCGAGATCGGAGAGTTCGATTTCAGCGAGGCGGTCACGCGCTCGAAAAACGGCTTGGAGGTCCACCTCGCCACGGCCATAGGCCGCCTCACAGTCCCGGATATGCTCGTTAGCGGTGGGAAGAACCTTGGCGCCGAATTCCGAAGCGGACCGGAAACGGAGGGACATGACGCGATAGGTCAGAAGAATTTGGTTCTGCACGGCGAAGCGGAGGGATTCCAATCTCGCGCCCATGCGTTTGCGTGCAGCCTCTTTTTCAGCAACCTTGCCGGAGCCGCTTTGCCAGAGGGGCAGGGGAATGCTGAGCTTCAGACCTGCGAGTGCCTCGGGCTCGATGCCCGTGGGGTCGTTTCGAAATCTTTCCCCTTCCACAAAGACTCCCACGCCCACATCGTCCCAGCTCGTGGCTTTCGAGAGCGAGACATGGGTTTCGCCAGATTGCACAGCCATTTCCGCGAGTTCCAAGTCCGCCCGCATCCCCGCAGGCCTTGACGCTGGAACAGACTTCGGGAGGTTGAGCTTTTGATTGAGGGTAAAACTGGTGTCCGCCGGCAGTCCGAGCCATTCGCTCAGTCGGGCGGAGGCTTCCATTTCCAAGCCGCGCAGAGATTCCGCCTTTGTTTGGAGATTGGATGCGGACAGCTTTGCTTCCTGCAAATCGAGTTTTGATCGGAATCCGGCATCAACGCCCTCGGCCACGGTTTTCGTGAAAGCTTCTGCCAACTCTGCCTGCCGACTTGAAATCGCGAGCGCCTCGCGCGCAGCGGCGAGATCATAGAAGGCCTTTCTAACGGCCAAGGTGAGTTGCCATTCTTTCTCCCGCACTTCCAATCCTGCCATCTGCACATCCAAACTGGAAAGCTTTCGCTCAAAACGAAGTCGGCCTGTCAGGGGGAATCTCTGCATGATTCCTGCAACGACACGTCCTTCAAAATCCTGCCCGGCGGCGACCTCGGCTTCCAACTCCGGGTTCGCCAGGATACCAGCTCCGCGGGCCCGGCCCTCCGCCTCTTGGACGAGAAACCTCGCGGCTGCGAGTTCCTTGTTTCCTTTTATGGCCAGTGCCACCGCAGAGTCCGCTGTGAGCGGGATTTTAGATGGTTCAGCCCGCAGCGGTGGGAAGGCGCCTCCCAGAATCAGGCAAAAAATGGCGATCGCGCACGGCAGTCTGAAAGTGAATGGAAAGGGCCTCACGCGATCTTCAACGAGAGCGAATCGATAAATCCCTCACGCGTTTTGATTTTTCCCGAGAAAATTCCGAAGCTTAGCGCGGGCGCGGTAGCATTTCACTTCCACAGCCTTCGCGGAAATCCCCAAACGCCGCCCGGCATCTTCGTGGGACATCCCTTCCAACGCCGTCAGCACCAGAGGCTCGCGCAGGTGAATGGGAAGATCAGCTATGGCATCCTGTAGGAGTTCCGTGGCCTCAGCCTGCAAGCCGCTGGCTGGGGATTCCGGCATGTTCCGGGCTTCATTCAGCGGGATGTTTTGGCTCTGCTGCCGCTGCGCGCGGCTTCGGAAATAATCCAAGCAGAGGTTGCGGGCTATTCGATAGAGCCAGGCTGCAAAGGGGGCTCGCGGCCGATATTGCTGAATCTGGAAAAATGCGCGCACAAAGGTCTCCTGAGCCAGTTCCTCCGCATCGCGGTGGTTTCCCGTCATTCGCCAAATGAAGCCCGTCACCTCCGCGTGGTGCCGTTTCATAAGCAGATCGAGCGCCGCAGTGTCACCAGCCTGCAAGGCGGCGACATCCGGCCAATCCGGATCCTGGGTGATGGCTTCCGGCATGCCGAATCAGTCCCGGCGGGTGTTTTCGGAGAGACCTTGGACAGTCAACTCGATGAGTCGCTCGTATTGCTCCGCATCCAAGACCTCCTTCAACTCGAAGATGTGCTCCAAGGTCGCCTTTTGGAGTTGTCCCATGGCGCTGTGGATTTCGGCAACAGACTTCTCCACGGAAGGCGAGTAGGACTTGTCCTTTAGAATGCTCTCGGCCAGCTCGCTGTTAGCCAATCGGATGACTTCCTCGAGGTGCCGCTTCGTCTCTTCATAGCGTCGCTCGGATGTCAGGCTGCGTCGTTCCTGCTCCGCAGTCATGTTCAGCTTTTTATGAATCCACGCGTGGTAGTCCTCCGCTGGATAAGCCTCATCCCTGCTCACAATTCTGAGGGTAAGGAACGAACTCGCTGCGGAAATGATCGCAATCGCCACCAGAGCGAAAGCCAGAGGCAGGAGTCTTGGTCTCATTTCCTTGATGCCAAAAAATGACTCGGCAGTCCCGAAGCGGAATAAGAGAAAACACCGAGATCAAGGTTTCGTAACGCAACGCGGGAATTCTTGATGTCCGGCGCGGACCAAATCCCTAGTGCCACTCCCACGCAGGCCGCCACACAGAAGGCAGGCAAAGCAAGGCGACTGACGCCAAGATCAAACAAACCCCACCGCCAAAAAGATGCGGGAGTCGAAATGCACTCCACCGCCTGACGATGGCGAATTTCCCGCCACACGCCGGAGCGAAAACTTTCAAAGTTCGGTCTATCCCGATTGGTAGAGGCCAACTTGGATAGGTCGCGTTCAAGAGGATCGATGGGCTTCATATACCTCTCCTAACGTAATACCCCTCCCAATCCCCTCAAAATTTCTTGGCATTGGCACGCATCTCAACTCTGCGTGTGCTTTTCAGGTGGTAAACATTACGCTGTTTTTTTCACGCCACTTATAGGTAGCGCTTCGGTATCAGTTTTGTGGAGGCTCTGCGCGTTGATTTTTCTGTTCAATCATCTCCGCGCGACGCATCGGCATTTCATCGATGAAAGCTAACCATTTCTCGAGATCCAACTTGCCGGAGCAGCGTGCCGCCTCGCCGCCGTCTTTGCCGATCAAAACAAACGTGGAGAGCGTTTCACCCGCACCGATGCGAAGTTGTTTTCGCACGATCTCGGTCTGCGAGGGATTCAATCGCACAGCAGTAGAAATTTTTTGTTTCCCCTCTGAGACATCGATGATTTTCAGGTGGCGCTCTTCGATCTTATCGCGATTCCCAGCAAACATCGCGCTCACTTGTTCGACAACCTCTGCTTGCGGAATCGAAACGACAATCAAGCGGTTCTCGTAGCGATAAACATCGAGCGGTTCGGCCAAAGCCGCATGGCAGAGGATCGTCATCATGGCAGTGAGAAAAGTGAGACGCGCGCCCCGCAGAGTCTGGCGCAGGTTATCAGCTTGTCCGGAGAGAGGTTTCAAGTCGGGTGGGCAATTATTTTTTCGATTTCGTCCGCGCCTTTCGCGGACGGCCCGGTCGTTTATCGCTTTCGAGCACATATCCCATCAAGCTATACAGTGGCGAATCCGCCCCATGCTGAGGGTCGGCCCGCACGGCAAAGACCACTCCGTTCGCAAGCGTATGGCATTTCTTATCAAGCAACGCGCGGTTATGAATGAGCGCCAGGGTTTCTCGCTTGAGCACTTCAAGTCGCTCGCGCACTTCTTTTGCGCTTCGAACAACATCTTCAAATTCCTGCAGCGACATACCGTAAAAGGAATCTTCCGGCGCCTGGGATTGCCACGCCGATAAGATTTTTTCGACACGCTTTACAACGCGACCGGGATTTTTCCGAAAAGATTGCATGAACATCAGACTTAAATCATCCAATGCTCAAGCAACAGAACATTTCCGCGCATTGGCACGGTCATCCCACGCTCGGTAATGACCTGATCCCTAAGCAACAAATGATTTCCCAGCGATTTTGTGCTCAAACCTTACCTCGGATGACCCAAACAACGCTTTGGATGACCACTTCAACACACGGTATGAGCGTTGCAGCGCAAAAGATGCCCCCGACGATGCAACGAAATACTTTGATGCATAAGCAACCGAGCATTTCAACGCCTTGGCGCGTCCTTCCCGTCCTCTGTCTGGCATCGTCCGTGTCCTGTCCGAAGAGTGGGGTGGGTGGCTCGCCTGCCAAAAGGTGGTTTACGCTCGCAAGCGAGGACGCCAGCGCTGCATTCAAAAGTCCAAAAGCAACCTAGTTTTGGTATGAGAGTTTTGAATTTCTGTAGAAAAAATGGTCTACTCACTCCAGTCCCACACGGGCGCGTTGGAGTTCGGAGAGGCGGTTGATCCAGTCTTGTTGGCGCTGGCGGTGTTCGGCGACGACTTCGGCGGGGGCGTTTTGGACGAAGGTTTCGCTGGCCAGCTTGCGGGCGACTTTTTCGATTTCGGCTTCGACTTTGGTGATCTCTCCATCGAGGCGTTTTTTTTCCGTGGCAGGATCGATGATGCCTTCCAGCGGGAGGTAGATCGTGCCGATGTCCGTTGGACAAGCGGCATGGCCTTGCGGAGCGGTTTCACAGAAGGCGAGGGATTCCGCATGCAGCAGGATCGAGAGGACCTGGGCCTCGTTTTTGACCCAATCGGCCGATGGGGTGAGCTGCCAAGGCAGGCGTTTGTTGCCGGGAATGCCATAGGTCGCACGGATGTTTCGAGCCTGTGAGACCGAGGCAAAAACGGCTGCGGAGCGAGGGTCGGTGGTGAATCCAGCGGTCTGCGGCCAGTCGCTATGCATGAGGCTGTCAGTGCCAAGACCGAGTCCGCTCCAGAGTTCCTCGGTGATAAATGGCGCGTAGGGATGGAGGAGTTGGAGGATGCGTTTAATGGTGTAATCCAGCGTGGCCAGTGTCCCAGCGCGGCGAGGGGAGTCGGTGGCGAAGTCCGCCTTGGCGACTTCGATGAAGCGGTCGCAGAAATCCCCCCAGACGAAGTCATAGAGCGCTTGGGCGATATCGCTGAAACGGTAGGCTTCGTAGCCTTCGTTGACACGCCGAATGGTGCCATCGAGGCGGCCGAGAAGATCGCTGGCGAAGAGGGAGAGTTCGTGTTTCGAGGGATCCGCATTAGGATCCAGCGGACCCTGCATTTGACGGAACCGGCAGGCGTTCCAGAGCTTGTTGCAGAAATTTCGTCCCTCGACGATTTGCTGTTCGTCGAACTTGATATCCTGACCCTGTGGAGCGATGCGCAGGAGTCCAAAGCGGATGCCATCCGCGCCGTATTTCGCGATGAGGTCAAGCGGATCAGGCGAATTGCCGAGACTCTTGGACATTTTGCGGCCCTGCTTGTCGCGGATGATGCCGGTGAAGTAGACATCCTTGAAGGGAACCTGCCCGGTGTATTCGAGGCTCGCCATGATCATGCGGGCGACCCAGAAAAAGATGATGTCTGGGCCGGTAACCAGCACGCTGGTCGGGAAGAATTTCGCCAGCGCGGCGGGTTCCATCGTCTCATGCGCCCACAGCCACGAGGAGAACCAGGTGTCGAGCACATCAGAGTCCTGCACCCAGCCATCGCCGGGCGACTCGATCTGGCATTTTGCATTTTCCGCATTGATCTCACCCGCCGGATACCAGACGGGGATACGGTGGCCCCACCAGAGCTGGCGGGAGATGCACCAGTCTTGGATGTTTTCGAGCCAGTGGTCGTAAACTTTTTCCCAGCGGTCGGGAAAGAAGCGGATGAGGTGCTTCCGCACGGCGTCGCGGGCTTCGACAGTCTTCGGATATTTTAAAAACCACTGCTCGGAGAGGCGAGGCTCGATTGGCACATCGGCGCGTTCGCTGAAGCCGACATTGTTTTCGTGGGGTTCCTCTTTAACGAGGAGCCCGAGTTCGCGGAGCTTATCCACCGCTTTTGTGCGGGCTTCAAAGCGGTCGAGGCCTGCGAATTCGTCGCCGGCGAGGTCATTCAGCGTGGCGTCGGGATTGAAAATATCAACGACAGGCAGGCTGTGACGCAGGCCGATCTCGTAGTCGGTTTTGTCGTGCGCTGGAGTCACCTTCAATACACCCGTGCCGAATTCAAAATCCACCGCCTCGTCTCCGATGATCGGCAGCAGGGCTTCGACGCCGGCGGGGAGGGGACGGCGCACATGGAGTCCGATGAGTGCGGTGTAGCGGGGGTCCTTCGGATTCACAGCCACGGCGGCATCCGCCATGATCGTCTCCGGGCGGGTGGTGGCGATTTCCAGATAGGTGCCGGGTTTTTCCACGACCTCGACTTTGTAGTGGTAGAAAAATCCTTTTTGGTTTTTCGGAATGACTTCCTCGTCGCTGAGCGCTGTAAGCGAGACGGGGCACCAGTTCACCATTCGCTTGCCACGATAGATCATCCCCTTGGCGTGGAGATCAACGAAAACCTCCTGCACCTTGTGCGCATAGGCTTCATCCATCGTGAAGCGCTCGCGAGTCCAGTCGCAGGAGCAACCGAGCTTCTTAAGTTGGTTGATGATGATGCCGCCGTGCTTCTCCTTCCACTCCCAGACGCGTTTTAGGAACTCATCGCGGCCAAGGTCGTGTCGTGTCTTTTTCTCCTCCTTGCGCAGTTTGCGCTCCACGACGGTCTGCGTGGCAATGCCAGCGTGATCGGTGCCTGGCAGCCAGAGAACCTCATGCCCTGTCTGGCGCGCGCGGCGGGCGAGGATGTCCTGAAGCGTGTTGTTGAGAACATGTCCGAGAGTGAGAACGCCGGTAACATTCGGCGGCGGGATGACGATCGAGTAAGCGGGCTTCGGAGAAGCAGGGTCAGCGGTAAAGAGACCGTTTTGGATCCACCAGGAATACCATTTATCTTCGACGGCTTGCGATTCGTAGGCTTTGTGCAGTTCGGACATGACGCGCGGCATTGTGCAAGGATTCGCGCATCATTCAATCGGCTTCTCGGGAATCCTCGGTGGCTTTTAAAAAAATCGGTTAGCCTGCATGGTGTCCTTTTGATCGCTACCCACAATCTGGATCGAGTAACCCATCTCGCGGTAGGCTGCGGTTCGCTTGCGATACATTTGCGCTGTGAGTGGGTGGTCGGGTTCCACATAGTCGTAGATTCGCACGGACTTCTTCCTTTCGGGAAACCTGTGAAGTCGTCCGGCATATTGAATCAATCGGCCTTTGAAGGAGATCGGCATGGCAAGGAAAAGCGTGTCGAGTTCCGGCATATCAAACCCCTCGCCGAGTAAGGAGGCGGTCGCGAGAAGTGCAAATGGTCGCCCCTCGGACGCTCTCGAGCGCAGGTTGGCAAGAGTGGTCGTCCTTAGTTTCTGATTGGTTGAACCATCGATTCGGCAAATGCTTTCCTCAGGCAGTTTCTCGCGCAGCAAGGATTCAAGGGTATTGAGGTGTTCTTTGCGGTCGCTCAGTAGGGCACAAAATCTTTGCTCTTTTAGAGCGGCGGAGACATCCGATGCGATGGCGCGATTTCTTTCGCTGGATTGAATAAGATGTTCCCAGATTTGATGGATCGGAAGGCGATCCGTCCCTGCAGGGAGGCGTAGGGAAAATTCCCTCACAAACACAGTTCTCGACTGCTCCTCGGAATGATCGAGATCAATTCGGTGACGGATGGGGCCGCATTGGAGAAAGAGGATTTTTTGTAATCCGTCTTTTCGATTTGGTGTGGCAGTTAATCCCAAAATGTAGCGGGCTGCGCAGCGTTTCATCGCAGCTTCGAAAGACGCCGCTGGCACATGATGGCATTCGTCGATGATGACATGTCCATACTTTGCAAGCAGAGCCTCGGGGAACTCCGACCGTGCCAGCGTGGGGAACATTCCTAGGGCCACGGGAGCATCGGGGTAGCGCGCTTTGCCTAAAATATGAATCTCGTTTTTTGAGAGCCCGAGAAATTTCTGAAGCCGATCGCTCCATTGATCGAGAAGCTGTTTGCGATGAACCAAAATCAATGTGGGCGTTTCTCGGCGGGCAATGGCTGCGCAGGCCATCACGGTTTTTCCAGCGCCCGGAGGGGCGACAAGAACGCCCTCCTCATGCCCCAACATGGCATCGACGGCGGTATTTTGGATGGCTGTAAGAGTCCCAGTGAAGGAAAGATCACCCGTTGCAGGATCAGGTCGCTTGTCGATGATTTCAACCTTTCCGCCTGCCTTTGAAACAAGCTTTTCGATGTCATGCAGGGTTCCTCTCGGGAGCACCAATTTGTCGTCATGCTCCTCTCCGCAGAAGATGAATCGCGGA
Source organism: Terrimicrobiaceae bacterium (assembly GCA_044342325.1). Taxonomy (GTDB): domain Bacteria; phylum Verrucomicrobiota; class Verrucomicrobiia; order Chthoniobacterales; family Terrimicrobiaceae; genus UBA967. Next base: position 18,971 of record JBIIPZ010000007.1, read on the forward strand.
ATGTTTATTGTCGGAAAACGAAGCCGCTGTTTTTCATAAAAAAGTGGATTGGCGATTGTCCCGAGGCGTTTGAGCGCTGCTCCAAGACTTGCTGGCAGATCAGAGAGAGGAATGGCGATTTGCGAATTTCTAATCAATTTCAGCGTCCCTTTGAAATCCCCTCGTCGAACGGCTTGTGGAATCACATTCAATGCGCTCTCGTCAAAATTCAGCGATACGGACTCCGTGGTTTCGATGTCTTTCTCGGGACTGCAACTGGTTTCAAGAAGTCGCTGCAATTCGGTTAAATCGATTTTTTGGAGACTCGCCAAATAGGCCCACTGATCGGAAACAGGCGCAAAATTTTCATCCAGAAAAAGTGTGTGACCCGATTTCCGAGGCTCCTGCTGGAGCGGCAGCGCTATGAGATTTCCGAAACCACCTTTGGGGCATGTATCCTGATTTGGGAAAAATCGATCGTAGGTCGAGAGCTTCATGCCCCGGTGAAACGACGAAGCGCGAGCAACAATGAGCGTTCCAAGCCTGCGTGCCAGAACTGCTGGCACAGGATTTGCAAAGAAAATCCAAGCATGCCCGCCGTTGCCTGATCTCGAACGCTCCACGCCAACAGAAATCCCCATTTGTTCTGCTGCGCGGCGGTAGGCCTCGATGTCCTGCATCCACCCGTCGCCATCGAAATCCGCTGCCAGAAAAATACAACGATCGTCCTCCCGGATCGCATAGGTTCCGATGGTGTGGCGTCCGGTGAGATGCGAATGGATCGCCAAATGATCGAGCGGTGGAAAATTCTGGTTCGGGCAATCCGAGCATTTCACGCGTGGCTTTTCACAGACTCCATGAACCCATTCATTACTGCAGGCTGGCGAATACCCTTTCGAGCCCTTTTTCCGGTTGATCCAAAGTTTCGGATAAACTGACCGGCGCGCACCAAAAAGGCTCAGGAACAAATCGATCTTTTCCTCATTGGTGTTGCCGAGAGGCAATTCAGGAGAATCCGCTGCACGGCGAATATCGCGCATTTCTGCAAGCAATCCCTGCCTGCGAGCTTCGAGACCATGAAGCTCCGCCTCTATTTCTTTGATGCGATCGCCAGAGGCTTTCATCAGTCACATTTTTATGGCGTTTCGAATTACGGCAGCGAATACCAAGTGGCCTTGCCTGCACCATGGCGGGCGAGGTGACCTTGCATCAGCAATTTTTTGAAATGCTCCTTCAGCGTGTTGCGGCTTGCTCCCGTGGAGCGAATCATTTCACCGATTGTGATCCGGCCACGCTGGCGCGTCGTCTCGAGGATTTGCGCAGCGAGCTCTGGCAGGACAGCCATCATGAGTTTCTCGCGCTCCACTTTTTCCGCCAAGCGACGCTTCTGCTGCTGCATGGCGCGCATGAAGAAGAAAATCCAAGGCTGCCAATTTGGAGCATCGGTGCGGATTGTTGACTGCGTTTGGCGCAAGGCCAGGTAGTAGGCTTCCTTGCTGTTTTCAATGACGCTCTCGAGTGACGAATACGGAACATAGGCATACCCAGCCTGCAGGAGGAGAAGTGTCGTTAGAATGCGGCTCAAGCGGCCGTTGCCGTCCTGAAATGGATGAATTTCTAGAAATGTGACAATGAAAACGGCAATGATCAGCAAGGAGTGAACTCGACCTGTATCCCGGGTTTGATTGAACCAGTCCACAAGCTCTTGCATCCGGCGAGGTGTATCAAAAGGCGTTGCTGTTTCAAAAACGACGCCAATCATTTTTCCGCTCGCATCGAAAGCGCCTACATCATTTCGCAAGGTTTTATACTCCCCGCGATGCCGCTCGTCCTTTGCACTGTATCGCAAGAGGTCCCGATGGAGTTGTTTGATGTGGTTCTCTGTGATAGTAATGTCTTTCCACGCATGGAAGACGGATTCTATTGCTTCTGCATAACCTCCGACTTCTTGTTCATCACGCGTCGAGAATTTCTTGATTTCGAGGTTGGCAAGGAGGCGTTCCACCTCGCAATCGTTCAGTTTGCTCCCCTCGATGCGAGTGGAAGAACCAATGCTTTCAATCGTGGCGATATGACGCAAAGCAACAAGGCGCTCAGGCGCAAGGGTTCCAAGCGCGCGCCATGCACCTTTGAACTCATCCACTTCGCTGATCAGAGCCAAAAGTGATGGCGTTATCTGAATCGTATCAATTTTCATTCTGAATTACCCGCATTTACACCCACATTCGTCCAAAAGTCCAACCAAAAGCACACCCATATTCGTCCAAAAGACTATGTTTAAACCTTTCGACTCTGTTTTTCAGGCAAAAAAGCCAATCGGCTATCGAACTCAAACGACAACGGCTTGCCGATGCTGAGCTTTGAAAAATCGGGATGCGCTGCTCAGATCAGTGAAAATCAGGATGCTTCGGAGCTGCGTTGTCTTGCGAGTTGGCGGGCTTCTTCGACGAGTGATGTCGATTTTTTCCATTCCTCCAAAAGCAGGGATTCAAACTCGCGAAGGGCAGGATGGGATGGCAGGAGACGATTTCTGCGACCGATGCGGCCGACGGCGTTTTGATAACGCCAGAGGAGGTCGATATAGTCGCTTCGCCGTGACATTGGCAAGACGATCGGTGGAAGGCCTGCGGACAGAACAGGGAGATTGGCGATTAGGCGAACCATGCGGCCGTTGCCATCGAAAAACGGGTGGATGCGAACGAAAATTATATGCATGCGGACAAAGGCGGCAATGGCCTGTGCGGGGCGATTGATCAGGCGTGTTTTGTTGAAATCGGTCAGCCAGCGATCCATCAAACGCGGCACATCGGCCGGAGCCGCGTATTCCATGTAAACGCTCTTGCCGTCTACCACGCCGGTTGTTCCGTTGAAGTCTTTTTTCCAGTCGCCCACGGGATTGAGTGAATCCACCGCAGAAAGCGGCATCACCGCCCTGTGAAGGGCGAAAAGATCCTCCCGAGTGAGCGCGCGCCCGACCATTTCGTAGATCAAGTCGATCGCCCTCGCATGCCCGTAAACCTCCTGATGATCCCGCAGTGGCTTGCCTCCGATGGTGAGGCCGAGTTCCAGAATTTTGACGGTTTCGCCGAGAGTCAGTGTGTTCCCCTCGATGGCGGTCGATTCGTGCGTCCACTCTGCAGAGAGGCGCTTGAGGAGTTGATCGCGGATATCTGCCGGAAGACCCTCGTAAAAAGGCCCTCGCTCAGCGTGCGGTGCCGGTCGGCTTTTCAAAAAGGAAAAAACCGCATTGTGGCTGACATCCAATTCGTGCCGGCGATTGATTTCCTGCGCTGCGCCACGAAAGCCGACACCGGAAGCGAGGATTTCCCTCAGCTCGCTTTCGTAAGGTTTCAGCTTGGATTGAAAAGGCTTGCCCGGCATGGCGCTAAACTTGTTACGAGATTAAACCCTAGAAGCGCAGATTGTAACGACAAAAATTTCTTTTTTTAACAAAAATAGTCGTTACAGAATTGTCTTGGGAGCGCCAACGTCCTCGTTTGCTTCTTATACCGTTTTTCTTTCGATGAGCCGACGGGGACGTCCGCGCGCCTGAGGATTTGGCGGATTATACCATTCTGGATTCAGGATAATTTTTTGATGCGATCGGCAGGGACTTTCATCAGTCACATTTTTATGCCGTTTCGAATTACGGCAGCGAATACCCATCGCTCAAGCGCTCATGCCGCGAGGTCGCCGGGCTTGTAAACAATGAGGCCTTGGATGTGGTCGAAATTCGGGTCGGTGGTGGCGATCTCCTGGATGCCGAGGCGGCGGGCGACGGCGAGATTAAGCGAGTCGATGGTGAGCAAACCGTGCTGTCTTTGGAGTTCGAGCGCGAGGTAGTAGTCTTCGATTTTCACGGTATCCACCTCCAGTCCGCCGCCGAGAAGGTCGCGGGTTTCACTGGAGTATTGCGAGAGTTGTTGGATGAGCCTCTTGTTCTGGCCGAGGGCGCGGGCGGGGTTCGAGCCCGCCAGTCCCCGGCACTGGGCCTCCTGCATCATTCGGCGGTGGCAGACTTCCGCGGCGATGGTGGTTGTGATCCAGCCTTGGACGGCCCCGGAATCGCAGCGGGCGAGCAGGCTGCGGCACTGCGGGGATTTCCTCCCGAGCATGTAGATGATGATATTCGCATCCACCAAAACGCGGCTGCCGTCCGGAATGTCATCGAGAGTCATTGGTCAAAAAAGTCGGCTTCCATCGTTTCCCTGAATTGGGAGTCGGAGAGCGCCAAGCGTGGCGACTCGAGAAGGCGGGCAAGGCCGGATTTGCGTCCGCGAGAGGGCGACTGCCGCTGCAGATAGGTCGCGACGGCTTCTTGAATGACTTCTCCGATGGCCCGATTTTCGCGGGCGGCGGCGACTTTGAGGTTCCGGTAAACCTCCTCTTCCATCTGGGTTCCCAATTTGATTTTCATGGGTTTAATTTCATTCGGTTTCGATCCGTGATTGAGTTTTGACTCACACTGAAAACTTTGTCTATTTTTCTTTCTGTTTCAAGAAAAATAGAACTGGCTAGATTAATAATTGTGTGAATGTGTGGGACTGACGTATTTGCGAAGTCACGAAAGGTCTTGGGTAGCACGCGCCCTCGCAGGCTGGTCCATGGGTAGCGTCGGCACGCCGTTGCCGATCCAAGCCCCTGACGCCCCTCTGGCTCGTAGACTTCCGAGTCGGTGTGAAGCGCCATCGAAAGGAGTGGGTTCAAGGCCGCTCTGAAAAAAACGATAAAACAAGCTGTTAAAAAGCGATAAAATGCGGGACTGAACCTTTTACTCGGCTGCGGCCCAAACCTATACAGGCAAGGTTGGCACGAGACAACGCAGCACGCTAGCTACCAAAATGGGTAGGAATGTGACAAATAATGCCATATGGGAAGCCACTCTCTTGCGACTCCAAATGAGCCCCCAATAAATCCAAGGAGAAAGCAACGAAGCGACGAAGACCCAGAACTGCTCGACGGCAAAATTGCTCAGCGATACGAGTGATCCCACGCCGATAGTGGCAAGGAAATTCCACGCAACTATTCCGGTAAAAGGATAAAAGTAGTTCCACCATGTCAGCGGCTTGATACGGCGCGTCAACAAAGTAGGAAATGCACCCACAAGAAAAATAATCAAAAGTGCACAGACAATAATCGCGATCATTGGATGATTTTTAAGAATTTAATTGCAGTTCAACCATCGTTTTTTGGCGACTCCTCGAGCAGATTGGCACTCAATTCACGCGCCTGACGGGAACCCTCTGGGCCGAGTTCCTTCTCAAGAGCTTTGGCATGGCGCGGTTCGGTGCCTGCTTCTATGGAAAGATACATCCAAGCCAAGGCTTTAATTTTGTCCTGCGGCACCGCAAATCCGCAAGCATAAGCATGCGATAAGTTTGCTCTTGCCTTGGCATTGCCGTTGGCAGCGGATTTTCGGAACCAATGGACTGCTTCCACACGATCTTGAGAAAGTCCAAATCCCCGCCAATATGCCCATCCGAGATTATTTTGTCCCATATCCTCGTTATTTTCGGCAGCCAAACGATAGAGCCTGAGCGCCTCGGCAGGATTCTTCGGCACTCCTTCGCCATGCTCATAAGCCCACCCAAGATTCACCATCGCAGTGGAGTGGCCCTTCCGAACTGCTTTTTGCAACCACCTCGCTGATTCTTCAGGTTTTTTGGGCACTCCCACGCCATTCTGAAGGGCCCACCCTATCGCCTGTTGCGCTTCCGCATCACCAGTAAGGGCGGCCTTTAAATACCACTCAAACGCTTTTTCATTGTTTTTCGGAACGGCTTTCCCCTCTCGGTAAGCTTCGGCAAGCTTCAGTTGCGCATTCACATCGCCCAGAACAGCCTTTGTTTTAACAATACGAAATCTCTCCTCCTCGTCGGCAGGAACCCCTTCAGCATACTGAAAAATGGCCTCCCATTTATCCAAATCGTAACTGTCCGCGTTTTGCATGCCGCGCAGTATCCAAGAATTTGATACTTTTTCATCTCTCCCAACCCCGAGACCGGTTCGATAAGCATACGAAAGCATAAACTGAGAGAGCGCGTCCCCTTGCTTTGCGGCTTTACGATACCATGCCAAAGCCTCGTTCCAATCTTGAGTAACGCCGCGCCCCGAACGATATGCATCTCCCAATTGTCGCGCAGCTCCAGCGTAGCCTTTTTTTGCTGCCAACCGATACCATTTTACCGCCTCGGCGGGGTCTTGCTCAACTCCCTCTCCAGTTTCATAACTGCGTCCTACATTATAAATGCCAAAAAGTTCTCCTTGAGCTGCAGACATTCGATACCACTTTAATGACTCAGAAAGATCTCGCTGCACTCCATCACCTGCGGAATACATCGCAGCGAGGTTGTTTTGAGCAATAGCATAACCATGCTCTGCCGAACGGCGATACCACGCCACAGCCACTTTCGGATTGCGGCCAACCCCCTTTCCTCTGTCATAGGCTACACCAAGCCGATACTCGGCGGGGGCATAATTTTGCTCCGCAGAACTTCTATACCATTGCAAAGCAATAGATTGGTTTTTCTTCATGAAAATCCCCCATTCGTGCCCGTATCCAATCAAAAATTGTGCGGCGGGATTGGGGTAGTAGTTTTCAACCAAAAATACCACAGCAAGCACCCATAGCTTTAAGCCCGAAATCGCAGCGCTTATCATTAAACCTTTTTATTCATGGTTATTTTTTGCGTAGTTTGCGGAAATCGCAGGTGGTTTGGATGTTGAACCAGAACTGGGCACTCTGCTTGAAGAATTTGCTGAGTTTGAGGGACATTTCGGGCGTGATGCTGCGGCGGCCGAGCACGATTTCGTTGATGCTGCGTGGGCTGATGCCGAGGGCTCGCGCGAGCGCGTTTTGGGAAATGCCCATGGGCACGAGATAGTCTTCAAGGAGAATTTCACCGGTTTTGAGTTCGCTCATGGCACCTCACTTTCCAGCGGAAAACGCCGCGTCGAGCTTGGCGAGCAGTGCCAAGCCCTTTTTCGTCGAACTACGCGATGCCATCGCTCGGAAGCGGGATTTGGAACTGGGAGCGCCAACGTCATCGTTGGCAGATTGGTGCGTAGATGCCGACGGGGACGTCGGCGTTCGTGCGCTGGACCACGGCCAATCTTCGGCGCGCTGGCACAGGCCGGCTTTGACGGGGTTTTGCTGGATGTAGAGCACGACATTCTCGAGATGTGTGTCGTTGCGGATAAAACGGTCCCAGTATTCGCGCATCCAAAGGTGCTTTGGGTCAGGGATGCCAAGTTGAAACTCCTCATTGTGGGTCAATGCCCATCGCGCGGTGATGGACTTCCAACCTTGGACGATCTTTGCTAGCGGCGTGAGGGTTTCGAGGAGCACATGAACATGGTTCGGCATGATGCACCATGCGATGAGTCGATAGCGTTGACCGTCGAAATACTGGAGAGAATGCCGCATTTGTTCGGCCAATTTCGGATGGCGCAGGGCGCAACAGCCCATGCCGGCATCGAGCCATTGCTCGATTTTTTCGCGCCTGTGTATGGAGCGCTGGTTTTCGGGAAGTTCCAGCAATTCCGCTTCCAGTTGCGTGAGTTTTTCCTGCGGCAGGCTGTCGGCGAGTCGAAAGGTGACGGCTTGGAGGAGTTCTTTGGCGTCCCGGTGTGGGAGATAGCCGCGGGAATACCACTCTTTGGGAGCGCCGACGACGCCATTGGCTGTAGGAGCGCCGACGTCCCCGTCGGCTTCTTCGGTTTGATTTGTATTCATGGGGGTTGGTGGGCCGACGGGGACGTCGGCGCGCCTACTATTTTTCCAACCTCATCAGTGATGGGATCGTGTTCTCGAATGGGGTGCGGAGTTTTTCCACGGGCCAGGTGAAGGTTTGGCCGGCGGCTTGGATGGCTAGGTTTTGAGTGGTGGTGACTTCGCCGAGGCGGGTGTGGGGGACGCTTCGGGATTTGAGGAAGTCGAGGATTTCGCTGGCGTGGCGTGGGGCGAAGGTGATGACGATGCGGGATTGCGACTCGTTGAAGAGGACGACATCGGCGCGGGTGCCGGGGATTTCGGTTTTGGCTCCGATGTTTCCGCTTAGGCAGGACTCGGCGAGGTTGACGGCGAGGCCGCCTTCGGAGCAGTCGTGGGCGCTTTTGACGAGGCCTTGGCGGATGAGGTCGCGGACGGCATTTTGGACAGCGAGTTCTTTGGCGTATTCGAGCTGCGGCGGGGCGCCGGCTTTGCGGCCGTGGACGGCGAGGAGGTAGTGTGACGCGCCGAGTTCGTTGCCGGGTTCGCCGATGAGGAGGATGATGTCACCCGCGGCTTTGAAGGCTTGGGTGGTGATGTGCTCGGGTTTTTCAACGAGGCCGACCATGCCGACGGTGGGCGTGGGGTCGATGGCTCCGGCGGGGGATTCGTTGTAGAGGCTCACATTGCCGCCGGTGACGGGTGTGTCGAACGCGCGGCAGGCTTCGGCGAGGCCTTCGATGGCTTCGCGGAGTTGGAGGAAATTTTCGGGTTTATGGGGATTTCCGAAATTCAGGTTGTCCGTGACGGCGAGCGGGGTCGCGCCGGTGCAGGCGATATTGCGCGCGGCTTCGGCCACGGCAATGCGGCCGCCTTCGCGGGGATCTTGTTTGCAGTAGATCGCGTTGCAATCGGTGGATGCGGCGAGGATTTTATTGGCCTCGCGGACGATGAAGACGGCGGCGTCAGAGCCGGGCAGGACGGTGGCGCCGAGGCGGACCATGTGGTCGTATTGCTGCCAGACCCATTGTTTGGAAGCGATGCTCGGATGGGCGAGGAGGGTTTCGAGAGCGGTGATGGGATCGGCTTCTGGCACGCTCGCGAGGTCGAGGGGCTCGGGAGCTTTTTTCGGAGCGGCTTCGCGGGAGTAGAGCGGGGCTTCGTCGGCGAGCTGGCGTGCGGGGATTTCGACGGCGATTTCGTTGCCTTCGCGGACGCGCATCATTCCGTCGTCGTTGACCACGCCGACATGGGCGTAGGGGAGATCCCATTTTTCAAAGATGGCGCGGACTTTGTCTTCCTCGCCTTTTTTAACGATGACGAGCATGCGTTCTTGGGATTCAGACAGCAGGATTTCGTAGGGGGTCATGCCGGTTTCGCGTTTTGGCACGAGGTTGACATCGATTTCAACGCCTGTGCCGCCACGGCTGGCGGTTTCGCAGGTCGAGCAGGTGAGGCCTGCGGCGCCCATGTCTTGGATGCCGGCGACGCAGCCGCTGGCGAGGAGTTCGAGGCAGGCTTCGAGGAGGAGTTTTTCGCGGAAGGGGTCGCCAACTTGCACGGCGGGGCGGTCTTCCTTGGATTCTTCGGTGAGCTCGCGCGAAGCGAAGGCGGCGCCAGCGAGGCCGTCACGGCCGGTTTCCGCGCCGACATAGAAAACGGGATTGCCAACGCCCTTGGCGGCTCCGCGGGCGATTTGCTCGTGCTTGAGGATGCCGAGACAGAAGACATTGACGAGGGGATTTCCCGAGTAGCTGTCGTCGAAATAGACCTCGCCGCCGATGGTCGGGATGCCGATGCAATTTCCGTAGTGGGCGATGCCATTCACCACGCCTGCGAAGAGGCGGCGGTTGGTGGCGGATTGTTGGGAGTCACCACGAATGTCGCCGAAGCGGAGGGAATTCATCGAGAACACGGGGCGCGCACCCATGGTGAAGATGTCGCGAATGATGCCGCCGACGCCGGTGGCTGCGCCTTGGAAGGGCTCGATGGCGCTGGGGTGATTGTGGCTCTCCATCTTGAATGCGATGGCCCATCCATCGCCGATGTCGATGACGCCGGCATTTTCCTCGCCTGCCTTCACGAGCACGCGCGGGCCGGTGACGGGGAATTTTTTCAACTCGAGCTTCGAATTTTTGTAGGAGCAATGCTCACTCCACATGACGGAGAAAACGCCGAGTTCGGTGAGGTTGGGCTCGCGTCCGAGGATGGATTTGATGCGTTCGTATTCGTCGGGCGTGATGCCGTGTTTGGAGATGATTTCGGGTGTGATGGCGGACATATTGGAAGAATTTTTAACCACGGAGGACACGGAGAGCACGGAGGTGAAGAAGAGGGTTTTTACAGGGAAAGGCGTTTGATGCCGTTTTTTAGGAGTTGGACGTTGAAGTTGATCAAGAGGCCCGTTCGGAGGTTGGAGAGTTTCAAGTAGGTGAGGACTTGGGCGGTGTGTATGGGGAGGAGTTGGTCGGTGGATTTCAGTTCGATGAGGACTTTGTTTTCAACGATGAGGTCGGCGAGGAAACCACAATCGAAGGTGAGGTTTTTGTAGCGGACGGGGATTTCTTGTTGCGTGGTGGCGGAGAAACCTCGGTCGGCTAACTCGAATGCGAGGCATTTCTCATAGACCGATTCGAGTAGGCCAGGACCGAGTTCACGGTGCACGGAGATGGCTGCGCCAATGATGGCGTCCGTCAGGGAGTTGTTTTCAAACTCCTCCGTGTTCTCCGAGTGCTCCGTGGTTAACATTTCAATAAGCTATCGAAGATCACTAATCCGTCGGTGCTGCCGAGGGCGGCGTCGCAGGCGCGCTCGGGGTGCGGCATGAGGCCGAAGACATTTCGGGTTTCGTTGCAGATGCCGGCGATGTTTTCGCGGGAGCCGTTGGGGTTTGCGGCGTCGGTGGTCTGGCCTTGGGCATCGCAGTAGCGGACGAGGATTTGGTCGTTCGCGTTGAGGTCGGCCAGGGTGGTGTCGTCTGCGAAGTAGCATCCCTCGCCGTGGGCGATGGGGATATTGAGGACTTGGCCTTTGGTGGCGGCGCGGGTGAATCGCGAATTGGTCGATTCTACACGGATGCTTTTGTGTTTGCAGACGAAGTGGAGGCCTTTGTTGCGAACGAGGGCGCCGGGGAGGAGTCCGCTCTCGCAGAGAATTTGAAAGCCGTTGCAGATGCCGAGGACTGTGCCCCCGGATGCGGCGAAACTTTTTACCGTTTGCATGATCGGCGAGAAGCGGGCGATGGCTCCGCAGCGGAGGTAGTCGCCGTAAGAGAAGCCTCCAGGAATGATGACGGCGTCGAAGCCGGCGAGCGAGGTATCCTTGTGCCAGACGAAGTCGGCAGAGGCGCCGGGAAGGTTATTGAGAGCGAGAACGCAGTCCTGGTCGCAGTTCGAGCCAGGGAAGCGGATGACGGCGAATTTCATTATTTGCTGATCGAGTAGTCCTCGATGACGGGGTTGGAGAGGAGGTCTTTGGAGATGCGGTGGATTTCGGAGTCTGGCGTCGAGTCGGGGAGTTCGAGTTCGATGACTTTGCCAATGCGGACGCGTCCCACGCCGGTGAGGCCGAGGTGGCGTATGGCTTCAGCGGCGGCGGCGCCTTGAGGGTCGAGGACGGATGGTTTCGGCAGAACGGTTACGAGGACTTTCATGGTGCGGAGGTTTTCGTTTCGGGATGATCTGAACAAGAGGATTTTTTATTTTTTCTGAATTGGATGAGCGAAATGGCGAGTGCAAGCAGGCTTATGACCAGACAGGAAATCGAAAAGACTTCGCCGTAGCGTGTGAAGAAGGTCGGCTGAGTGGATGTGGGGACATTGATTTTGCTGAAGAGAACGCCTTGGAGAAAGGTGCTGCCCGAGGGGTCGCGGAGGACCTCGCGGACGACGCCGAGGCGGTCGATGGCACATGTGACACCGGTGTTTGCGGCGCGGATCATGGGGGTTTTATTTTCTACGCAGCGGAAAATGGCGTTGTTGAGGTGCTGAACCGAGCCAGCGCTTTTGAGAAACCATCCATCATTTGTGACGACCACGAAGGATTGGGCTCCGAGCAATGCGAAGCGGCGTGCGAGATCGGCGACGGTATCCTCAAAGCAAACGAGCGGTCCGAGTTTCACTGGCTTTGATTGAAGTTCGAGGACGGTATATTCCTTTCCGGCGTCGAAGTCCGAGGGCACCAGATCGCCTACGATTTTGGCGAGAAGCGGGAATTCCTCGCGCAGCGGGACATACTCGCCGAAGGGAACGAGGTGCATTTTGTGGTGGAGTTGGGCTTCCTTCCCCTGCTTGGTCAACAAGGCGATAGAGTTGTAGTCGCCATCGTTGCCCCAGTGGGCTGTTCCAATGAGGAGGTCTCCCGTGTATTGCTCGGCGAGTCCTCGAACGAGGTCCCAGGTGAATTGATTGCCGAGAAGCGGGTTGGGCGTGGAGGATTCAGGCCAGAGAATCAGGTCGGGCGCCATGGCGATCGCCGGGAGGGTTTGGTTTTTTAGAGTTTCGAGAACCTCAAGTTCGAAGTTTGGATCGTTGCGGACATTTTGAGGAATGTTCGGCTGAATGGCGGCGAAGCTGAGTGGTTCGCTAGCTGGTTCCGGGCTGAAAAGTTGCCGGACGCCGTAGCTCCATGTGAGGGCGACCAAGGCTATGGTGATGGCAAAGTCATAGTGTGCACGCCGCGCGCCGCGTTTGATTTCGAGGAGCAGGCGTTTAACGGTCGCCGCGAGCATGAGGTTGGTCATCGCAACCAAAAAGGAAATTCCTCCTACGCCGGTGATGTCGGCGATCTGTATGAGGGCGATATTTTCATGCAGTGCAATGCCGAGACCATTCCATCCGAAGGCCGGAAAAATAACGCCACGGAGCCATTCCAGTGCGACCCATGCGGCAGCGCCAAGGACGCAGACGCGAAGATTGTGGATCGACCGCAGCCAGGATTCTTCGCTGGTGCTAGTGTTGACGAGTGCTCTGGCGAACAGCGTCCATGCGCTGAAATAAAACGCGAAATACAAAACAAGCAGCACATAGCCAGGCCAGGTGAGTGTCGTGAGCCAGTAAGCGCTCATCGCAAAAAAGACCAACCCGCTTGCGTAGCCGAGGCACGCTGTTCTCAGCCAATCCCGCCGCCTCGCCGGCTGGCAAAACCAGACCGCGCATACAAGCGGGGTTAGCGCCACCCAGCAAAGATCGCCAAGACCAAATGGGGGATAGCACAAACCAAGAAGCAGCCCGCTTAACAATGCCAAAAACCAAGGAAACACACGCGACATGGTGCGAAATACAAAACCCCCGGGAGTGAAAAGACAACGCCCTTCTCGCAACGAGGTCTGTGAGGTTCAGGCGATGCTGGAATTTGAGCGCTTTTCGGAAAAAGAGACTTTTAATTTGCGGTCGCCAGATTGCTGGATCAAGTTAGGTCAAATGCCCAGTCGACACTGCTTTCTCGCTCTCATTTTCTTGATTCTGGCACAGGGATTTATCTTTGCCACGGCTGATCTAGAATTTGAAAAGTTTGCCATGAACCTCAGGGAAAAAGCCATTCTCCGAGTCGAGCCTCCCACTGTTTCCACCCAAGCCCCATCCTCGCTCGGGTTGACCCGATATCCTTGGAAGCGCAACATCGTGACCACTGTTTTCTGGGTCGGTGAGAAGCCCACGCGGAACAACCCTGTGCCGAATTGCAAGAGTTCATGGGATACGGAGTGGCATCAAAGTTTTGGAGGGTATGACAACCCCGATCCGAGCACCCGTCGTGGATTTTTCCCGAAGTTCAGTCCGCGTCAGAACCCCTTCTATGTGGCACTTCCTTTTAACGACGTAACTCGCGGAAAGACCAAGCCTGAGTCGCGCCGTGTGATTCCATGGTTCCGCGAGGCTTTTGAAAAAGAGGGGAAGTCTGTGTGCAAGGGACGCTGGGTGGCAATCCGGCGCGGAAATCGTATCGCCTATGCCCAGTGGGAGGATTGCGGTCCCTTCCGAACGGACCACTGGCAGTATGTGTTCGGCAACGAGCGTCCGAGGCCCAACCTCAACCAAGGCGCTGGGCTCGATGTTTCCCCAGCGGTGCGGGATTATCTTGGTATGAGCGGCAAGGATGTGTGCGATTGGAAATTTGTGGATTTCCGGGAGGTGCCGCCGGGACCCTGGACGAAATACGGGGACAACAACACCTTTGTGCTTCAGCAGCGTGGAGCCAATCTGTTCCTCACCGATCGCAATAACGCGCGTGGTGCTCGGCGGTGATTTTGTTATTCCGCCGCGCTCGCCTTGAGTTCCTCGATTGAGGCAAACTCCAGAGTCGAAGCGTGGGTAGCTTCCAAGACGACTCGGGGAGCCATTCCCGCGTCGTAAGCATCCTTCCATCGACTGGCGCAGAGGCACCACTTGTCGCCGGCCTTTAACCCTGGAAATTCATACTCTGGTCGGGGTGTGGACAGATCGTTTCCCTGCTCGAGGGAAAACTTCAGGAAGGCATCGGTCATCACCGCGCACACCGTATGCACGCCCGTGTCTCCATTTCCGGTATGGCAATGGCCATCGCGGTAGTATCCGGTTAGTGGTTCGTAGCAGCAGGGCTCCAGATCGCCTCCTAAAACATTTCTTGCCATGGGCAACACCTACGCGAACGCCGGAGGCAATTCCAGATACAAAAAACTTCGTCGCATGGATTGCGGCGTGCGCTTAGTTTCGCGGGCACTGCTCATGATTTTGGAATTACTGGAATGGTGCCTCACGCCTGCCTCGCTGAGTGCAAGAACCAACGGCCTCCTTGCCGAGCAGATCGCCATACGTCACCGCGCCAATCGTTGCCGCAGTTCATGGCAAAGCCATCTTCAATCCTGCAAAAGCTTTCTCGCCCGCCAACTTTCCAGCGGGAATCATGTGGCTGTTCTCGGAAGTGGGCATCTGCGCGATATCGACCTCCGGCATTTGAAAAGCAACTTCTCCCGCATCACTCTCATTGATGTGGTCCACCCGCTGGAGGTGCAAATCCTGGCATTGTTCTCTGGCGGTCGGATTCAGCTCTGCTCGCGAGATCTCTCCGGAGCGCTGCATTTGAGGGATCCCTCCCAGCCCATCGCCCTGGACAAAAATCTTCGTAGTCTCTTGGAGGGGGCGGATGCGTTGGTCTCCTGTTGCCTCCTGACGCAGCTTGCACTGCCGATCGCGCATCGCTGGGGAAAGCGCTTCGACGCCGCCTTGGTCGAAGCCGGCGCGCACAGCATCCAGCAAAATCACATCGACCTTCTCGAAAGTTCCCCGGCGGCTATTTTGATCACAGACACTGCGCAACGCTATGGCAATGACGAATGGTCTCCGCCGCTCAGCGAGGTCCGCCTGCCTGCACCCGATCAAAGTTGGCTCTGGGACATCGCTCCCGCCACGGAGCATGGTCTCAAAGGTCTCGGAGCCGAACAACGCCGCGTTGAAGCGTTTGTTTTAGGTAGGCGTGGTTAGGACACGAAAATCTTTGCCCATTCGCGACGAGAGAATAGGATATCTGCACATGGCAAAACGTCGTATTCTCAAGGTCGGCTCTCAATCCATTGGAGGGCGTGAGTTGCTTTTCATCCTCGGTCCCTGCGTGATCGAGAGTCCGGCCTTCACCCGTCGCATGGGTGCTAAAATCAAGGCCATTTGTGATGGCGAAGGCGTTGGATTTGTTTTCAAAGCCTCTTACGACAAGGCAAACCGCACTTCGAACAAATCCTTCCGAGGCACATCCGCTCACGATGGATGCGCCTTGCTTGCGGAAATCGGCGCCGATCTGGGCGTTCCGGTGACGACGGATATCCACTCTCCGGAAGAGGCGGAAATAGCCGGGCAATTCGTGGACATACTTCAGATCCCGGCCTTTCTTTGCCGCCAGACCGATCTGATAGTTTCCGCAGCCAAGACAGGCCGCATTGTGAATGTCAAAAAGGGTCAGTTCCTGGCACCTTGGGACATGAAAAATGTCGCTTTGAAGCTCGAGGCCGCGGGTTGCAAGGATTACATCTTCACTGAGCGGGGCACGACTTTTGGCTACAATAATCTGGTCGCTGACATGCGTTCCATTCCTTGGATGCAGGAGCTGGGTTGTCCTGTCGTCTTTGACGCCACCCACTCTGTGCAGCGCCCCGGCGGGGCAGGGGAGACCACCGGGGGCGATGGCAAGCTGGCACCCGTTCTCGCGCGAGCCGCTGTGGCAGCGGGCTGCGATGGTGTCTTTCTGGAAACCCACGAAAATCCAGCCAAGGCCTTGTCCGATGGGCCAAATCAAGTGCCGCTCCGCGATCTGCCGCGATTGATCAAACAACTGAAAGCCCTGCGCGATGTCGTGGTCTGATTTTTCCCGCATTCTCGTTCTTGCCTCGATGGTTGCTTCTCTCCATGCCGAGAAAGCCTCCAGTGAACCAGCAGACTTTGATTTGCCTGTTCCAGTCGGCATGCCGGTGAATGGCATCAAGGTTCCTCAATATGCTGAAGACGGCAGGCGTCTCATGCTTTTCGAGGCGGCCGTTGCGAAAAAAGTCGATGATCAGCGAGTCGAGATGGAGAGCCTCAAGCTCGAAGCGCTCGATGGCGAAGGGCGGAAAATTTTCGTTGAACTGCCGCAGGCGCTCTTTAACCTCGAAACTCGCATCCTGACCGGAGAAAATTCCGCAAAAATCTCTCGCGAGGATTTTGAAATCACCGGTGACAGTATCGAGTTCAACACCAAAACCCGCTTTGGAACCCTGCGGGGAAATGTAAAGATGGTTATCTCCACAGAAGGAAATCCCAAATGATCAACTGTAAATCCGGCTTTCTGGCTCTCCTGGCCTTAATTTTCACTCTGATTCCGGCTGACGCCCAAGAAGCCAAAGCCTCCATGTCGGCCGCCCCCAAGACAGGCAAATCTCCCGGCCTTTTTAATATCGCTGGGGGTGAACGCCCGACTGGAGCGAAGACCGAGATCACAGCGACCAAGGAATCCAGTTTCGACAGCGAAAAAAATGTCGCCGAATTTACTGGGCGCGTCGTCGTGAGGGATGTTCAGTTCACGCTCACCTGCGACCGGCTCAAAGTCTCACTCAGCCCCGATCGGAAAGGCATTGCCGTGGCCGAGGCTCAAGGGAATGTTCTCATCGTCCAAGAAAAGTCCGATCCCAAAAGCAACGCGCAGCAAGCTATCGGACGCGCGGGAGAGGTGACCTACAAGCCCGACTCCGGCGAGGTCGTGCTCCGCGATTGGCCTTCAATCCAGCAGGGGATCAACAACCAGGTTGCCACCGAGCAATCTACCATCATGATCCTGCGTAGCAGCGGTCAATCCCGCACCATTGGTGGAAGCAAAACTCTGATCGCCGACACCGCGAAGCCGCAATGAGCGCGATACCGGAAAAACCGCTCCTCCACACCGAAGGTCTCGTGAAGGTTTACAACCGGCGCGCTGTGGTCAATGGCGTCGATATCAATGTCAAAAAAGGCGAGATCGTTGGACTCCTCGGCCCGAACGGAGCGGGAAAGACAACGACATTTTATATGATCGTCGGCCTCGTGCGCCCGAATGGCGGTAAGGTGTTTTTTCGTGGCGAAGATGTCACCTCCATGCCGATGTATCGCCGAGCGCGGCATGGCATGGGTTATCTTCCACAGGAGGAATCGATCTTCCGCAAACTCACGGTGGAGGAAAACATCCTCGCCATACTGGAGACAACAGGACTTCCCAAGAAGGCTCGCAAAGAACGCTGCGACGAGCTTCTTACCCGCTTCGGCATCGAGCACATTGCCAAGAACGAGGCTCTGACCCTTTCGGGAGGAGAAAAGCGCAGGCTCACCATCGCGCGCTCACTGGTCACGAATCCTTCGCTCCTCATGCTTGACGAGCCATTCAGCGGCGTCGACCCCATAGCCGTTCATGATGTGCAGCAGATCATTCAAGATTTGCGGGAGCAGGGTCTCGCCATTCTCATTACGGATCACAATGTTCGTGAAACCCTCAATATCGTAGACCGCGCCTACTTGATCTTCGAAGGCCGTGTGGAGAGTCAGGGGAATAAAGAATTTCTTTTGAACGATCCGATCAGCCGCAAGCTCTACTTGGGCGAATCCTTCTCGATGTGATCGAGGTTCGCAGTGCTGGTTTGCATAAACGCTCAGCGCGGTTTACTTGTGTCCCCATTCCGCAGCACTTTTCAAGACTTTCATGCCCGCCAACAGTAAACCGTTTAAAAAAGTAAGCCACATAACGGTTGGCCATTTTTATGCGAATCACGCAGAGAAGCTCGGGCTCAGGCTGGAAGGCAGTTCGCGCGGCCTGAACCGCCTCATTCGCGAGCCGACCATTAATCGTCCCGGCTTGGCGCTATCCGGTTTCTTCAGCTACTTCGCCGTGAAACGCATTCAGGTTCTCGGGGCTGCGGAACTCAGCTATCTCAAGAGTCTCCCGGTCGCGACACTCAAGGAACGCGCCCGCGGGTTGCTCTCCCGCAATATGCCCTGCCTTGTTGTGGCAAGAAACGCTCCGGTTCCCACGGCAATTCTGGACGCCGCCGCCGAGTTCGAGACCCCCGTGCTTCGCACAAGCATGATTACGATGAAATTTATCAATGCGGCCACGATCCTTCTCGAGACGGATTTCGCGCCCTCAACGACGGAGCACGGGAGCATGGTAAGTATTCTGGGCGTCGGAACGCTTATTCGCGGCGCAAGCGGCATCGGAAAGAGTGAGTGTGTTCTTGGCCTCATCGAACGCGGCTACAGCCTTGTCAGTGACGATATCACGCGCTTCCGCTCGGTCGAAGGGAGCGAACTCGTCGGCATGTCGGACAGTATTTCGCGCTACCATATGGAAGTTCGCGGTATCGGAATCATCAACATCGCCTCAATCTTCGGCGCAGGTTCCGTTGTTCCTCAGAAAAAACTTAACTTCGTCGTCACACTCAAAGATTGGCATGAGGTCGAGAATGTGGATAGGATAGGCCTCGACCGTGAAACATATGAAATTCTGGGCATCAAAGTCCCGCATGTCACACTGCCCGTCCGCACTGGGCGCGACATTGCGAGACTGGTCGAGGTGGCCGCGCTGGACCAAAAGTTGAAAGACATGGGCGAAAACAGCGCACAGGAATTTAATCAAAGACTGCTTCACATGATCAGCGAACGCCGGAACAGATAATGGGAATTCTTACGAAAAAAAAGACAGCGGAAGACCTGCAGAAAACAACCTGCGAGGTGACCATCGACAACCGCAACGGCCTCCATGCGCGGCCGGCCGCCATGTTCGTGAAAATTTCCAGCCGTTACCGCGCTGAGGTCTGGGTTGAAAAAGATGGCGAGCGGGTGAATGGCAAAAGCATTATGGGCCTCATGATGCTCGCCGCCGGCAAGGGGTCTAAACTCACCATCCTCGCGGAGGGTGTTGATGCCGAAAAAGCTATAGCCGAGATCAAAAATCTCGTTGAAACCCGATTCGGCGAAGATTGAGGTCCGCGGGCTTCTTCTCATTGCCTCTGATCTTTTTTTCGTTCAAACTGCCTGCAAATGCGGGGAGTTGAAAAAGTAAAATCTGAGAAGCGTTTCCACGGCATACCTGTCGCGCAAGGCATCGCTCACTTTCCTGCACTCGTTCATTTTGCCGAGGAGGAGGAAATTCTCCCGGAATCAATTTCCAGTGATGAAGTGTCGGCGGAGATCGCCCGCTTCGAGGCTGCTCTCATTGCTACGCGCATTGAACTTCTCGAAATTCAGCAGAAAATATCGAGTGCCATCGGCGCGCATGATGCCAGTATTTTCGATGCCCACCTACTCGTTGTGGAGGACCGCACACTCATCGACGAGGTGTTGCGAGGCTTGGAGCGAGACCATCTCTGCATCGAATACATCTTCCAAGAGGTAGCCCGCAAATATTGCAAGACCCTCGAAGCCATCGACGACCCTTATCTCAGGGAACGCGTCGTGGATATCGAGGATGTCGCCCGCCGCGTCATTCGGCATCTCCTTGGCAAGGCGCCACAAAATCCTGCGGCGCATGACCAGTCGCACATCATCGTTGCCCACAACCTCACCCCATCCGACACGGCCCTGTTGGACCGGGACTTGGTGCGCGGCTTTGTCACAGAGATCGGTAGCAAGACTTCTCATACGGCCATCATGGCCCGCTCGCTGGAGATTCCCGCGATCGTCGGCATGCAGGGCATCTGTCAGCAAATCCAAATCGGTGATGATATCCTCATCGATGGTTACAATGGATTGCTCATTCTCAATCCGTCGCCGGTCACCTTGCTTGAATATGAGCGCCTCTCACGCGAAAAGGAACAAGTCGTCGAGAGGTTGCGCCTCATCCGTGAGACCGCTTCCACAACCCGCGATGGCCGACACATCGTGCTTTCGGCGAATATCGATTTGCCCGATGAAATGTCCGATGTGGCGTCAAATGGCGCAGAGGGAGTGGGCCTCTTTCGAACGGAATTTCTCTATTTGAACCGCACCACCCCACCAACCGAGGAGGAGCAGTTCGAGCACTACCGCAGCGCTGCCGAGCAGGCTTTGCCCCACAGCGTCATCATTCGCACACTCGACATCGGCGGAGACAAGGTGGCGTCCAGCCTCGAAACCTGGGAGGAGGAAAATCCTTTTCTTGGCTGCCGAGCGATCCGCTTCTGTCTCGAAAATCCAGCTATCTTCAAAACTCAGCTCAGGGCGATCTTGCGCGCCGCCGTGTCAAACAACATCCGCGTCATGTATCCCATGATCTCCGGTATCGAGGAGCTTAGGCGCGCCAATGCCATCCTCGAGGAGTGCAAACAGGAGCTCGCGGGCGAGGGGATTCCCTTCAATCCGTGGATCGAAGTCGGAGTCATGATTGAAACGCCCAGTGCCGTTCTTGTTGCCGACCACCTCTCACGGGAAGTCCGTTTTTTCAGCATCGGCACAAACGATCTCATTCAATACTCCATCGCGGTGGACCGCCTGAACGATCGCATCGCCCACCTCTACAATCCCACGCATCCCTCGATCTTGCGGATGATTAAAATGGTGGTCGAATCCGGTCGCGCCCGTGGCATCTGGACGGGAATCTGCGGCGAGATGGCATCCGACATCCAGCTCACCCCGTTGCTCATCGGTCTCGGGGTAGAAGAATTGAGCGCCACCAGCGTCATGGTGCCCCGGGTCAAAAAGGCGGTTCAGTCTCTGGATGCTGTGGCCTGTGGCAAACTGGCTGTGCAGGCGTTGGAGTCCGACGACTCCGCTGCCATCTTGGAACTCAGTCGTTCCATGGCGATGGCGAACTACGCCGATTTGATGGATTAAGGACGGGCTCCCAGTCCAACCCTGCTCAACTCCGGCGCTTAAACGCCACTACCGATAGCGGCGGAATATCTATTTCAATTGAGTGGGGTTGGTCCTGCCAACTCCAATGTTCATGGGCCTGAACACCACCATAGTTTCCGACATTGCTTCCGCCATAGATGTCGGCATCCGTATTTAATATTTCCTCATAGAAACCAGAGCGAGGAACTCCAACGCGGTAGCCTCCACGAACGACAGGCGTTGCATTCACCACAAAAAGAATGCTCTCGCCGGTGCGTGATTTTCTCATGAACGACCACACCGAGTTGTCGGCATCCCGGAAATCGATCCACTCGAAGCCGTCGTAGCTGTCATCCAACTCGTAGAAGGATGGCTCGTGAGTGTAGAGCCAGTTCAGATGCTGCATGAGCTTGCTGAGGCCTTTGTGCGAGTGCTGCTCGGTGAGATGCCAGTCAAGGCTGAAGGCGTGTTTCCACTCCGAAAATTGGCCGAACTCGATTCCTTGGAAGATGAGTTTTTTTCCAGGGTGCGCCCACATCCAGGCGAGGAACATCCGGCAGTTGGCAAACTTCTGCCAGTCGTCGCCGGGCATTTTATTGATGAGCGATCCCTTGCCGTGAACGACTTCGTCGTGGCTGAGAACCAGGATGAAATGCTCTTGGAAAGCATACAGCATGGAAAAAGTGATCTCTCCCTGGTGATACCGGCGGTGGATGGGATCCTTGCTGATGTAGCGCAGGCTGTCGTTCATCCAGCCCATGTTCCATTTGAAGCCAAATCCCAAGCCGCCCGCGTAGGTGGGGCGTGACACGCTGGGCCATGCGGTGGATTCCTCCGCGATGAGGGCCACACCGGGATGGCGCTCGTAGCAGACCTCATTGCATCGCTTTAAAAAGTCGATGGCTTCGAGATTTTCTCTGCCGCCGAAGCAGTTCGGAATCCACTCCCCTTGTTTGCGGGAGTAGTCCAAGTAAAGCATAGAAGCCACGGCATCCACGCGCAGGCCGTCCACATGGTATTCCTCCAACCAAAAAAGCGCGTTGCCGATGAGGAAGTTTTTCACCTCGTTGCGGCCGTAGTTGAAGATGAGCGTGCCCCAGTCTTGATGCTCTCCCAAGCGGGGATCCTCGTGCTCGTAGAGGAAGCTTCCATCGTAGCGGGCGAGGCCGTGGGCATCTTTGGGGAAGTGTCCCGGCACCCAGTCCAGAATCACTCCGATTCCTGCTTGGTGGCAGCGGTCCACAAAATTCCTGAACTCGTCGGGATTTCCAAAACGGCTCGTCGGCGCGTAGTAGTTCACCACTTGGTATCCCCAGGATCCATCGAAGGGATGCTCCATCACGGGCATGAGTTCGATGTGCGTGAACCCCATTTCCTTCACATAGGGGATGAGACGGTCTCCGAGTTCGCGATAGCTCAGCGGGCGGTTGCCCTCCTCGGGGATCCGTTGCCATGAGCCGATGTGGACCTCGTAAATGCTCATCGGCGCGTTGTAGGAATCGACCTGCGGGCGTTTCCGCATCCACTCTTCATCACCCCACTGGTAGCGGCCAAGATCGAAAACCATGCAACCGGTTTCTACGCCGTGCTGGGCGAAAAATGCATATGGATCGGTCTTTAAAAAGACATCGCCGTGCTGGCTGCGGATTTCAAATTTGTAATGCGCGCCCTCATGCACGCCGGGGAGAAAAATTTCCCAGACGCCGGATGGCAGAAGCTTCCTCATTTGGTGGACACGCCCATCCCAGTTGTTGAAATCGCCCACAACACTGACGCGCTGCGCGGAAGGGGCCCACACGGCGAAATGAACGCCCGGCACATCACCTATGACTTTCACATGTGCGCCCAGTTTTTTGTGAATGTCGTAATGCGTGCCCTCGTTGAAGAGATAAATGTCCACTTCGCCCAGCACTGCAGGAAATGCGTAGGCATCCCTCTGTCGCCATTTCACTCCTTCGTGACTGGTTAACTCGATGGTGTAGGGCATTCCTTCGCTGAAGCCAGTGATCTCTCCTTCGAAAAGACCATGCTCATCCAAGCGGGTGAGCGTTTGCGGTTTCGCCCCCTTGCCATCGAGAATCACTGTCGCTTCCGCCGCATCCGGTCTCAAAATCCGGGCTACAAATTTTCCATCGCAAGACCTTATGCCAAGGATGCGAAATGGATCGCAGTGGCGGGCTTCAATCAGCGGATAGTAATCTTCAGCATTGAGGCGGGAAGGAATCATCCGCGCAGGATAG
This sequence comes from Terrimicrobiaceae bacterium, assembly GCA_044342325.1. Lineage (GTDB taxonomy): Bacteria > Verrucomicrobiota > Verrucomicrobiia > Chthoniobacterales > Terrimicrobiaceae > UBA967. Next base: position 42,177 of record JBIIPZ010000007.1, read on the forward strand.
GAAGGTTATGGCGTAGTGAACAGAATTTCCTGCGCCACAGATCCGGGGTATTCACCTTAGGGCTTGAACCGGTCACTCCGGTCATGATTTAAGAGAGGTGTATGAAAGCACTCGCCCTTCTTATCCTTGTTTCCTGCTTTTTTGTTCTCGGATGCTCTGGCCCCGGCGGCCCTGCCCAACGCGCCGGTGCGGCCGTGGATAACGCCGTTTACAAGGTCGGCGAGGGAATCAGCACTGTTGGTCAAAAAATCGAGGGATCTTCGAAGCCGTGAGTTTTTCCACGGCGGCGAGGTGGTTCGTTCTTGCCTCGCTGATGGCGCTCTCAGCCTGCATCTTTTCGGCCTGCGGGAGTCGTGATGCCAACACGCTCGTGGTGGGAATGGATTTGTCGTATCCGCCCTTTGAAACAATCGGGCCGTCTGGCAAACCCGAGGGCATCAGCGTGGATATCGCCGAGGCGCTCGGGAAGTTCCTTGGGAAGTCGGTGCGTATTGAAAACATCCCGTTCACTGGACTCATTCCCTCGCTCAAAACCGATAAGATCGACTGCATCATTTCATCGATGACCGATACGGCGGAGCGCCGAGCATCCATCGCTTTCTCGGAGCCCTACCTCTCGACGGGGCTCGCCCTTTTGGTCTCGCGTGAGAGTCCGATCCAATCCCAGCAGGATCTCGATCAGGCTGGAAAAACTCTGGCCGTTCGCCAAGGCACGACAGGCGAGGTCTGGGCGAGGGCGAATATCAAAAATGCCAATATCCTCGCCCTTGAAAAAGAGTCCGCAGCCGTTCTCGAGGTGATCCAAGGCCGCGCGGACGCTTTTCTTTACGACCAGATGAGCATTTGGAAAAATGCCCAGGAGCATCCGAACAAAACCCACGCTCTTCTGAATCCGCTCCAAAAGGAAAACTGGGCGGTTGCCCTGCGCCACGACGACACGCAACTCCGCGACCAAATCAATGCCTTCCTCAAGTCATTCCGCGCACAAGGCGGCTTCGAAGCTCTTGGTGACAAATATCTCGGCGATCAGAAATCAGCCTTCAAGGAGCAGGGGATTCCTTTCTACTTCTGAACCCGCTGCTTTTTTTTGCGTCCTGACTAAAGACGCTCGAGCAGCTTTTGGTGTATCCCGTCGAATCCGCCATTGCTGAAGACCACGACGATGTCGCCGGATTTCACAAGCGGCTTCAGGCGCTCAATAATCGCGTCGGCGGTCGGTTCGTAGTAGGCGGGCCTGCCAGAGGCGGCAATATCCGAGACCACGCGCTCGGGGTTCAAACGCTCGTTTTCGGGCAGTTGGTCGAGGCGGGCGATTTGGGAAATGAAGGCACCATCCGCATCGGCGAAGGCTTTGGGCAGATCCTCCTGAAATACCGCCCGGCGTGTGGTGTTCGAGCGTGGTTCGAAAAGCGCCCAGAGTCGCGCATTGCCGAATTTCTTGCGCAGGCCGGCCAGTGTTTCGCGGATGGCCGTCGGGTGATGTCCAAAATCATCGATGATCGTGATCCCGTTCACTGTGCCCCGCACTTCTTGGCGGCGGCGTATGCCTTGGAACGAGGCTAAGGCGGCGCGAATCTTGTCGGCGGAGATGCCGTAGTAGTGGGCAGCCGAGGCCGCCATCGCGGCGTTGCGGATGTTGAAATCACCGGAGAGCGGGATGAAAAAAGTCTCGCCGAAAAGCTCGAAGCTGGAGCCTTCTGGCTTGTGGACGACATGCCGAATCTGGTTGCCGCAATTCGGCGAGAAGCCGACCTCCACAACCGGCGCCGGACATTTTTGAGCGGCATCGATGCAATTGGGATCATCACCGTTGAGCAGAACCATGCCTTCGGATGGCACGATATTCAGCAAGCGGCGGAAGCTGGTCTTGATCTCATCCAGGTCGCGGTAGATGTCCGCATGGTCGAACTCGATGTTGTTCACGATGACGAGTTCGGGCAGGTAGTGGACGAATTTGGACCGCTTGTCGAAGAAGGCTGTGTCGTATTCGTCGCCTTCGATGATGAAATACTTCGAGTCCCGCAGACAGGCCCCCTGACCGAGATTCGAGGGAATGCCACCGATGAGGTAGCCGGGTTCGAGTCCAGCGGATTCAAAAATCCATGCCAGAATCGAGGTGGTCGTGGTTTTGCCATGTGTGCCAGTCACAACCAGATTGTGGCGACCGCGTAGAACGAAATGACGCAGCGTCTCGGGCATCGAGAGATACAGCAACTTGCTGTTCAAAACGGCCTCCACGGCAGGGTTGCCGCGCGACATGGCATTTCCGATCACGATCAAATCCGCCGCCGGGATGTCATCTGGCTGGAAACCTTTTGTGATGGCAACTCCCTTGGACTCCAGAAAAGTGGACATCGGCGGATAGACATTGTCATCCTGGCCGGTGACCTTGAAGCCCTTGTCTTTCATCGCGGCCGCGACGGATCCCATCGCTGTGCCGCAAATGCCCAGAAAGTGCACATGCTGCGGGGTGTCGTTCATTTTTGAGATGGAGAGTCTGATTTCGAAGAGGGCGTGCGAAAACGCATGAGAAGGACGATTTTTAGAACCATCACTGCGACGCCGCCGAGGATGATCGGCAGCGTCCACCGCTTGGCGCGGGATGGATTAATAAACATCCTTTCTGTAGCGCTTCTCTTTTTTGAGAGCGTCCACATATTCCTTCGCTTGCTCGGTCGTCATGTTGCCATGGCGCTCGGCGATGGTGTGGAGAGCGGCATCGACATCTTTGGCCATGTTCTTCGCATCGCCGCAGACATAGAAATAACCGCCCTTTTGAAGCCAGTCATAGAGCTCCGCGCCGTGCTCTAGCATGCGGTGCTGCACATAGATTTTTTCGGCCTGGTCGCGTGAGAAGGCTGTGGTGAGCTTCGTCAAAACGCCCGAAGCGTGGGCGGCTTCGAATTCGTCCTGATAGAGGTAATCTGTGGAAGCCTTTTGATCGCCGAAGAAGACCCAGTTTGGTCCCTTGGCTCCTGTGGCCTTGCGCTCCTGAAGAAAGGCGCGGAAGGGAGCGATGCCTGTGCCTGGGCCGACCATGATCACGGGAGCGTCTGAGTTTTCAGGCACGCGGAAATGTTTCGCCGTATGCACGAAGACAGGGACAGAGCCCGAGTCCACGCGCTCCGCGAGGTAGCTGGAGCAAACGCCCTCGCGGTCGCGCTGGCTGTGCTCCACTTTGTAGCGGACGACAGCGACTGTGAGGTGAACGGATTCGCCAACGGCACGCTGAGAGGAGGCGATGGAGTAAAGGCGGGGCTGGAGCTTGCGAAGGACTTTCACAAATTCCTCGGGAGTGAAGCTGGCGGCGGTGAACTCTTGAAGCACATCCAGAACATCACGGCCCCATAGGAAATTTTCCAACGCAGCTTTTTCCTCGGGTAGGAAGAGGTTGGCGAGAAAAGCTCCCGAGCTGTCCTTTTCGGCGACGGCCAAAAGAAGCTGCTTGGAAGGCTCCGTAAGGATGTAGCTCTTAGTGAGGGCCTCGCGCAGTGAGGCGGGAGCGCCGTCTGCCGTGGTGACCTGCTCTTCGCCCGAAAAACCTAGTTCCTTGAGGACGAGTTCCACGAGAGCGGGGTTGTTCGATGCAAAGACTCCCAGCGAGTCGCCGACTTCATAGGCGAGTCCCGAGCCTTCGAGCGAGATTTCAAAATGGCGTGTATCCTTGTTCGACCCTTCGCCCGTCAGTTTGCGATTTACAGACAGCTTGGCCGGAAAGGGGTTCTTGCGTGAGTAACCGGATTCCGTTGATGACATAGATTGTTGATTAAAGGGATGTGGTGCTATTGGTGCAAGTGTGATTCGGTCTTGGTTCAAGCCCCGTGCACTCCTGCGGCGACTTTGAGTCGGAGACCGTTGAGGCGAATGAAGCCGGTGGCGTCGTCCTGATTGTAGGCCTTCGTAGGATCAGCCTCCATTGTGGCGATGTGCGGATTGTAGAGGCTGAGCGGGCTCTTCACTCCTGCCGCATGGATGCCGCCTTTGTAAAGTTTCACCCGCACTGTGCCGCTCACATTTTTCTGAGATTCGGTGACGAGGGCTTGAATGGCCTCGCGCTCGGGCGCGAACCAGAAGCCATTGTAAACGAGTGTGGAGTATTTCGGGATCAGCGAGTCGCGCAGGTGCATGACTTCGCGATCCATCGTCAGCGACTCCATCTGGCGGTGTGCAAAGTGCAGGATCGCTCCACCTGGTGTTTCATAGACGCCACGGCTTTTCATTCCGACGAAGCGGTTCTCCACCATGTCAACGCGCCCAACGCCGTGCTTGCCGCCGAGTTTGTTGAGTTTGTTCATCACGCCGAGGGGATTCAGTTTCTCGCCGTTCACCGCGACACAATTGCCGCGTTCGAACTCGAGTTCCACATACTCCGCTTGGTCTGGAGCATCCTCCGGAAGCACCGAAAGCGTCGTAAAGTAGTCGCGATTTTTCAAGTCACCCGCATCATACCAAGGATCCTCGAGGATTCCGGCCTCGTAGCTAATGTGCAGAAGATTTCGATCCATCGAATACGGCTTCTTCGCGCTGGCAGCGATAGGCACTCCATGCGCCTCGGCGTAGGCGATCATTTCGGAGCGGCCGGGAAATTTTTCGCGGAAGCGGGCATCGCGCCAAGGGGCGATGACCTCGATTTCTGGCGCGAGAGCCGCAGCTGTGAGTTCGAAGCGAACTTGATCGTTACCCTTGCCCGTGGCCCCGTGGGCTACAGCCGTTGCCCCCTCGGCGCGGGCGATCTCGACCATGCGCTTCGCGATGAGCGGGCGCGCAATGCTCGTTCCGAGGAAATACTGCCCCTCATAAATCGCCCCGGCCTGCAGCATCGGAAAAATAAAATCACGGGCGAACTCCTCCTGCAGGTCATCCACATAGCATTTTGCAGCCCCTGTTTTGAGAGCCTTTTCCTCGAGCCCATCGAGTTCCTCGGCCTGTCCCACATCCGCGCAGAAGGCGATGATTTCGGCTCCGTAGGTATCTTTGAGCCAGTTCAGAATGACCGAGGTGTCCAGACCCCCAGAGTAAGCAACGACGATTTTTTTCATACGGGCGCGGAGTCTGCTCGAAAGAACAAGCTTTCGCAATCCTAGCGAACAGGAATCTTAACCTGAATAAAAAGGGGGTGGCGGAAGGGGCGGGATTCGAACCCGCGGTAGGTTTCCCTACGTTCGATTTCGAGTCGAGTGCCTTAAACCGGACTCAGCCACCCTTCCGTGAAGGAGTCGAAACAAGCGCTTCAACTACTACAAAGTCGTAAATACGCCCAGGGTGTTCGCGCCGCAAGGAAAAACCCGAGGTCAAAATTTAACCTGGCCTTGCGAATCTTCCGATGTGCGCCGTGTTTTTGCTTGGACGCATCCCGTCGAAAATCTAAACCTTCCCGCTCATGAAAACTCCCATTCGCGTTGCCGTGACCGGTGCTGCCGGTCAGATCTCCTATTCTCTTCTTCCCCGCATTGCTTCCGGTGCCATGTTTGGCGCTGATCAACCAGTGATCCTGCAACTGTTGGAGGTTCCCGTGGAAAAAGCCATGATAGCCCTCGAAGGCGTGGCCATGGAGTTGGATGATTGCGCGTTTCCTCTTCTGGCGGGAATGGTCCTCACCGACGACGCCAAGGTGGCTTTCAAGGATGCCAACTGGAGTCTCCTCGTGGGTGCCAAGCCTCGCGGGCCCGGTATGGAGCGCGCCGATCTGCTCAAGGACAACGGCAAAATCTTCACCACCCAAGGCCAGATCATCGATGAGGTCTCAGCCGAGAATGCCCGTGTCGCAGTTGTTGGAAATCCTGCCAACACAAACGCCATGATCGCCGCCAGCAAGGCCCGCCGCCTCACGCCAGATCGCTTCACAGCGATGGTGCGCCTCGATCAGAACCGCGCCCAGACCATGCTTGCCAAAAAAGCAGGCGTCGCCACCACCGATGTGAGCGAGATTTTCATTTTTGGAAACCACAGCCCGACGATGTTTCCTGCTTTTGGCCATGCCAAGATCGCCGGTAAACCCGCCGAGTCAGTCATCACAGACCGTGCCTGGCTCGAAGGAGAATTCTGCGAAAAAGTCGGCAAGCGCGGAGCTGCGATCATCGCCGCCCGTGGGGCTTCATCTGCCGCCTCGGCAGCAAATGCCCTCGTGGACCACGTCCGCTCGCTCGTTACTCCGGGGCAAATCCACTCCATCGCCATCAAATCCGAGGGCCACTACGGCTTCGACGCCAATGTCTGGGCTGGAATGCCTGTGAAAACGACGACGCCCGGCGCCTATGAGGTTGTGACCGGCATCCCGTTGGATGAATTCGCAAAATCCAAGATCGCCGCAACCAACAAGGAACTCGCCGAAGAGCGCGCCATGGTTGCCGAGATGCTCGGATAGGGCGGGTAAACTCCCCCTCGCACTTTGGGGAAACGGATGCATCTTCTTAAAGAAATGCATCCGAAACCTCCGATTCCCTTATGAGTGACCCAATTCTTCCCACTGCAGAGCAAATGCAGCGCCGACTGCAGGAGCTTTTGCGCGCTTCATTTTCGGCCCCTGCTCCGTCTTCAAGCGAGCCAGTGGCGCCAGTTCAAAATCCAGAAACGGTTCCTCAATCGATCCTGGATTTTCACCTCACGCCGAAAGATATCAAAAAGCACCTCGACCGCTTTGTCATTCGTCAGGACGAAGCTAAGAAGGTCCTCGGTATCGCTGTCTGCGACCATTACAACAATGCCCGCGTGATGGCTTCCCGAGAAGCCGACGCACCGCCTCTCGAGTATTCCAAACAAAATGTCCTCCTTGCCGGCCCGACAGGCGTTGGAAAAACCTACCTCGTCAAGCATGTCGCCGAGCTCGTCGGCGTTCCGTTTGTCAAAGCTGATGCCACAAAATTCAGCGAAACCGGCTATGTCGGCGGTGATGTGGATGATCTTGTTCGCGAACTTGTCCAGAAGGCCGATGGCAACATCTCGCTCGCGCAGTATGGCATCATCTACATCGACGAAATCGATAAAATTGCCACGCCCTCGGATGTCAGCGGTCGAGATGTCAGTGGACGCGGCGTGCAGACCACTTTGCTCAAGCTCATGGAGGAGACGGATGTTTCTCTGCGCGGTGGGAATGATCTCCAATCCCAGATTCAGGCTGCCATGGAGTTCCAAAAGCGCGGCAAGGTCAGTAAGGAAACCCTCAACACGCGGCATATCCTCTTTATTGTCTCCGGCGCCTTCGACAAGTTGGGTAACATCGTCACGCGGCGATTAAAAAAATCCGCCATGGGCTTCGGCGCACCGCCCTCTCCATCGGCGAGCGAATCCGATGAATTGCTCCGCCTCGCGGGAACGAGGGATTTCGTGGATTACGGACTCGAGCCTGAATTCATCGGACGCCTGCCCGTTCGGGTCGTGTGCGACAGCCTCGGCGAGCAGGACCTTTTCAACATTCTGCAGAAATCAGAAGGCAGCCTCATCCGCCAGTATGAGCGAGCCTTTGCGGCCTATGGAATAGAGGCCGTTTACTCCACGGATGCCCTTCGGTATATTGCTTCTTTGGCCGCTCAGGAGAGCACGGGTGCGCGTGGCCTCATGACTGTTTGCGAGCGCCTCATGCGCGACTTCAAATATGAACTCCCCGGCGCTCGTGTGCGCTCGCTTGAGATCACTCCTGCTGTCTTTGAAAACCCTGCCTCCAGTATCCAAGCCCTCCTCAAACTCGGCGAGGAGGAGGCCCGCCACACACAGCGCCTCGTCATCGAGCAGTTCGCCGAGCGCTTTGGCGGGCAGCATGGCTTCGTCCTTCGCTTCGATCCAGCGGCCATTGATGCCATCCTGCGCATGGCTTTCGAAAAAAACATTCCCGCTCGCGACTTGTGCGAAAGCCTCTTTAAGGATTATCAATTTGGCCTTGGGCTGATCTCTCGGAACAGCGGCCAGTCGGAGTTTGTCATTCCCGTCGATGCGGTGGCGGCTCCAGACCGCGTGCTGAGCCAGTGGGTCGTCGCCTCATACCGCACCAAAGAAGAAAATGAGAAACCTTAAAGTCAGCGTTGTCATCGGCGCGATCACCGTGGCTCTGTCGCTGGTCTTGTTTGCCACCGGCCTTCCATCGCTCATCGATGGAGTGTTGTTGAAATCCCTCGAGATTCCCCAAGACGGACGCCCCATCGCGGGCACCCCTTGGATCACATTCCTGATTTTTGCTTTTGGAATCGCCTGGGTCTGGATGGATCTCACGAACAGGAGTCTTAAAACGATCCTCTCAGCGGCATCCCTCGTGCTCCTTTGCACATGGGCTCCCGTGCTTTCTCTTCATGGAAAATTCTTCTCTCCCGTGCTTCCCGTTTTTGCAGTCCTTTGCAGCACCGCCCTCGCATTCGCTTGGGAGCAAACTCGCCACGGACAGCGCAATCAACTTCTCGAGCGCCTTTTCGGACTGCGCCTCCCCAAGGTGGCCTTTCAATCCATCCTCGCCTCGGATGCTACACCGGATTTCCCGGGCCGTGTCGTCAATGCCTCGGTCCTCGTCATCGCCGTTCAAAACCACGCCGAACTCATGGAGCTCCTTCCTCCCGAGAGCTACACCGCGATCACGAATCTGTATCTCAAAACCGCCTCCGATTATCTCGTCGAATCCGGTGCCTACCTCGACGAGTGCAACGGCGAGTGCATACGCGTCGTTTTCGGTGCTCCGATTGGCGACCCTCGTCACGCCGTCCGTGCCTGCCGCGCCGCAGTGGATTTGGCCGCTCGCCTCGATGAGCTGAACAAGGAATGCGACGCGAGATGGCAACGCCGACTCGATGTGCGCATGGGCCTCGATACGGGAGACATCATCGCCGGCGTTTTCGGCGGCGGTCGTCTGGGAAGCTACAGCGTGGCCGGTCCCGCCGTGGATTTTGCACGCCGCCTTTGCGCCGCCAGTTCCATGTATGGGGCCCGAATCCTCATTGGACCCGATGCCTACACGCCCGCTTCAGAATCCGTCGAAGTGCGTCCGATTGAAATCTTGAAGGTGGCCGAAAAGCGCCGCCGTGTGGAAATTTACGAAATCCTCGCTCCCAAGCACTCACTCACGCCCGAGCGCGAGCGCAGCCGCGACCATTTCTGGACCGGCGTCCTCTACTACCGCGAAAAACAATGGGACAAGGCTGTCGAAGAATTCACCAAGGCCCGCATCACCGGTATTCCCGATGCTGCGTTGGATTTTTACCTCCGCCGCATCGAGCAGGCCCGCCGTCAAAATACCGACACCCACAAGGAATCCGTTCCGGCACTTTTCCATGCAGCCTGAATTTCCCCGTATCCTCACACCCGAGCAGGCCCACGAGGAACGCGACCGACTCCACGCTGAGGGAAAAAAGCTCGTCTTCACCAATGGATGTTTCGACATCCTGCACCGGGGTCATACCCAATATCTCGCCTTCGCGCGGGCACAAGGCGACGCCCTCGTCGTAGGGCTCAACAGCGACGCCTCCGTCCGCCGTGCTAAAGGCCCCACGCGACCCGTTAATGCCGAGCAGGATCGCGCCTTCGTCCTCGGTTCCCTCCGCGCCGTGGATTTCGTCGTCATTTTCGACGAAGACGAACCCCGCGACCTCATCTCCCAAATCCTCCCCGATGTCCTCGTGAAAGGTAAAGACTGGGCCCATTATGTGAGCGGTCGCGACATCGTCGAAGCCCACGGCGGCAAAGTCGTCCTCGCCGACATGGTCGAAGGAAAATCCACCACCGCTACCATCGAGCGCCTTCGCTCTTGATCAGAGTTTCCAAAACATCACGGCGGTGATGATGAGGCCAATGATGGCGATAAGTCGCCGGACAGCCTTCTGAGGGAGTCTCTGGGAGTAGGTCGAGGCGATGTAGTAGCCCGCAAACGCTCCCATGGTCATGAGACCCATTCGCGGCCAGTCGATCAATCCGCTCGCAGTGAACCAAGCGGCGGCGACGAGATTGATGAGGGACCCCAGCACGCTTTTGAGCGTGTTCATTTGGTGAATATTTTTGAACCCCATGAAACCAAGTGTCGCCAGCATGAGAATGCCGATGCCGGCACCGAAATAGCCCCCGTAAATGGAAACTAGAAACTGGAAGAAAAGCGCCGCGAGCAAGTGGGCGCGGCGACTTGTGGGGGAATCGGATGCATGGAGTTGGCTGCCCACCCGTCCGCTCACGACGCCCTGCAACATGAAAAGAACAGTCGCAAATAAAACCAAGTAGGGAACCAGTTCTGTGAACACCCGCTCGCTGCTGCGCGTCAGCAAGAGGCTGCCGATCCATCCCCCGGCGATGCTCACGGGAATGAATGTCGTGAACCAGGGTTTCACATCGGCAATGTGGTTTCGGTATCCGTAAAGACTACCACCCATTCCGACCACGAGCGCAAGAGTGCTCGTGGCATTCGCGATCATTGGGGGAACTCCGAAAAGAATCAGCGTCGGAAAAGTAATGAGAGTCCCTCCGCCCGCGACGGCGTTGACTGCCCCCGCTGCACAAGCGGCAGTAAGGAGGGATACAATTTCGATCCAAGACATCGGAAACTTTTACTCCTTTATTTCAGCTCATGCGATTCGAATGTCCTGCTTGTTCAAATGTTGGAGCCCATCAAGTATCGTTCATACATTTCCCATGAAAAAGTCGAAGATCATCGAAGTTGTTTTGGAGCACCTGAGGGGGGATTTCGAGCGTCGGCAGGCTGCGGCCAAGCGGACTCGCGAGCAGGGGAATGACGCTGAGAGTAAATCTGAGGGGAAATACGACACGCGCTCCACAGAGGAGAATTACCTGGCGGATGGATTGGCTCGGCAGGCGCTCGAGGCGGCTGCCGCAGCCGAGGCGATTGAGAAAATGCCGATTCGGGATTTCGCGGCGGGTGAGGGGATCGATATTGGCGCTCTCGTCGAATTGGAATTTGCAAAGGAGACGGAATTTTTTCTCATCGCCACATCTGGAGGGGGAACGGAGGTTGTCTGGAACAAGAAGACGATCGTCGTTTTGACGCCGGAGTCGCCATTGGGTTCCCAACTCATCGCTCGCCGTGTTGGCGAGCGGGTGGGGGATGCGAAAATTAAGCGGGTCTTTTAGGCGAGCAGAGAGTCGCAGAGGAGCATCAGTCGCCTACGCAACGGTCGGACCCGCTCGGCGAATTCCCTTTGGCATTTCTCATACTGCGCCCGCCCTTCCGAGGTCTCGATGGGAACTGGGCTGTAGCCGTGAGAAGTCAGATCGTAGGGGCTGGCCCGCATATCGAGCTCCCGGATGTCGCGGGCGAGTTCAAAGGTGTCCGCGATAAGTTCTGAGGGGCACCACGGCGCCAGTTTGAAAGCCCACTTGTATAAATCCATATTCGCATGGAGACAGCCCGGTTGCTCAAGGGTGGGGGATGATTCACGCGTCGGTTGCAGGCGGTTCAGCGGGCGCGCCTCTGGGGTGAAAAAACGAAAAGCGTCGTAATGCGAGCACCTCACAGGCAGGGAATCCACAACTTCCGCGACTTCGCTTGGCGACAGGCGAAGTGGCTGCGTCGCATAGCGAAGCTCGCCGGATTTGTAAACCATGGCCCATTCGTGGAGCCCATGGCATCCGAAGAAAGGAGCCCGGTTCGCCGTGCTCGCGAGAAATTGACCGAGCCACTGAACGAAGTGGCGCCGTTTCTCCGAAAGGGGCTCGACTGTTACCCCATGCCGCGTTGCGATGTAGCCGGGGACGCCAAGATAGAACTCCGCCTCGTCTCCCCGCAGCGCACATCCAAAGCCCGCATGCCATCGCCGCAGTAGCGACGGGCGATTCGGATAATATTCGAAAAGAAAATCATCTACCGGATGTTTGAGCCCTTGCGAAGCACGTTGAAGCCGGGGAGTTACCCAAGGCTCCACCCGGCGCTCATGAGCAGTGCGCAGAGCTATCCACTCCGATGGCGAGAGGGTTTTCACGCATCAATCCTCCGCGTGGAGGTTATATGTCTCAGGCGATAGCTAGTCGTTTAGCCAAGAGTTTCTCAAGGTGCGCCCGCAGGTTTTCGTTCTCAATCCGTTCCAAAAGGGTGTTGAAAAAGCCGTTCACGATGAGGCGGCGTCCGGCGTCGCGCTTGATGCCGCGGGCCTGCATGTAGAAGAGTTCGTCTTGGCTTACGGGGCCGTTGGTGGCTCCGTGGCTGCAGCGGACTTCGTCGTTCAAGATTTCGAGGCCGGGCATGGAGTTGGGGTCGGCGTCATCGCTGAGGATGAGGTTTTTGACCTTTTGGTAGGCGTCTGTGCCCTTGGCGCCGGGTTCCACTTTGATAAGTCCGGCGAAGATGGTGCGGGACTTGTCGTCGAGGGCGTTGAGGTAGAGGAGGTCGCTGGTGGCGTGGGGCGCGACATGGTCTTGCAAGGTGCGTTGATCGATCTCGCGGGTTCCTTCGACGGGGTTGATGGAGAACATTTCACTGCGGGAGCCTTCGCCGATGAGGCGGCTGAGGCTTTCGCCGCGCACGAATCCACTACCAAAGTTTGCGATGAGGGCGGTGCAGGTCGCGTTGCGGTCCACCGAAGTGGAATTCAGGTGGAATGCGGTCGTCTCAAGGGACCAGTCTTGGACGGAGACGTAGGTAAGCTTGGCTCCGGCGGCGAGGTGGAGGTCGTTGACTCCGCAGGCGAAGGCAGGAAGCTTGTCGGCCGACTTGAAGTAGTCGACGACGGTGACGCTGCTGTTCTCGCCGCAGACGATGAGCGTGTGTGGGAAGACGGAGGCGTTGGCACCTTCGACCCATTGGAAGATTTCGATGGGTAGTTGGACGCTTGTGTTGGCTGGCACGAAGAGGAATGCACCGCCCGCAACACGGCCTTTGTGGAGCGCGGCGTATTTGCGGGAGCCGAGTTCCACGGGCTGCGCCATGAAGTATTTTTTGAAGAGGTCAGCGTGCTTGGTAGCGGCTGTTTCGAGTGTTTCAAAAATGACTCCGGCGGGCAGTGAGGATTCGCGGTGGAGAAGGGTGTTGTTGCCGAGGACGAGCTTGGCGGCCGTTTCGGCGAGGCCGGTGGAAGCGTTGATCAGGCGGCCTTCGCTGGCGACGGGCTTGGCCTCGATGAACGAGGAAAGGTCGAGGGCCTTGAGGTTGGCGAACCGCCATGCTTCATCCTTGAGAGAAGGGGTGGGGGAGTTCTCGTATTCCGCGACGGCATGGGATTGTTCGGCGGCGAACCAGGCGGGCCATGCGCTTGTCGCGTTGGCGGGATTTTCAAGTGTGTTGCTCATTGTTTGCGTTTCCCGGGTCAACCGACGGACCCTTCCATTTCCAAGTCGATGAGGCGCTTCAGCTCGACCGAGTATTCCATGGGGAATTGTTGAACCAGGTCGTTGACGAATCCATTCACCGCGAGACTCATTGCCGCGGCTTCGGAGATGCCGCGCTGCTGCATGTAGAAGATCTGCTCCGCGCTGATCTTGCTGACCGAGGCTTCATGCTGGCAGGCGTTTTCCTTCCCGCGCACTGTGATGGCGGGGTAGGTGTCCGTGCGGCTCTCGGTGTTGATGAGAAGGGCGTCGCACTCGGTGTTGTTTTTGCAGCCTTTCAGATGGCGACCGATCTGCACAAGGCCGCGGTAGGTCGAGCGTCCTGAGCCGAGGCTGATGCTCTTGGACACGATGTTGCTCGTAGTTTCATCTGCGGCATGCACCATCTTCGCACCGGTGTCTTGATGCTGTCCATCACCAGCGAGAGCGATCGAGATCACTTCTCCGCGTGCCTTGCGGCCTTTCATAATCACACCTGGATATTTCATCGTCAGGCGGGAGCCGATATTGCAATCGATCCACTTGATTTCAGCTTCCTCGTGGGCGAGGCCGCGTTTGGTGACGAGATTGAAAACATTCGCCGACCAGTTTTGGACCGTGATGTATTGGATTTTTGCGCCCTTGAGGGCGACGAGTTCCACGACGGCGCTGTGGAGTGTGGAGGTCTCGAATTTCGGGGCCGTGCAGCCCTCCATATACATGACCTCGCTGCCTTCATCAGCAATGATGAGTGTGCGTTCGAACTGACCGAAGTTTTCGGCATTGATGCGGAAGTAGGCCTGCAGCGGGTGTTTCACCTTCACTCCTGGTGGGATGTAGATGAACGATCCGCCTGAAAAGACGGCGCTGTTGAGCGCAGAGAATTTGTTGTCACCCGTGGGGATGACTTTTCCAAACCACTTCTTGAAAATCTCGGGGTGTTTATGGAGTCCCTCGGTGGAACCCACAAAAATGACGCCCTGCTCGCCGACGGCAGCCTTGATGTTTGAGTAGGCGGCCTCGCTGTCGAATTGGGCCTCGACGCCGGCCAGAAATTTCCGCTCCTGCTCGGGGATGCCGAGCCGCTCGAAGGTGCGCTTCACATCCTCAGGGACATCGTCCCAGGAACGCTTGGGTTGGGTTCCCTGCGAGAGGTAGTAGCGGATGTTTTCAAAAACGATGTTGTCCAGGTCATGGCTTGCCCAGTTGGTGGGCATGGGCATGGAGTTGAATTTGCGAAGGGCTTCCTTGCGGAATTCACGGATCCAGTCGGGGTCTTTTTTGACATCGCAAATGTAGTCGATGGTTTTTTCCGAAAGGCCGATGCCGGCGTCGAATTCGTAATCGACATCGTAGTGGAAGTCACCGACCGAGCGGTCGATGTTGAGATCAGGTTTGGTTTCCATGGTTTTGTCCTCCGGAGAAAATTAGGCTTTTTGGAGCAGTTCTTTTTCGACCCAGTCGTAGCCCTCGGCTTCGAGTTTGTGGGCAAGTGTCTTGTCGCCGCTCATTACGATGCGGCCATCCACCATCACATGCACAACATCCGGCACGATGTAGTCGAGCAGGCGCTGGTAGTGGGTAATGACAAGAAGTCCGCGCTCGGGGCTGCGCATGGCGTTCACTCCCTCGGAGACAATGCGCAGGGCGTCGATGTCGAGTCCGCTGTCCGTTTCATCCAGCACGGCATAGACGGGGTTGAGCATCGCCATTTGAAGAACCTCGCAGCGTTTCTTTTCGCCGCCGGAGAAACCTTCGTTGACCGCGCGGGATGTGAATTTGCGGTCGATCTTGAGCATGTCCATTTTCTCGTAGAGGTGGTGGTAATACTCCACGGCATCGAGTTCCTCGCCTTCTGGCAGACGGGCCTGAAGTGCGGCGCGGATGAAATTTGCAATCGTCACGCCGGGGATTTCCATCGGGTATTGGAAGGCGACAAAGAGCCCCGCCCGTGCGCGCTGGTCGGGTTCCTCCATTTCAAAGAGATTGAGCCCGTCGAGCAGAACCTGGCCGCCTGTGACCTCGTAATCGGGATGGCCGGCCATCACTTTGGCGAGCGTGGATTTGCCAGAGCCGTTTTTACCCATGATGGCGTGGACTTCGCCCTTCGGGATTTCGAGGTTGAGTCCTTTGAGGATTTCGCGGTCTCCGATTTTTGCGTGAAGGTTTTCGATTTTGAGGCTCATGATTTGGTGTGTGTGGTTTTTTTGCAGGCCGGGCAGGTGCCTCGGAGAGTGATTTCGGAATGGTTAATGATAAAGCCCGAGGGGACTTTGAGAAACTGGGTGAGTGACCCGCCTTTGGTAACCGGGATATCGGAAACGATGCCGCAGGAATTACAAACGAAGTGGCCGTGTTCGGAGAGGTTTGGGCAGTAGCGGGTGGCCTCGCGTTCGACATTCACCTGTTTGGCGAGACCGCACTCCACCAGGGTTTCAAGGCAGTTGTAGACCGTCGCCAGCGAAATGGTGGGAACGCGTTTCTTGGCTCTCAGGAAAACCTCGGTGGCCGTGGGGTGGTCACGGTCCGCGAGAAGCACATTGTAAACCTCGCGCCGCTGCGGGGTGAGGCGATGGCCGTTGTGGCTGATCGTTTCTTCGTAGGCGGGTTGGGTGGTCTTGTTCACAGAAAGCAGGAATACATAGCCGCGCCAAATGGCTAATCAAGAATTATTCTAATTAAGGGTGATCGGACGGATTAGACTGATCGGACTGATCAAGCAGCAGGCGGGGAAGCTTAGGCGGCGTCTTTCTCCTGCTTGCGCCGGAGGACTGGGGCTTTTTTGCCTTCGACAACGGCTCGGTTGATTGTGACCTCCGAGATGTCTTCACGGCTTGGGCAATCAAACATGACATCGAGCATGATACGTTCGATCATCGAGCGCAGGGCGCGGGCTCCAGTGCCTTTGCGGATGGCTTCGGCGGCGAGGGCGCGCAGGCCATCCTTCGTCATGTTGAGCGTGACGCCATCCATGCCGAGAAGCTTCGCGTATTGTTTGGTCATCGCGTTTTTCGGCTCGGTAAGAACGGATACCAACTGCTCTTCGTTGAGCTCCTCGAGGGTTGCCACGACGGGGAGGCGTCCGATGAACTCTGGGATAAGGCCAAAGCTGATGAGGTCTTCCGGTTCCACCATCTTGAGGGTTTCGGAGCGGTTGGACTCGTTCGTAGCTGATCCAATCGGGGCATTGAATCCCATGGTGCGTCCGCCGAGTCGGCGTTGGATGATTTTTTCGAGACCCACGAAGGCACCGCCGCAGATGAAAAGAATCTTCTCGGTGTTGACCTGAATGTATTCCTGCTGCGGATGCTTACGACCGCCTTGGGGTGGGACATTGCAAACGGCGGCTTCGAGAATTTTGAGAAGGGCTTGCTGAACGCCTTCGCCTGAGACATCGCGAGTGATGCTCACATTGTCGGTTTTGCGTCCGATCTTATCGATTTCGTCGATGTAGATGATGCCCATCTCACAGCGCTTCACATCGAAGTCCGCGCTTTGGAGGAGGCGGAGAATGATGTTTTCGACATCCTCTCCCACATAGCCAGCCTCGGTGATGGATGTGGCATCCGCAATGGCGAACGGCACATCAAGCACCTGCGCCAATGTTCGGGCGAGGAGGGTCTTACCAGAACCGGTGGGACCGAGGAGAAGGATATTGCTCTTCTCGATCTGCACATCGTTGAGGTGATCCATCTCCAGCAAGCCTGTCGAAGTCTGTGTGAGGCGCTTGTAGTGGTTGTGAACAGCAACGGAAAGCACCCTCTTAGCGGTGTCTTGTCCGATAACATGCTGGTCTAGGAGTTTCTTAATCTCGACGGGCTTGGGAACTCGGAGGGAAGGCTTGCTTTTGCGCGAGTCGTCTTTGAGCTCTTTTTCCAAGATTCCCCTGCAAATGGTGATGCAGCTGTCGCAAATGTAAACGCCGGGGCCGGCGATGAGTTTGCGAACTTCGGCTTGGCTCTTTCCGCAGAAAGAGCACATGGTGAGATTGTTCGGGCGCGCCATTGAGAGTGGGACTACTCGGCGGCTTTTACGGTTTCAACAATGTCTTTGATGTCCTTGCGGGACTTCACGACTTCATCCACGAGACCATAGGCTTTAGCCTCATCGGCGGTCATGTAGTTGTCGCGGTCGGCATCGCGCTCGATCTGCTCGACGGTTTGGCCTGTGTGGTGTGAGAGAAGGCGATTCAGGCGCTTTTTCAGCTTGAACATGAACTCGACTTGGCGCTCCACATCACTGGCTTGGCCTTTGGCGCCGCCGGAGACTTGGTGGATCATGATGTCGGAGTTCGGGAGCGCGTAGCGTTTGCCCTTGGTTCCCGCGCAGAGCAAAACCGCACCCATGCTGGCTGCGAGGCCCATGCAGTAGGTGTTCACATCGCAGGTCACGAATTGCATTGTATCGTAAATCGCGAGGCCGGCAGTTACGGAACCACCAGGCGAGTTGATGTAGATGTTAATGTCTTTTTTCGCGTCTTCCATTTGAAGGAAAAGAAGTTGTGCGATGACAAGGTTCGCTACTGTGTCGTCAATCGGAGTTCCGATGAAGATGATGCGATCCTTGAGGAGGCGGGAGTAGATATCGTAGCTGCGTTCACCGCGGCCAGTTTGTTCGACGACGATTGGGACTAACATAGTGTGAGATCGGTTTAGGCCGCTTGCGGGGCGGCAGGTTCTGTGACGGTAGCACCGGAGGCAATCAAATCAAGTGCCTTGGTGATGCGAATCTGATCGCGCAGACGGTTGACGCCTCCGCTGCGGGCGAGTTCGCCGGCGAGTTTTTTGACAGGCATCTGCTGGCGTTCCGCCATTTGAAGGATGGCTTGATAAACTTCGGCATCGGTCTCTTCGATTTTTTCCTCATCCGCTATACGGGTGAGGAGGAAATTTGAGCGCACGCGGTTGCTTGCGGTCTGTGAGGCGTTTTGAACAATTTCCTCGGTGTGGGCTTTGATCTCCTCGTCGGAAATGCCCCGGGCCTGTGATTCTCCGACGATATCTTTGAGAATATATGATGTCTCGCTGGCAACAAGGCGTTCGGGAAGTTCGCAGGTGAAGAGGCTGAGCAGCTTTTCAACGACGGCGTTCTTTTTCGCCATCTCAAATTGATACTCGGCGGATTCCTCTTGGCGCTCGCGGATTTTTTTGCGGAGTCCTTCGAGTGTCTGGCCTGGTTCGATCTTGGCAGCCAGTTCGTCGTCCAATGGAGCGGGAGTGCGGGTGTTGATCGCGTGGAGTGTGACGGCATAGGTCACTTTGCGGTTGCGGAGTTCTTCGAGCGGGAAGTTTTCTGGCACGTCGAGTGTGAGAGTGCGTTCTTGGGCGATTTCCATTCCCTCGATGCCTTTTGCAAAGCCGGGGATCAAGGTTCCCTCGTCCATCAGAACCCACGCGTTGCGGCGTCCTTGGATTTGTGCGGGGGCCTTGGGAGCGATCTTGGCGATCGGTTCGCCATCCACCGTGCCCTCATAGGTCACAACCGCATAGTCGCCCATTGCGAGGGGACGGTCTGTGACGGGTTCAAATTTCGAGTGGGGATCGCGGAGGTATTCCAGAAGCCCTTCGACGTCCTCATCGGTCACGGTTTTCTTGGCGACTTCAACAGCGATGTTTTTGTAGTCTGGGAGTTCGAAATCCGGGGTCTGAATAACCGTGGCCAGGATTTTCATGGACTTGTCAGCGGCGATTTCCGCCTTCTCCACACTATCGACGGCGTGGATTTTGATATTTTTTGTTTTAACGGCTTCGCGAATCGCTTCGCCGACGAGCTTGGTTTTCACCTCTTCTTCGATGTCCTTGGCATAACGCGAGGCAATCAACGAAGCGGGTGCTTTGCCAGGACGATAGCCGGGCAGGCGGGCTTGTTTTTGAAATTCCTTGGAAATGGTGTTCCATTCCGCGCTGACCCGGTCCGACGGAAGGTCGATTTCCAAGGCCACAACACAATTCTTTTGATAATCCAGAGCGACATTCATGATGAGCCCGCCAGCAAAGCAGAATCATGCGAGGTGGGCAATCGATGTCTGAAAGAAAATGCGGTCTTTGAAACGCCCGCCTCGTCAATGAGCCGCAGGCGGGTATCTTGCATCTCTCATGATTCCGAAAACCGCGATGGATTTCCCAGAGGCCGGCTGGCGCTTCGACAATACCTATGCTCGACTGCATCAGCAGTTTTACACTCGGACAACCCCCACGGCGGTCCGATTGCCTGCGATGGCGCTTTTCAATCGTTCGTTGGCCGAGGCCATGGGACTGAGGTCGGATATTTTGGAATCGGAGGAATGCATTGCAGTTTTTGCTGGAAACGCCATTCCGCAAGGCGCAGAGCCGATCGCTCAAGCTTATGCGGGCCATCAGTTCGGGCACTTCAACATGCTGGGCGATGGACGTGCAATTCTACTGGGAGAGCATCTGGGGCCTGATGGATCGCGATGGGACATTCAACTCAAAGGCCCTGGGCGCACGGCCTACTCGCGCCGGGGCGATGGTCGCGCGGCGCTGGGGCCCATGTTGAGGGAATATATTATCAGCGAGGCCATGCATGCGTTGGGAATTCCCACCACGAGGAGTCTGGCGGTCGTAACCATCGGTGAGCCTGTTTTTCGCGAGGAGGAGTTGCCGGGCGCAGTCCTGACGCGCACCGCAGCCAGCCACATTCGCGTTGGCACTTTTCAGTATGCCGCCATGCAGCAAAATCCAGAGGCCCTGAGAGCGCTTGCGGACTACACAATCCAACGCCACTACCCTGAAATGGCAGAGGCTCCGAATCCCTGCATTTCTCTTTTGGAAGCCGTGATCGAGCGACAATCCTTGCTTATCGCGAAGTGGTTGCTGGTCGGTTTCATCCATGGGGTCATGAATACTGACAATATGGCGCTCTCAGGCGAAACGATCGATTACGGTCCCTGTGCTTTCATGGACATCTATGATCCGGCGACGGTCTTCAGCTCGATCGATCGCAGCGGGCGCTATGCCTATTCAAACCAACCGAGCATTGCGCATTGGAACTTGGCGCGATTGGCTGAGACATTGCTGCCGCTTTTTGATTCGGATGAAAACAAAGCGGTCGAATTGGCCAAGGTGTCGCTCGAGAAATTTCCAGACCGCTTTCAGCATCACTGGATTTCCGGGATGCGGGCAAAGCTTGGTTTGTTCAACGAGGAGGCGGGCGATGTCGCGCTTGTCGAGTCGCTGCTGCAAGGGATGCTCCGCAGCCGAAGCGACTACACAAACACGCTAAGGGCGCTGGATCCTGAAAAGGTATGCGGCGTTGAGGCTGCCTGGCACGCGGAGTGGAACGCCCGCCTGACCCGCCAGTCTCATACTTTGGAGGAGGCGAGGTCACTCATGCGTCGCAATAGTCCGGTCGTGATTCCTCGAAACCATCAAGTCGAAGAGGCTCTCGAGGCGGCTACTTCAATTAGGGACTATCAGCCTCTGCACCGCTTGCTGGAAGCGCTGGCGAATCCTTACGAGGAGGGCTTGGAGAAGGATGGCTACCGAGAGCCCTCACCGGATGGCTCGCTTGGCTATCAGACTTTTTGCGGGACCTGACCGAGCCTATTCATCGCCAGCCGAGAGAGTCCGACGGACGAGGAGATCAATGATGTGTCGGTCGAAATCGGCGGCAATGTTTTGACCGGTGCTGGCAAAGAGCGGGACAAGGCCATCATCAAGGACGAACTCCCAGAGTTTTCCGCAGCGGGGAATTTCATCGACATGAGTGAAGACCACATGCGTCGCTCCAAGCGATCCTGCACGCGTGTAGGCCTCTTGGATCAATTGGCGTTCGTATGCGGCATTGACGACCAACACGCGGGATTCGATACCCAGCTCGTCGAAGGTCTTTTGCAGGTGGCGGACATTTTTTCCGGTGAGAACCATTCCGGGAATGTCGAAGTAGAGATTCGTATCCTCATCGAGTTTTTTGAGTTCTCCACGGGTGCGGAGGAGTTGCACCCCCAAGGCCTCGCAGAACATGGCCAGACCTTCGCTGGAATTCGGTTCATCGGCTTCGAGCTTCATCACGCAAGCTTGACGACCGCGCAGGAAGATATCCGAGGCTAGTTGCTTGCAGAGAGCGGTGGTCGATCCAGATCCCGGGGAGCCAAAAAATGCGACGCGGTTTGACAGGGCGAGGCTGCGGCTTGGTGCGCGGTCCCGCATGAGCATCGCAAAGTGGGAAATGGCGGTCTGCAGGGGTTGCTCGTTCAGTTGCCGTGATTCGGGACGCTCGCCGAATTGTGCGAGAAACTCGCCCGGTATTCCGGCTTTCGAGAGAATCGTCCAAAGGCGACCGGTGGGGAGGTTTTTAAACATCGCCCGAACGAGGGACTCCGGAACGAAGTCGGCATCGTCGCGTTTAGGTTCCTGAGGGCTCCGGGCCTTGCGGGCTCGCGTCGGCTTGCGTCGTTGCGATGGCTCCTGTGCCAGGTAGTCCTCATCCGCCTCGGCTTGTGTTTGCAGTTGCTCTGTGGGGTCAGGAGCGGGCGAGGGGAGGGATTGGGATTCCTCGTTAGGGATCTGAGCGATGATCTCCAGCTTGGGAGATTTTAAGAACCTGGCCAAGCCTTCACCCTCGACCTGACGCACGGAGATGACCTGTGCTGTTTCGCCGAGTTTCTCCCGGATGATTGAAGCAGCTTCCTCCGCCGATTTGACGATGAACTTGTATTTCTGCCCGGGTGTGATTGAGACGTTTTGTTGAGCCATGGGCGGGGTGTTAGACTAGGTCGGGAAAAAAATGCCCGCAAGCCTTGGCTGCCGGGAGAAGGTTGTTTGCAAGTCGGTTGGATCTGCTTTTTGTCACCAGACCACCCAGGATCCCTCAGCCTGCGTGGCTGCAGGGCGTGCGGGTTTATGGGCTTTGTAGGCGGTTGCTAACCGTGCCGGAGTGGGCTGCGGAGTTTCGATCCTTGGGGTGGTGCGCACAGAATTTTTCAGGAGGAGTTGCTCGCTCTCGCGGCTGAGAAGGAGAAGTTTGAGGACTTTGGCGAGGACGCGCTTGCGAACCTCTGAGGAAGCGGCGTGATCGGCACTTTTTACCGGGCCGGCGGCGCGTAAAAAGCCGAGTGCGTCCTCCAATTTGGCCAGAATTTGGCGTTTGCGATCCACGATAAGCTGTTGATCGTTGCCGTTTGCGCGCAGATGAGAATTCTCCTCATTCATATAGAGATCCAGTTCATCGCAGAGGGCGCTGTATTGCTCAAGGGCGGCCAGGGTATTCATCGTGATAGTTTCGCAGCAAATGGCGTGCCAATCGCAGGGACGTCTGACGTGTTTTTCAGGGAGTTTCGCTGCGTTCCACCCAAGCTTCGATTTTTGGGCTTATGGAGTCGAAACCTTCAGCCACCACGCCGACTGGACCTTTGGAACCTGCGGGCGCAAAAAAGCGACCATTGGGAGGCGGGGGGAATGGCGACTTCGGATCCGGGTGCGCGAAGGATTGCTTCCCGACGATGATCGCAGCAATTCGGTTGGAGTTCTTGTCCCGCAGCTCCACCAGTGTGCCGGTTCCTTGGGAAACGCCATCGGGTTCTAGGAGTTCAAAACTCGAGAATTGGGAGGGGCCAGCTGCAATCTCTTCGCTGGGCTTCAGGTTTTTCAGGCGCTGAACGAGTAGCCCCACGGCCACTAAATTGGCCTTTTGTGGCGTTTCACCCTGGATAGTCCAAATTTCGGCATCTTTTTTAATTAAAAGAGACTCCGTATTTGTTTTGACGAGCACTTCGGAAATCTCATTCAAATCGAAGTCCGGCATCCATCGCCTCTTGATGGCTTCGACAGCAGCTAGGATTTCTTTTCGCTCCTCTAGTTTGAGCCAAACTCCTGTGCCAACAAGTGTGGCTGAAAGAAGCAAGAGGAAGATTTTCAGCTTCATGCGCTGGGCACGGCAGGAATGATAACCTGCGATACTATCCGTGTCTTATTTTTCAGTGAGCTTAATGTCATCGAATTGCGCGATTCCAGAGCCTGGAGTCAGTTGAAAAACAAAACGAAGAAATGCTGGCTGGGTTTCGGAGATATCGGCAAGGTCTTTGTTGTCAAATTTGACTGTGAATTCTTTTTTGACATCTACCCAGTTGGAGCCTCCTGAGTAAGTGGCGCTTTCCACTTTGTTTTCGCGGGCTTCCCGGATGTCACGCTTCACGTCACCGCGTTCGCCCTTGGAGATGATCTCCCCTGTGCCGAGCTTCTTTAATCCGCTGTAAAGCAGATTAGCGCGGCCATTGTTGATTTGTGCTCCTTTGACTTTGAAAGACAGAATGTAGGTCTTACCAACTTTGAGAGGATTTGTGAGTGGCTGTGAGAATGTGAAAATATTCGGAATTTTGATGACTTTGGAATCATCCTCCTCAGGCTTGGCAAGAGTCGGTTGGGGCATGCCCTTGTAATCAAGCTTAAGGTAGCCGGCTTCCAGGTAGGATGCTCCTTCTGGCGGTTGCTGTGAGGATGAGCCAGAAGCGGCCGCTGGGTCGCTTTTAACCACTGTGATGTAGCCGCCGTAGTTACCGCGACCATATCCAAAATCAATATCCCATCCGGAAGGAACGAGCATGGGCTTTTCGCTATCCTCAACTTTAACATCAACCGGAGCCTTGAACTTTGGCTGCGTGGCGCTGCCTTGATTGATCGCTATCGCAACTCTTCCGCTGCGTTTTCCAAAAACGAGGTCAAATAATCCATCGCCGTTGTAGTCTGCCGAGTCGATCGTGCTTCCACCGCCTGCATTGAGAAGGTTGGTCGCCTTGATGGCATCCATCGGATCCAGGGATGTCCCAGGTTCCGGGGCAGGTGTGTTTGGAGGAAGGGCGGGATTTGCTCCATCTATCGTGATGAATGAGTTGAAAGGAATGGGTTCACCTGGCTTGAAGGGGCCGCCTTTTCCAAGGTAGACGGCAACCCTGCCGCCTCGCTCGGCGACGAGCAGGTCGTTGTTTCCATCGCCATTGTAATCCACGACGCACGGTGAGAGTTGTTCGAGTCCCATTCCATAGGCGAGCACCGAGCGGTCGTCCGGTTCTAATGAGGGACGGCCAATGCCCTTGCCCGGGAAAATGTGAATACTATTTGCGGAGTAGGATCCCTCGCCGATGAGGAGGTCCATTTTGTTGTCCTTGTCCCAGTCCACCGCATAGGGGGCGAAAACATTTCCCCACCGATCAAACCCCTTTTGCAGGACCACTGATTCGTAGGTGGTCGGATTGCGGAAGTCCGGGCGGTTTGCGCCTCCGCTGTTTGGGATGAGGAGCACATCCCCTCCATAGTTTCCGATGAGCAGGTCGAGTTTTCCACTGCGGGAGATGTCGGCCAAGTTGATTCGCTGCACTCGGCGCATCGAATAAAGCTGATCCGGGGTCAAGACAGGTGGTTGGGGCACTCCTGGTTTAACCGCTGCTGGACGAGGGGTCGGCTTAGGAGTCGGAGTTGGCTTGCCTTTTTCCTTGGGCTCCTCGGTTTCGATCGCCGAAAGCCTCAGCGGGGCGGGGTTCAGAAAGAGGGAGGAAAACTCCGCCGGACCGAATTTCGGCTCCTGCTTGGTTCCGGTATTGAAGTGAACTCTGAGAAATCCCTGACCATCCATGATGGCAATATCGTTCAAACCATCCTTGTTGAGGTCGCCGGCGCTCACTGAGACAGGCATGGTTTGTTTCCCGATTTTTCCGTCCGCTCCCAGCACATTGGCTTCTTCTGTGGGTGCGTTAATGATGCCGGAGCCGCTGATTCCCGCCCAGACATTTGCCGTGCGCATGGAGCGCTCGAAGCCTGGGTTTTGGATCAGGTTGGTTTGTGCGAAGACGAACGCAGGTGTTGATACAAACGCAATGAGGGAAGCCAAAGAGATCAGAGGGCGCATTGGGCTTCTATCTATCACTCAAATGGCAAAAGTAAAGCCGACCTGATGGATCGGATGAGATTTTTTCCAATGCGAAATGAATCAATAGGGATCAACGAATGCCGAGGAGAGCGATGGCATTTAAGGCGCTTGCGAAAAGGACCGCGCCCAGGAAAATACAGATCGGCAGCGTCAGAACCCAGGCGAGAAGAATGTTTCGCACGGTGGCCATTTGGAGGCCGGAGTTATTGGCGGCCATCGTGCCGGCGATTCCCGAGGAAAGCACATGCGTGGTGCTGATGGGCAAGCCGAAGTGGTCAGCGACCATGATAGTGCTCATGGCCACGGCTTCGGCGGATGCGCCTTGCGCGTAGGTGAGGTGGTCCTTGCCGATTTTTTCACCCACTGTTTTTACGATGCGTTTGTAGCCGATCATGGTGCCAAGGCCCAAGGCGAGGGCTACTGCATATTTCACCCAGTCGGGAATGTAATTTGTGAGCTGGTCGGCATGACGCGCCATGTCTTGCTGGCTTTTCTTGATCTCGGGATCCATGCCCAGTTTGCCGGCTTTGTCGAGTTTGCCGATGGATTTTGAAATGAGGTAGAGATCGGTGCGGACATCGCCGCGTTCGCTTGGCGGCAGGGCTTGGAAGGTTTCGGCGGTTTTCAGGCGATTTGAAATGTCCTCGCATGCGCCAGCGAGGGCGGCGAGGACATCAGGAGTCGGTGTGCCTTTCGGTTTGATGAAATCGGCGAGGATCTGATTGCCTTGCTCACCAGAGATTTTTTTTCCTGCCTCGCTCTCGAAGATGGTGGAAATCGAAGCGGCCTCTGCGGCGATTCCAGCGACAGCGGAGTGATCAGCGGACATTTTTAAGGCATAGGTTCCGGGGAGGATGCCGACGAGAATCAGGACAATGAGGCCCATTCCTTTTTGTCCATCGTTCGAGCCATGGGCGAAGCTCACTCCAGTGCAGGTGAGCATCAGGATGCCGCGAATCCAAAGTGGCGGGGCCTTTTTCCCTTCCGGAGCCTTGTAGAGGTCGGGGTTCCGAACGAGAACCTTCAGGGTAATCAGGAGCAAGGCGGCTGCCGCAAATCCGATGAGGGGCGAAATGATAAGCCCGAGGCCGACATCCACGGCCTTGGCCCAGTTGACGCCTTCGGTAATCGAGTGGCTTGGGCCGATGAGGGCATTAGCGACGCCGACTCCGATGATCGATCCGATGAGCGTGTGCGAGCTCGAGGCAGGCAGGCCAAGCCACCATGTGCCGAGATTCCAGACGATGGCGGAGACAAGTAGCGAAAACACCATCGCAAATCCGGCTGCCGAACTGACATTGAGCACGAGCTCCACAGGAAGGAGGGCGACGATTCCAAAGGCGACAGCCCCGGAGGATGTCAGCACGCCGATGAGATTCCAGATGCCGGACCAGATCACAGCCGGCGTGGGCTTGAGTGTGTGGGTGTAGATGACTGTCGCGACGGCGTTGGCCGTATCGTGGAAGCCATTGACGAACTCGAAGCCGAGCGCCATGCCGATGGCAAGCGCTAGGAAAAAGTAGGTTAGAAATGTCGGATCGGTGTAGGCGATTGCTAAAATATCCATGGCTAGCGGAGTTTTTATGCTGACCTCGACAGCGGTAGCCAATCTTTCAGCGTGACAATTTTGTCATGAAGCGCTGCTTGGAATTTTACATTCGCTCAGGGCAGCCGATGCCGAGGAGACCGAGACCGTGAGCGAGTGTGCGCGCTGTGATGTCGCTGAGCAGAAGCCTGCTGGCGCGGTTGGCGGCGTCCGCCTTGATGACCGGGCAGGCTTCGTAGAACGAGTGGTAGGTATTGGCCAACTCGTAGAGGTAATTGGCGAGAATGTTTGGGCGGAACTCCTCCAACACGATAGGGACTGTCTCGGCGTATTGAAGCAACTTGAGCCCCAGGGCGCGCTCCGCAGGCTCTTTCAGGAAAATAGGCGCTGCGGGATTGGCAGGTTCCTCTGCCCGTCGGAAGATCGAGCGAATGCGGACATATGCGTTTTGCAGGTAGGGTGCGGTGTTTCCTTCGAAGGCGAGGAGCTTGTCCCAAGAGAAGACATAGTCCGTGAGCCGGTTTTGGGAGAGTTCGGCGTATTTCACCGCGCCGAGTCCGATGAGTCTGGCGGTGGACTCCGCTTCGTCCGGTGGCAACTGGTCGGCGCGAGCCGCGATGATGCGGCGGGCGCGCTCGATGGCTTCATGCAGAACCTCAGCGAGACCGACATTTTCGCCAGACCGGGTCTTCATGATCTTGCGGTCCTCCCCGAGGATGCTTCCGAAGCCGATATGCTTCAGATCGCACTCGATGCCCATCATTTTTGCAGCGGCGAAGATTTGTTGGAAATGCAGGGCCTGGGGAACGCCAACGACATACCAGATGGCGTCTGGATTCCAGTGTTTGATGCGATACTCGATGGTCGCGAGGTCCGTTGTCGCGTAGAGAAAACCGCCGTCGCTTTTGCGGATGATGGCGGGCTTGCCATCGAGCGCGGGAGTGTCGGGAAAGAAAATGCAGAGTGCGCCCTCGCTGGTCGTTGCTATGCCGCGCTTCTCGAGTTCCGTGCAGAGCGGGGCGAGGGCGTCATTATAGGCGCTTTCCCCCAAGCGCTCGTCGAAGCGGATGTCGAGCAGGTCGTAGAGTTTTTCGAATTCGCGCCAGGAGAGTTCGACCGTCTGCTTCCAGATAGCGAGGTTCTCGGCATCACCGGCTTGGAGTTTGACGAGTTCCTCGCGGGCGGTGCGCTTGATCGACTCGTCTGTTTCTTCCAGACGGGTGACCTCGCGGTAGAGGCGCACCAGCTCAGCGATGGCGTCTTTTTCGAGATCCTCTCGGTTGAGGAAATGCTTCCAGCCGTAGATGACCTTGCCAAATTGCGTGCCCCAGTCGCCGATGTGGTTGTCGGCTGTCAGATCATGCCCCAGGAATCTTGCGACGCGCACCAGGCAATCGCCCAGAATGGTGCTCCGAATGTGGCCGACATGCATCGGTTTCGCGACATTGGGCGAGCTGAAATCAACGAGGATTTTCTTCGGACTGGCGGCGATTCCGACACCTAGTCTCGGGTCTGCCGCCAGACGGGAGAGCGCTTCGGAAAGAAAGGCATTCTCCAGTCGAAAATTGATAAAACCAGCGCCGGCAATCTCTGGCGTGGCCGCGAGTCCGCTGACATCAAGTTTCGATAAAATCTCGGTCGCAAGCTGGCGGGGATTCGCTTTTTTTTCCTTCGCGAGAACCATGGCGGCATTCGCCTGGTAGTCGCCGAACCGTGTATCGGCGGCCTGTGAGACATCAGCGCGGGCGGAGTCGAGGTCGCAGGCGATCAGCGCATCGCGCAGACGCGAGGCGAGGAGTTCACGCAGGGTTGGCATCAGGCCCGGGTCGAGCGGTTTTCAAAAACCTGCAGAATGGCGGCAGGCGAGGGGGCCTTGGACAATTCCTCGCGGACTGTTTTGTCGTTCAAAAATTTCGCGATCGCAGCCAGTGTGCGCAGGTGAGTTTGGAATTGATCCTTTGGCACCACGAAGAGGACGATGAAATTCACAGGCTCCCCGTCAAGGGACTCAAAGGGAATGCCTGAAGTGGAGCGACCGAAAGCGGCCACGACTTCGGCCACTTTTGAGGACGAGGCGTGGGGAATCGCAATTCCGAAGCCGATGCCTGTGCTCATGGTTTCTTCGCGTTGACGGATGCTTTCCAGCACATCTTCGCGATCTGCCTTGTCGATTTTTCCAGCCTCCACAAGGCGGTCGACCAGTTCCCTGATAGCGTCCCAGCGTTCTTTGGATGCCATCTCTGGGATAATCTGCGACTCGGATAACAAGTTTGCCAAGGTCATTTTTTAAAAAAAGGAAACGTGAATTTCTATCGTTTGAATGCCGCCATCGCGGGCATGTGGTCTCGCTCGGCCAGAGAGCTTAGCGGTCCACTTCGCCGAAGACTGGGTCGAGGGAACCGAGAATCGTAACGACATCGGAGACCATCGAGCCGGGCAGCATCTTGGATAGGATGCTGATGTTGCAGAACGAGGGAGAGCGGATTTTCATGCGGTAGGGGACGCCGCCACCTTTGCTATAGATGTAAAAACCAAGTTCGCCCTTCGGGTTTTCCGCCCCGAAATAGATTTCTCCGGCTGGAGCGTCTATGCCTTCGGTGGCGACGATGAAGTGGTGGATCAACTCCTCCATCTTCGTAAGGACAGCGACTTTATCGGGCAGTGTGCTCTTTGGGTCGTGCCAATTGATCGGACCGGGGGGGAGTTTGCTGAGAACCTGACGCAGAATATTCACACTCTGGTGAACTTCTTCAAGGCGCACGAGATATCGGTCGTAGCTGTCACCCACGGAGCCGATTGGCACTTCGAAGTCGTAGTTCTGATAGTCAAGATAGGGGTGCTTTTTCCGAAGATCGTGATCCACGCCGCAGGCTCGGAGGTTCGGGCCTGAAAGACCATAGGCGATGGCGTCTTCCTTGCTGATAGATCCAACATCTTTGCAACGGTCGACAAAAATGCGGTTCCGCGTGATGAGTTTGCAGGTCTCCTCGAAAGCAGGCGGGAAGGTTTCGAGGAAATCCTTCAGCATCGCAATAAATGCGGGCGGGAGGTCGCGGGTCTGGCCACCCACGCGCGTGTAGCTTGTGGTAAAGCGCGCACCGGAGAGTTGCTCGACGAGATTGTAGATTTTTTCGCGCTCTGTGAAGGTGTAGAGGAAGACGGATGTGGCACCGAGATCCATCCCAAGGCAGCCGATGCCAAGAAGGTGCGAGGAAATGCGGGCCAGTTCGCAGCAGATGACTCGAATGGCTTTTCCGCGCGGGGGCAGTTCCCAGCCCATAAGTTTCTCCACAGCCAAGGCGTAGGCCACATTGTTCGCGATCGGGGAGAGGTAATCCAGTCGGTCCGTGTAGGGGATGAACTGGTTGTATTGCATGTTTTCCGCGATTTTCTCATCGCCACGGTGCAGATAGCCAATATCCGGAGTCGCCTTGGTCACGACTTCACCATCCAATTCCAGAATCATGCGAAGCACACCGTGAGTCGATGGGTGCGAGGGCCCCATGTTCAGCACGAGTTTCTCGCCAAGCATTTCGTCGGTTTCTTGCATGGCCTTCAAGCTGCGGGCCAATGCGTCGGGATGCTCGAGTGTGGTTGTCGCCATTCGTTCTTCTGTTGGTTTTATTTTTTCAAAAATCCGACACTGGGCAGTGCCGATTGTTTTTTGTGCTGCGCAGACTCTTTCCGCAGCGGGAAAAATGCAAGCCGCATATTTTTTCCATCCGCATCCTGCGCAAAATAAACCCTCGACGCAGCAGGCGTCAGGTGCTAACGACACCTCTGTTCCCTACCGAAAAGTTCGCGAACCAGTTTCCCGGCCTTTGGAAAAAAGATCGGCAACTGACATACCCAACCAAGCAAATAAAAAATCACATGCCTACAGAAACCAAGCCCAAGCGCAAAGCCAACCCCGCACTTCTCAAACCCGTTCAGCCCGACGCCATCCTCGCCGCTGTCGTGGGATCCACTCCTGCGTCCCGTGGTGAGCTCACCAAAAAACTCTGGGACTACATCAAGAAGCACAAGCTTCAGGATGAAAAAAATAAACGCAACATCAACGCCGACGCTGCTCTCAAAGCTGTTTTCGGTGGCAAGTCCCAAGTGACGATGTTCGAAATGACCAAGCTCGTTTCGGGCCACATCAAGTAACTCGGCACTTTTCTTTAAAAAAAGACCGCTGGTCGAAAGCCCAGCGGTCTTTTTGTTTTTTTGGTGGTGGCAGCTCAGACGATGCGCCGACGCTCACAAGCCGTCCAGGCGATGACGAGCCCGGCCATAATGTGCGCCACCAGCACTAAAATACAAAGAGCGCCCGGCGACAGAGGACTTTGAATCACCATCTGCACGATGTCGTAGTAGCGCTCGGACTTCAGCGTTTTCAGTATTCCCGACCAACTCCAGTAAGCGGAAATGAAGGGACGCGTCAGCGCGCCGAGCCACTCCGGTAGTGCAAGAACGGCTCCCGATAGGGGGAGTTGGAAACCAACAAGGTAAATCGAAGCCAGCGAGGCCTGCTCGGGTGATGACATGAGACTGGAGATCCCAAGGCAAATGGAAGTCATCGCTGCATTCACCAGGACGAGCAGTAGAAGCTGCCCGCCTAGTTCACCCGGGAATCCACAGACATGGTGCACGAAAAGCCCCATCCACAGCGATTGCGCCAGCACAAGCACTGACAAGAAAGCCGCCTTGGATCCGATGTAGGCGAGGGGATTCAGGCCGGAGAGTTTCTCCTTCTCAAAAATCCCACGCTCGGCGGCAATCTCACGACCGGAGTTGTTCGCACCCATGAGCGTCAGGAGGATGACTTGAAACATCACGATCCCAGAAACCAGGCTCCCGACTTTGCTGGATTGGATTAAAAAATCCCTCGCCTCGTTGAGTTGTTGGACCAGGTTCAAATCTAGACCCATACTCAGGTTTTTTACCGCAGGCAGGCCGTTCCAGGCAAAAACAGCCACCAGCAGCGGGAAACCCAGAATCAACCCAAGTTGCAGAAAAATTTGCGGGCGGCATCTCAAGAAAATCATCCAGCGGCGCAGGAGGAGCGTGAAAAGCTGGCTTCCGATGCCAGGGAGTTCGACCGCTTCAGAAGACTCCGCTTCATTCGTTCGCGGCGTTTCTTTTTCCAAGTCGTCGGCTGCATCGTTCAGCGCATCGCGGTGTTTGATCCACGAGGCGGCCCAATCCTCGGCCTCGCGCAATTCCAGTTGCGCATACACCTCATCGGGGGAATCGACACGGAAGTAGTGGGCGAGGAACTCCGGCTTGCCCTGATAGACAATATGGCCGCCGTAGAAAACCGTCACCGAATCGTAAAGCTCCAGATGCGCGAGGCTGTGCGTGACGGAGAGCACCAGACGCTGGTTCTTACGCGACAGGGCGTGCAGAAGCTTCACAATGTCGTCCTCGGACTGAGGGTCGAGTCCGCTTGTGACTTCATCGCAAAGCAGTATTTGCGGTTGGCTCGTCAACTCGATCGCCAGTGCGAGCCGGCGTCGCTGTCCCCCGGAGAGCACGCCTACGCGATGTCCTTCGAATTCCTGCATTCCCACTTCGCCAAGGATGCGGTCGATGTCCTCGCTGGAAGATCTTGTGTTCCTAAGCCTCATTGCAAATGTCACGCACTCGCGAACCGTGAGTTCCTCATGCGCGATGCTGAATTGCGGCACATATCCAATCTCCGAAGGGGAAAAATCCTCATCTTCGAGATCGCGTCCCTTCCAGAAAATTTGCCCTTCCTCCTCGCCGGGCGCTATGCCGGCGATGAGTTTCAGGAAAGTCGTCTTGCCACAACCCGACGGGCCAATGATTGCACCAAAATGTGTCGTCGGATAGTTGGCGGAAACTCCGTTCAGAAGGGGCGTCGAACCCTGCAGCGAGTTGATTGAGAGGGAAGCGTCAATGATTTCCAGCATGGTGTGGCTTTTAAGAGGAGTCGTAGGCACGGACTGGGGCAGGCTCTGCCCACATTCCAGGCAGAAAACACGCGTGTCGTCGTTCTCCGTATTACAGGCTGTGCAAAGTTTCATTCTTTGGGAGTGCAGTCGATAGGGAAACATTCGGCCTTAGCGAATGCAATGCGCTACTCCGAATCGATCACCGGAGACTCGGTATTCTCGGCTGCTTTGCGTTTGGCCTCTTCCATTTTTTTAGCCCTCCGGCGCTTCCATTCGCTGCAGTTGTGGAGCGTTCGCACAAGAACAAGCAACACTGCGCCACGCAGCGAACGCGGGAAGACGATCCAGTCCCAGAAGCTCGATGCGTGCGTGGACACCTGGCGTTTGAACTCCTGGTCGTTCTGCAAAAAGTCATAGATCCGCCGATTCTCGCCGATGCATTTTTCCAGCACATGCAACATGAGAAGCCGTCCTGGGGAAAAAGAGGCCATCGCAGGGTCGAATGCCGTTCCATGCATGCAGTAGTTGTCAGTCCCGAGAATGCCGATTTCGTAGGCGACCATTTCGTCATTCACCGTAAGGATGCTCAACCGAAGGCGTCCACGCGCGGCGAGGTTTTCCATGAGTAGGTGGTAAAAGGCCCGGTGCGTCGCGCGCTTGAAAATTCCTACTCCCTCTTCGCCTTTCCAGCTCACTTTTTCGAGTTGCATGGCTTTTGTGATCCACGGCGAGATGTCCTCGGGCGTCTCCAGGCTTTGGAATCGCACCTCACCCTTCTCCGCAAGGCGTCGGGCTTTGCGCCTAAGACTCTGGCGGGTTTTCGGCCCGAAGACCATCTGCATGAAATCCTCGAAGCTTTTGAACTTGTCCAACTCGACAAGAAAGCGCTCAGTCCGCTTGCGAAGAAAGTGCCGCCCTTTGCCTGATTTGGTCGCCGGTTGAAGCACCTGATTGGCAAACTGCAGCGACAACAGCGGCATCCAGGCAAAACTATAGTTTTTGCAAAGCTCGCACAAAGCCTCGACCAACGGTCCCATGGCATCCTGCCTTGCCACGGGATCAAAAAGATCAGCCGCTTGTGCCCCCACCGGCAAAAGCGATATTCCGATCACAGGGATGCGATGCTCGAAAAATGGCCATACACCAACCAGACGCCCCTCATCCCGGCAGGTAATGAAACACACCTCGTATCTGCGCCCGAGACTCAGGAGCCATGAATAAACCCACTCGGGTGAGAAAAAGACATTTGCGTTCGGCAGGGACTCGAACAATTCGATATACTCCTTCTCCAGTGCAAATGCGGCCTTGCGGCCACGGAGGGTTTCTGTGATGAGGGGCTGCATTCTTTGTTAGTATTCAGGTTTGGAATTCTTTGCACTATTAACCTGAAATCCCGAATATCCGACCTTCATCGCCCACATGAAATATCTCGGCCGCCTCGCTCCCACACCCACGGGTTATTTACATCTCGGACATGCACTGACTTTTTCCATGGCCCATTGTCGCGCCTGTGATGCTGATGGACGGATTCTCCTCCGCATGGAGGACCTCGATCCGCATAGGTGCTCGGAGGACTTCGCCCGCGCTGCGATGGACGATCTGCGCTGGATGGGACTGGAGTGGAGCGGGGAACCCATCTTTCAAAGCCAGCGCCGACATTTCTATTTGGATGCCTGGCGCAGACTGAAGGACGCCGGCTTCATCTACCCCTGCCGCCGCTCCCGCCGCGAAATATCATCCCTCGCACCACATGAGGAGGAATCCGTCTTTCCTGTCGAGTGGCGTTCCAGTCCCGAAGAGGCAAAGTCCTTTCACGAGCCCGGCGGGGTGAACTGGCGCTTCCGCGTTCCCGACGATGAAGCCATTTCCTTCTTGGACCAAAACTTCGGTGCCATCGAAAAAAATACCCTGCGCGATTTCGGAGATTTTCTCGTCTGGAACCGTGACGACATCCCTGCCTACGAACTCGCCGTGGTGGTCGATGATATCGCTATGGGCATCACCGAGGTGGTGCGCGGGGCGGACCTGCTTACATCCACCGCCCGGCAGATTCTTCTCTACTGCGCCCTCGGTGCCGCGGAGCCTGCGTGGTTCCACTGCCCGCTCGTCTGCGATGCCGAAGGTCGCCGCCTAGCGAAACGCACGGGCGGACTCAGCTTGCGTGACCTGCGGTCGCAGGGACTCACGCCCGCGCAAGTCCTCGCCCTCGCGCAAAAATCCCTCGTCTGATTAGCGCTTTCTTTTCGCCCCGAAACGCATCCCCTTGTGCGTCCGCACGCCTTTGGCGCCCTTCAGTGCGGAGAGGACGCTGTCTTCGTTGAAGAGGGCGGTATAGACATAGTTGAAATTCTCAATTTTGAGACGCGGCACTTTTTGTCCGATGAAACGCTCGATATCGAGAACATGCGGCAACTCCTCCGCCGTCATGATCGTGAACGCCTCGCCAACTGTTTGGGCACGCCCCGTGCGGCCGATGCGGTGCACATAGTCCTCGGGGTGCTGAGGGACATCGTAGTTAATGACATGGCTCACGCCGGCGATATCAATGCCGCGAGCGGCGATATCCGTCGCGACCATGACTTCATAGCGTCCGCCCTTGAAGCCCTCGAGAGCATCGACGCGCTCGGTCTGCGTGCGGTTTGAGTGGAGCGTGGCAACAGAGTGGTTGTTTTTTTTGAGCTGGCGCGAGATGCGGTCAGCTCCGTCTTTGGTGCGGCTGAAAATCAAAACGCTGTCGTAGTTGGTGCGCTCGAGCAGTGTGAGGAGCAGGTCGAATTTCTGATCCGCCGCGACAGGGTAGAGAGCGTGCGAAACCGTCTCAGCGGGCGAGCGGCGTGCTCCGATTTCGATGCGTTCGGGGTCCTTCAGGCACCAGGCCGAAAGTCGTTGGATTTCCTCGGGGATCGTTGCGGAGAAAAGCAGGGTCTGTCTTTCCTTGGGACACTGTTCCACAATGCGCCGCACATCAGGCAGGAAGCCCATGTCGAGCATGCGATCCACCTCGTCGAGGATGAGAAATTGCAGCGAGCTTAAATCAACCAACCCTTGCTGCATATGGTCGAGCAAGCGGCCGGGTGTTGCCACCACGACATCGCAGTGGCGCTTCAGGTCGTCCCGTTGTTTTCCATAGCCCACACCACCATGGATGAGTGTGACCTCCGTGTGCATGAATCGCATGTAATCGCGGAAGGCCGTCTCCACCTGCATCGCCAATTCGCGCGTGGGCTCGAGAACCAGACAGCGAATCCGTGGCTCGGGATGATCGAGCTTTGCCAGCACAGGCAATGCAAAGGCCGCCGTCTTGCCGGTTCCGGTCTGAGCCGAGGCCACAAGGTCGCGGCCGGAGAGAATCACTGGAATGGCACGAAGCTGAATGGGCGTGGCATCTGAGTAACCCATGCGTTGCGCTCCGTGTAGAACAGGCTCCGGGAGCCCGAGATTTTGAAATGACATTTCGATAACCTGCCCTTTCGTGCGAGTTGCCGCAATGAAAAGCACAAGGGCGTGATCGCTTTCTGCACGAGGGCGGTGGATGCCGGAGTTTCAGTCAGCGTATATCCGCCTTGCGTTTGCCTCACTCGCCGATACTGCTTCTCTTCGAATTCACGGCGCACCTAAAATTTTTTCACCAGCAAAAACCAAATCCATGTCTCATGCCCCACTCTTCCAGCCCCTCCAACTCGGCGCCTTCGAGGTGCCCAATCGCATTTTCATGGCACCGCTCACCCGCTGCCGTGCCGAAGTAGACCATGTGCCGGGTGCGCTCATGGCGGAATACTATGCCCAGCGTGCCTCTGCGGGCCTGATCATCGCCGAGGCCACGATGGTCATGGAGGGGAATTCCGCATTCTACGCGGAGCCGGGCATTTACTCGGAAGCCCAGATCGCCGGCTGGCGCCAAGTGACAGACGCCGTGCACGCCAAGAGTGGAAAAATTTTTCTTCAGCTCTGGCATGGTGGCCGTGCCTGCCCTTCATCCTTTAACGGCGGCGCGCAGCCAGTGGCCCCAAGCGCCCTTGCCATAACAAACGACGAGGTGCACACGCCCGATGGCAAAAAACCTTACGACATCCCGCGCGAACTCCGCGATGAGGAGATTCCTGCCATCGTAGCTGGTTTTAAAAAAGCTGCTGAAAATGCCAAGTTTGCGGGCTTCGATGGCATCGAGATCCACGCCGCCAATGGCTACCTCATCGACGAATTTCTCCGCGACGGCTCAAACAAACGCACCGGACCCTATGGCGGTCCTATCGAGAACCGTGCTCGCTTTTTGCTCGAAATCCTCGAGGCCGTTTCCTCCGTCTGGGCCTCTGACAGTGTCGGTGTTCGTATCTCGCCGCTCAATAGCTTTAACAGCATGTCCGACAGCGATCCCGTAGCGCTCGCGACTCGGCTGGCCAAGCGCCTTGACAGGCTGCGTCTGGCCTATCTCCATGTCATGCGCGCAGACCTCCTTGGGCAGCAGCATGCAGATGTGCTCACTCCGATCCGCGAAAACTTCTCCGGCGTTATCGTTTCCAACATGGGCTACACCGCCGCCGAGGCTTCGGATGCCATTTCTTCCGGTAAAATCGACGCCGTAGCCTTCGGGACTAGTTTCCTCGCAAACCCTGACCTTCCCGCTCGAATTCACCTCGAGGTGGAACTGAACCAACCAAACCCCGCCACATTCTACTCGTCAGGCCCCGTCGGCTACACCGACTACCCGCCTCTTGCTTCGTGAAAAAAAGCTGCAGTTTGTTAAAAAGCGGCGATATTGCCCTCTATGAAGTCATTGTGTTTCATCGCCGCTTTTCTGCTGCTGACCGTCCTCCCGGCTGCATTCGCGAAGGATAAAGAAAACTCCCGCCAGGTGTTGGTCATTCCTGTGACAGGCTCCGGTCAGTCGACCACCTCACCACTGGGTGCCTCCCACACGACCCGCACCTCCAGTGGTCAATCCTTCTCCACATCTCAACTCGGCAGCACGACAATCACTCGCGATAACTCGGGTAACACTTGGCGCACAACCAAAGTTGGAAACAGCTATGTCACCCAAGGGCCGAACGGCCAGACTCAGACAACAACAAAACTCGGCAACAGCTACATAACCCGCGATTCCTCCAGCGGCAAAACTCTCACCACCGCCCCCCTCGGAAACTCCTACCAGACCCGCTCAAACACAGGCGCCACCTGGTCCACCAGTCCTCTTGGAAACAATTTCATCACCCGCGAAACCACTTCCGGAAAGGATTCCAAACCCGCTCTGATTGTCATTCCAAAAGCCAAGTGACGCTCTCTCTCGAAGAATCAGGACTTTTACTGAATTGACACGCCACATGGCACCCGTAGTTTTCCGCAGCCATGGATGATCCTTTGAATATGCGCAATGCATCGATTTCCCGCACCGCCTCGTGCAGGGTAGGGGAACTGCACAGCTTTCGCCGCGATCTCTGCCGGGTCTCTTATCTTTTTTTGCTGATGGCTTTTTTCGGTGCATGCGCTCCCCAAGGTGATGCGCGCGGGCGAGACCGCATATCGGTTTACTCCACCGCCTACCTCACCGAGAACAATACCATCGCCTTCGCCTCGCGCACCGGCAAAAAACCCGAAGCCAAACCGCGCCAAGAATGGGTTTGGACGGGGGATGGTATTCTCGGCGCGCCATCCATCGAGATCGATCTCACCACCCAATCCGTTGCGTTTTTCAAAGGCGGCGTCGAGGTCGGGAAATCCCCCATCTCCAGCGGTCGTGAAGGCTACACCACGCCGACAGGCAGCTTCTCGATTTTGCAGAAAAACAAAAACCATGTCTCAAGTCTCTACGGAGACTATGTGGATGCAGAAGGCAATGTGGTTATGGCAAATGTGGCATCCAATCGGGACGCCCGCCCCAAGGGAACAACCTTCCGTGGAGCCCCCATGCCCTATTTCATGAGAATCTTTGGAGGAGTCGGCATGCACGCCGGCTACCTCCCCGGCTACCCGGCCTCCCATGGCTGCATCCGCATG
This sequence comes from Terrimicrobiaceae bacterium, assembly GCA_044342325.1. GTDB lineage: Bacteria > Verrucomicrobiota > Verrucomicrobiia > Chthoniobacterales > Terrimicrobiaceae > UBA967. The sequence continues at coordinate 80,712 of JBIIPZ010000007.1, forward strand.
CCCCGCGGCGCCGCCCAGCGCTTCTTCGAAAACGCCCCACTCGGCACCCCAGTTCGGGTTGTTCGCTGACCACTTCCAGAATCCGCAAGGAGCGGGATGTCGCTCTGTCACGCCCGGCCATATACCCTGTTTTCAGTGCGCTTTTGCTGTGAAAACCACCCTTTTGTATAAAATAAAAAATTACCTAAAAAACTATTTTGCAATAACTTAATTTGTTTTTTACCAAATATCACTTTTCTTCCTCTCTACCACAAACCACCCCAACTAGTTTTTCAGTCAGTGCCATTCATTCCGACTACCCTTATCTTTCACGGACAAGTTGCGTTCTTTGTCCTATGTTCCAATCGGTTCGGGTTCCGTTACGGTTTTGTAACGCAAACGAATCCCGCTTTTATATTGTATTTTTTCTGCAAAATGAAATTTCTACATCTTGCAAGTCCCAAGGAGATCGATTGAGGCGTCCGTCAGACTCGATCAGAACTTCTCTTCGCTCCATTGAGGTCTCAGTTATCCGTAAAAAATCTTATGAATCAAAAGTCCCTTCGCCTTCGTCTTTATCTTCAAATCGGCCTTTTTATTTTATCTTTTGCCATGTTTGGCATTCTCGCATTCAACACGCTTAGCGTCTTGCGGGTGAATGGTCCGATTTATAAAGACATTGTCCGTGGCAAAGACCTCATCGCGGACATTTTGCCTCCGCCGGCATACATCCTCGAAAGTTATCTTGTTTCGCTTCAATTGGCTGGGGAGAGCTCGCCGGAAAAAATCAAAGAGCAAAAGGAGACTCTGGTGCGCCTGAAGAACGAATATTTGCAGCGCCATGATTTCTGGAAAACCGAGCTTCCGGAAAGCGCAACCAAGCGTCTCTTCTTGCAGGATTCACGAAAGCCAGCCTTGGACTTCTTTCAAATCATCGAGGAAAAACTTATTCCCGCCGTCGATAAAGGTGATCGTGAAAAAGAGTATGAAATCGTCTACGGAAGCTTGCGCGAAAAATACGAGGAACACCGCAAAGTCATCGACCAAGTGGTAAAAGACACCACCAGCGAAAACCAGCGCATTGAAGTCAAGGCCGAAGAATCCATCAGCACGCGGACGACCATTATGCTGGCCCTCGCCTTGGGTGTATCACTCGCCACGATCATCTACTCCGCCCTGTTCACCCGCTCGATTTATCAGGCCTTGAAAAATGTGTCCGACGTCATCGGTTGCGCCTCCACGCAGATCGCTGATGCCGCCACACAGGTTTCGGCCTCAAGCCAATCACTCGCCGAGGGTGCCAACGAACAAGCGACTTCTCTCGAGGAAACCAGCTCCGCACTCGAGGAAATGGCATCCATGATTTCTCTCAATGCGGACCACAGCGGTAACGCCAAGGATATCGCCACCGAAACTCGCCAATCCGCCGAAAACGGAGTTGATGAAATGGTCGAAATGATCGACGCCATGGAGGCAATCAAACTGTCCAGCAATGAAATCTCGAAGATCGTCAAATCCATCGATGAAATTGCATTCCAGACAAACATTCTGGCATTGAATGCCGCAGTGGAAGCCGCTCGGGCGGGCGAAGCCGGCGCTGGATTCGCCGTTGTGGCCGATGAAGTGCGTAGCCTCGCTCAACGCGCTGCAACAGCGGCCAAGGAAACTTCAGGCAAGATCGACGATGCCATTCAAAAGAGCAACGCCGGCGTGATCATCACCACAAAGGTCAAAGGCAGCCTCCATCAAATCGTAGATAAAGCCCGCCAGGTGGACCAACTCATCGTCGAAATCGCGACGGCCTCCAAAGAACAAAGCAGCGGCATCCAGCAAGTGAATGTGGCCGTTTCCCAGATGAATAAAGTGACCCAAGCCAACGCCGCCGGCGCCGAAGAAACCGCTTCCGCTTCAGAAGAGCTAACCGCTCAAGCCGGGGAACTCAAAAATGCGGTCCTACAACTCCAGGTGCTCATCAACGGGTCGTCCGCCAGCAGCAACAGGATCTGATTGACACTGCTTCCGGAGGAAACGCCGATGCGCGGCTGAAAAATGGGTCATACCAGACGATGAATCGATCTGAACTGGGAGTGTCGGATTGATTTTATATCACTTTACTCTTAGAAGCCTCGCCTCTAAGACGCCCGCGCCAACTTCTAAAATTCCTAACGAGATGGGCTGTTTATGTCAGTCTTCAGATACAGCTTCCGATGCCGGTAGGAGGTCGCTTTCCTTAGCGAAGAGTGCGGTGGTGGCATCGTCTGGTGCGGATTCGACATTGCGGAGTTGGCGCTGCATGGCGCGCGTGCGTGTGCCGACCTGATCGATTTCGTTTGTTGCGGACTGGAGTTTACTTTTGACCTTTTCCAGGACGCCTCCGAACTTTGAGAATTCGGTTTTCACGGCGCTGAGTGTTTGCCAGACCTCGCTGGAGCGTTGTTCGATGGCCAGGGTGCGGAAGCCCATTTGCAGGCTGTTGAGGAGGGCGACGAGGGTTGTTGGGCCGGCGATGACGACCCGGTGCTCGAGTTGGATGCTTTCGGCGAGTTCGCGGCGGCGGAGGACTTCCGCATAGAGGCCCTCGGTCGGAAGGAACATGATGGCGAAATCGGTTGTTGCTGGGGGATTTAGGTATTTTTCGCGGATGTCTTTGGCGTTTGATTTGATCCGGATTTCCAGTTGCCGAGCCGCGTTCTCGGCTTCTGTGGCATCACCATTTTCCGTTGCGGCAACCAAGCGCTCGTAGTCTTCCTTGGGGAATTTTGCGTCGATGGGAAGCCAGACGCTCGATCCGTCGTTTGAACGCCCGGGGAGTTTGACGGCGAATTCCACGCGCTCTGGTCCGCCTTTGGTGGCCACATTTGTATCGTATTGTTGCGGGCTGAGGAATTGCTCGAGAATCGTGGCAAGTTGGAATTCTCCCCAGGCTCCACGGCGGGTCACATTGGTCATGACACGCTTCAAATCTCCGACTCCCTCGGCGAGGCTCTGCATGTTGAGCATAGCGTTTTGAACCTTGTCGAGGTTGTCGCTCACGAGTTTGAAGGACTCGCCGAGACGCCGCTCCAGTGTGGTCTGGAGCTTTTCCTCGACCGTGGCTCGCATGGCTTCGAGTTTCGCGTTGTTGTCTTGTTGCAGGCTGGTGAGCTTGGCTTCCACCGAGGTGCGGAGCGTTTCGAGTTTTTCGCTGTTCGTTTGCGTGAGCCGGTCCAGTTGGTTCCGGAATCCCTCGAGCTGCTGGTTTTGGAGTTCGAAGGATTTTGTCACCGATCTCTCCAATGATTCCCTGAGAGTGTTGGTGGCGAGTGAGAGGTTTGCGAGAGCCTCCCTCATGGGTTCTGAGTTTTGGCGTAGTGCGAACTCGAGTGTTTGGGTCAACTCCTGACGCGATGTGGTCTGTTGTTGCGCGAATTGCTCACGCAAAATTTCGGTCAATCGGGCGGTGTCCTTGTTCCGGAGGTGCAGCAAAAACAAAGATGCCAGCAGTGTGAGAAGCGATGCACCCAGGGCTGCGAAAGGGATGATTTCCATAGGCACAATGCATACAGCAAACCCTCGGCGGTATCAGTAAAACTTCCTGAAGGGCTTTTTTGGGACAGGAATAATCTTGATCAATACGCGCCTGTGCCAAACCTGTCGGCATGGTTCGATTACTCGCTCTGTTTTTAATGGTCGGCGTGCTCACGGCAAAGGCCGAGGTGGAACGCGAATACATCCTTGTGAGCGGTGGTCCATCGCTCCACGAGTGGGAGAAATTCAAGGCCGAGCCACACGATCGCTGGTGGGGCAATTTTATCCGCTCGGCTCGTGTGCGTATTCAAGAAATCCAGGCGAAGTCGGGCCAGGGAACGAAAATTACATGGCTTGTGCACAAACCCAGTTACCTGCGGCGTGCTTCCAGGCAGGACAAACAAGATCTGATCGCGAACATCGTTTCCGTCCGCGACAAATACGGAGTCAAACTTATATGGTTCGATAAGGGGGATGAGCTGATCGAGTATTTGAATGCCGGCCAGCCTAGGGACCGCGTGAAGATTGCCAATTTTGAATACTACGGACACTCCAACCGGGCCTGCTGGATGTTTGATTACAGCAATGAGATCGATAGCGGGTCCAAGAGCTGGCTGCACGAAAACGAACTCGGACGCATCCACCGCGATATTTTCACCCGCGATGCCTTCATTAAGAGCTGGAGCTGCCACACGGCAGAGAGCATGAGCAAGAAATGGAAGCGCGCGACCGGCAAGCGAATGATCGGGGCTATTGGCAAGACGGATTACTCCTACGGGCATCTACGCAACTGGACGCCCACCTTGAGCAAGGGTGCGCGCTGGGGAGGGTAGGGGCTCAGGATTTGCGTTTGCCGCCAGCCAGAAGCTTCGCTGCCATTTTGGCATCCTCTGCGGTATCGACCCCCGGCCCTCCGGCCTTGGTCGTGATGACGCGGATTTTCGCGCCGTGCTCCAAGGCGCGGAGCTGTTCCAATTTTTCGGATTTCTCGAGAGGCGTCTGCTTCCATTTCACGAAATCCAAAAGAAATTTTCGCCGGTATCCATAAATGCCCAGGTGCCGGAATCGCGCAGGATTGGCGTCGCCATCGCGGTCGCAGGGAATCGGGCTGCGTGAGAAATAAAGTGCGTCGCCTGTGATTCCAGTGACGACTTTCACGCAATTCGGGTTCTCGAGTTCGCTCTCCGCCAGCGGACAGGCGGCTGTTGACATCGCGAGGGCCTTTTCTTTTTTGAGCACTTCGATGAGGCGTCTGATCAAAGCTGGTTCGATGAAGGGCTCGTCTCCCTGCACATTCAGAACCACATCAAAGCCCGCCAATTTTTTTGCCACCTCGGCGATGCGGTCCGTTCCGGTTGGGTGCTTTGCGGAAGTGAGCGCCACATCCGCTCCGAACGCGAAGGCCGCCTCGGCGATGCGCATGTCATCTGTCGCGATGATCACCTCATCCGCCTCGCGGACTTTTTTGCAGCGCTCCCACACATGCTGAACGAGTGGCTTGCCGGCTAGTTCGAGCAGAGGTTTCCCAGGTAGGCGGCTCGAGGCCCAGCGGGCTGGAATAATGATCGCGGTTTTGGACATGACTAACGGCCTATCGGATTCGTCTTCTCGGATCGAGAAAAAGGCCGCTTGTAAAAAAAAACTCTTCCAGAGGCTTGACTCTCTTGGTTGCTGTGTTACTTAGACCGACTCGCGCGTCATCAGAAATTCGCCGTTGGTCCTGTGGTCGCCATCTTTGATGGTCGGCCTCAAGCGCACAGGGAAACCCGGCGAAATTGTAGAAACATCACACACATGCCAGTTCGTCTTGGTCGGTTTGAAATGCCGAAATCCCTCGTCAAAGAGGAAAAGTCATCCACAGATAAATATGCTCTATTTGTTGCCGAGCCTTTTGAGGCCGGTTACGGGCACACCATCGGAAACTCGCTTCGCCGCGTGCTCCTCAGCTCTCTTGAAGGTGCCGCCATCACCTCGGTGAAAATTGAAGGCGTTCAGCACGAGTTCAGCACTCTTCCCGGAGTCGTTGAAGATGTCGTGGACATCATTCTTAATCTCAAAAAAATCAAATTTAAAGCCCATGACCACGAGCCCCGCACTCTGAAGCTCGCAGTCAACAAGGAGGGCGTCATCACAGCAGGTGACATCCAGAGCACAAACCAGTGCGAGGTTTTGAACCCCGAGCAGATCATCTGCACGCTCGATAAGAAGATGAAATTCGAGGCGGAGTTCGAAGTGAAGGTCGGCCGCGGTTTTGCCACTGGCGATGAGAACAAGCGCTCGGATCAGCCAATCGGCGTCATTGCCATCGACTCGGTTTTTTCCCCTGTGACTCGCGTCAAGTATGCCGTGCAAAACACACGCGTCGGTCAGCGCACCGACTACGATAAGGTCATCTTGGAAATCTGGACCGATGGTCGCATCACTCCAGACGATGCTCTCCTGCAGGCCTCAGCCATTCTCCGTCACCACTTGGATGTCTTCGTCGGCTTCGACGAAAATGTCGTCGAGTTTGATGAAACTCCTCAAGAGGTCAGCCAAGAAAACAGCCGTCTCAAGAAGCTCCTCAACATGAGCGTCAACGAGATCGAGCTTTCCGTTCGTGCGGCAAACTGCCTCAACAACGCCAACATCACTTCCGTGGGACAACTCGCTCTCAAGAGCGAAGCTGAGATGCTCAAGTATCGCAACTTCGGTAAAAAATCCCTCAACGAAATCAAAGACAAACTCACTCAACTCGGTTTGGGCCTCGGTATGAAGCTCGATCAGGGTCTCATCGAACTTCCCGCTGTGGAGGAATCCAAATAACACGCCATGCGCCATCGTAAGAAAACTGTCAAACTCGGCCGCTCGACCTCACACCGCGACGCTTTGCTCGCCAACCAGGTCTGCAGCCTCATCGAACACAAACGCATCAAAACCACCCTCGCCAAGGCCAAAGCCGTTCGTCCGCTCGCGGAAAAGATGGTCACTCTCGGCAAACGTGGTGATTTGCATGCCCGACGCCTCGCCGCAGGCTACCTCGGTCAAAAAGACGCCGTCAAAAAGCTCTTCGCCGAAGTCGCACCACGCGCGGCCACACGTAAAGGTGGTTACACCCGCATCATCAAGCTCGGTCAGCGCATGAGCGACTCCGCTCCTATGGCCTACATTGAGTGGGTGGATACGGAAGGCGCCGGCATTGAGGAGGCGGTTGTTGAAACCGTAGCAGCATCCTCGGAAGCTAAGAAGTCTGAGTAAAACCTGGCGGGACGCCAAAGGCTATCCCGCTACAAATTTTAACCTGAAACCGGTGGAAGATTTCTCCCGAGGAATCCCCTGACGGACCGGGCGGGACCAGCAATGGTCCCGCCCGTTTCTCTTCCTGAAGACCATGAACCCACTTGCTGAAGATTACTCCCGCTTTGTCATTCCGACTTATGGCCGATTCGATCTCGATATCGAGAGTGGATCGGGATGTTTCATCCATGATGCCTCGGGTCGAAGAATTTTAGATTTCGGCGCCGGTATTGCCGTGTGCTCGCTCGGGCATGCGCATCCAGAGGTCACGAGTGCCGTCTGCGGGCAGGCAGGCAAGCTCGTCCACACCTCCAATCTTTACCGCACAGGTCCTCAGGCGGATCTTGCGCGGCGTCTTGTCGAAGTCACAGGTGAGGGGAAGGTCTTCTTTTGCAACAGCGGCGCCGAAGCCAATGAGGGCCTGATCAAGCTCGCCCGTCGCTTCGGTAGTGCCACGGGTAGGTCGGGAATTCTGACATTCACCGGATCCTTCCATGGACGCACGATGGCCTGCATTTCTGCCACGGGGCAGGACAAGGTGAAAAAAGATTTCGGCCCGCTTCTGCCCGGCTTCCAGCATTTGCCATTCGGCGACCTCGATGCTGTGCGGGCTGCGGTGGACTCCAATACCATCGCGATCCTCGTCGAGCCGATTCAAGGCGAGGGCGGGATTCATCCTGCTACAGGTGATTTTCTGCGCGGCCTTCGCGCGATCTGTGAAGAACGGGACATGCTCCTGCTTTTCGATGAAGTCCAGTGCGGTCTCGGTCGGACCGGACATTGGTGCGGTTGGCACGCGATCGCGCAGGATGTTCAGCCAGATGGCGTCTCCTGGGCCAAAGGAATCGCGAACGGTTTTCCTCTCGGCGCCTTTTGGGCCTCAAGTCGAGCCATCGACGAAAGAGGTCCTCTCTGCGACCTGCTCGGCACGGGAAGTCACGGCACAACCTATGGCGGCAACCCTGTTTGCTGTGCTGCAGGGTTGAAGGTGCTTGAAATCATCGAGCGCGACGGACTCCTCGAGAGCGCCCGCTCGCTGGGTGAATACTTGGCTTCATCACTCCGGGCGCTTGCAAATCCTCACATCACAGAAGTTCGCGCCATCGGGCTCATGATTGGTGTTCAGCTGGGTAATGATTTTCCAAAAACAACACGCCCTCCAGCTCTGGAAGTCGTCACTCGGGCGATGTCGGCCGGATTGCTTGTTATTCCCGCTGGAGAAACTGTCGTGCGTTTTCTGCCGCCTCTCAATGTCACTCGCGCCGAAATCGACGAGGCTGTGGCCAAATTTTCCGAAACCATCCGCTTCATTGAGTCCGCGAACTGAAACGGCACTCGATCCCATACCATGAAACATCTTCTCTCCATCGAGTCTCTCACCGCACAGGATATCGAGAGCATCCTCGACGACACCTCCGTTATGAAATCCACGCGGGGTCAACATGCCGAGCACCCGCTTCGGCATCAATGCTGGGCGCTCATGTTTTCCAAATCTTCCACCCGCACCCGCGTGTCGTTCGAGGTCGGTATTCGCGAACTCGGCGGCGATGCGCTGTTTCTTGCTGCGGCGGATATCCAGCTCGGGCGAGGGGAGCCAATTCGCGACACAGCCCGCGTCATGGGGCGTATGCTCCACGGCGCTGTGATTCGAACTTTTGCCCAAAAAGATGTCGAGGACTTCGCGGCCTTCAGCGGCATTCCAACCATCAACGCTCTCACCGACGAAGAGCATCCCTGCCAGATTTTGGCGGATCTTTTTTCGATCCGGGAAACGCGTGGGTCGCTGGAGGGATTGCGCGTGGCATTTATCGGCGATGGCGACTGCAATGTCGCCCGCTCTTGGATCTGGGCCGCCGCCCGCTGTGGACTCGAACTCACTATTGCCGCACCCCCGAAATTCCAGCCCCCCGTGGAATTGCTCGAGCGCGCTGGAGGAAAAATCCGCCTCACCTCGGATCCCTCGGAAGCCGCTGCCGGGGCGGATGTGCTCTACACCGATGTCTGGGTCAGCATGGGCAAGGAGGAGGAGGCCGCTTACCGCTTGGCCCAATTTCAAGGGTATCAAATCAACGCGGAACTCGTCGCGCTTGCCGCTCCGGGTGCTCTGGTGATGCACTGCCTGCCAGCCTACCGTGGCAAGGAAATCGATGAGGCCACTCTTGAAACCCACGCCGACACCATTTTTCGGCAAGCTGAAAATCGTCTCCACACGCAGAAAGCCATCATGGCCCGTCTCGTAAAAAATGCAGAGAAGGGTTGCTGAAAATTGACAAACATCCCCACCTCTGGAATTACTTCACTAACCTAAAGGTTCACCCGAGTTCATATGCCTGACCCCAAAAAAGAAACCGTTCGTATTGTCCTTCCCAACCGTCGTCCGGTTCCGCCTCCTCCAGCTCAAGGCAGTGAGGCAGCCATGATCAGTCTTCCTGCCAAGCCTGTTGCGGCAGTCAGTGGTCTTGTGCCACCCCCGCCGCCTGTTTCTCCTCTTGCCAAACCTGTCGTGCCCGGAGGAGTCGTGCCACCTGCTCCACCTCTTGCGAGTCCAGCCATCAAACCACCTGTCGCTTCCGGCCTCGCTCCTAAAATTTCTGCCGCTCCCGCAGCGCCTGCTGTGGCGATCAAACCGCCGGCCGTCGCTGGCGAAGCGCCAAAGATTCCCGCCGCACCTGTTTTGCCGAAAGCGCCTGGAGCAGTCCCTGCCGCTCCAGCAGCGTCTGCTGTAGCAATCAAACCGCCTGCCGTCGGTGGCGAGGCCCCGAAGATTCCAGCCGCACCCGTTTTGCCAAAAGCGCCCGGAGTGGTTCCGCCTGCTCCCGCAGCGCCTGCTGTGGCGATCAAGGCACCAGCTGTCGCTGGCGAGGCGCCAAAGATTCCCGCCGCACCGGTTTTGCCAAAAGCACCCGGAGCAGTCCCCGCCGCACCGGTTTTGCCAAAAGCGCCTGGAGCAGTCCCTGCCGCTCCGGCAGCGCCTGCTGTGGCGATCAAGCCACCTGCTGTAGCTGGCGAAGCGCCAAAGATTCCAGCAGCTCCTGTTTTGCCAAAAGCGCCTGGAGCAGTCCCTGCCGCTCCGGCAGCACCTGCTGTGGCGATCAAACCGCCAGCCGTAGCCGGCGAGGCCCCAAAGATTCCCGCCGCACCCGTTTTGCCGAAAGCACCCGGAGCAGCTCCTGCCGCACCCGCAGCGCCTGCCGTTGCGATCAAGCCGCCTGCCGCAGCAGCTGAAGCGCCTAAAGCTCCAATCGCACCAGTCAGTGCCGTATCACCCAAAAAGGAGACCGCAAAGATCAGCCTGCCTTCGGCCGCAAAGACCGTTCCTCAGGCCACGATGAATCTCAAAAAGGCTGCTCCCTCCGCAGCCGCTCCGAGCGAAAAAAAATCCGCGCCTGCAGAAGCCGCTTCAACCAATGTTGCCGAAGGCAAAGCCGGTAATTCCGATCTCATCCTCGGCATCGCCGCGACGGTCGTGGCATTGGCCTCGCTTGGCATCCAACTCTGGACGATGCTAGGCTGATCCTTCTTTTTTTAAAAAACCAACAATACCTTTCCTATGGCTAATCCTAATGTCACCGAACTCAACGATTCAAATTTCACCTCCTTCATCGAAGCCGCCAGCACTCCTGTCCTAGTTGACTTCTGGGCTCCTTGGTGCGCTCCCTGCCGCATGCTTGGCCCCGTGGTGGATGAAATCGCCACCGAGAATGTCGGCAAATTCGCAATCGCCAAAGTGAATGTCGATGACGCCCCCGGCGTCTCTGCTCAATTTGGTATTCGCAGCATCCCTTCGCTTATCTATTTCAAAGGCGGCACCAAGCGTGACCAGTCCGTTGGCGTGAGCAGCAAAGGAGACATCGTTTCCAAGCTCACGGGCTTGCTTTAAGACTCCTGCGCCCGGACTCGCTGAAATCTCAAGCCTTTGAGTTTGGGTTTCATTGCCGAAATGGCTCGGATGTCTTTAGTTAATCCTATCTCGCTGCATCTTGGCGCTGTGTATCTTATAGTGTCTTTGCCATGCGCATAGCGGTCATAGCTGACACACACGGAATCCTGCCGGAAAAAATCCTGCCAGTGCTGAAATCGGCGGACGAGATCTGGCATTTGGGAGATTTTTGCAATCTCTCCACGCTCAGTGCCTGTCTGGAACTCGGGAAGCCTTTTTATGGCGTTCTGGGAAACAACGACTATGGGCTCGACCTGCCACTATTTCTTGAGCTGAATCGTTTTGGCAGGACATTTCATCTCATTCATATCCTGCCCCGCAGGCTGCCAGCGACAGAGTTTCTCCTATTTGGACACACTCATGTGCCACGCGACGAGCAGTTCGGCGGCTCTCGCCTGCTGAATCCCGGCACGATTGGGAAACCGAATAAAGGCTCCCCTCCAAGCTGGGCTTGGCTGGAAGTCTCAGAAAACGGCGAGGTCTCTTGGAGTCTTAATCCGCTTTAGGCGGCTATCAATGGCAGCCGCATCCGCTGCCGCAAGAAGACGGCGCCGGTGCGGACGCCTTGCCCTTTTGCATGATGCCGAGGCCGCCGCTGATGATGCGCCGCACGGGTTCGCCGGTTTCGGGATGTTGGGTGAGTGGCTTGTCGGTCATGCGTTGCTGGAACTCGAAAACCTTTGGCTCGTTTGAGCCGTCGGCCGGGATGGTTTCGTAAATGTAGGTGGTCATGGCTTGGTTTGAGATTTTTGAGGCACCTTGACGATGCGCGAGATGTCGTAGCCTTGTGAGCGGGCGGTTTCAAGCGCGGCGGTGTAGTCTTTTTCAGACATCACAGGCTCGCGGCTCATGATCCAGATCAGGCTGCGGTCGGGATAGCCGATCGTGGTGTGGCGATAATCCGGCGAGAGGTCGATGATTAGGAAGGGTGCCTTGAAGGGCCAAAAAAATTGCACGGCCCACTCGGCGTTGGTTTTTGTGTTCACCACAGTGGCGGTAGCCTTCATCTCCTGACGGGGGGCTTCGAGGGATTTTTTGTGGAATGCGTAGCGGATATCGATTTTTCCGTCGGGCCGGAGTTTGTAGATATCCATCGTGCCCACATTATTTTTTTCGACGAACCAAGGGATGGTGCCGATGACATACCAGTCGCCCATGAACTGGCTGAGGTTCACATGATCCACAGTGCGGAGGGGCGGTTGTTTGGGCATGGTGCTGCAGCCTGCGAGAGCGATGGCGGCTATGGCGAGGAGTGTTTTCATTTTGTAGTTCTTAAAATTGATCTTCGGTCTTCCCAAAATCAAATTCCTATTTAGTTTTCGGCCCGACATGAGTCCATTGGAATATCTCTTACAGCCGGCGATCCTTTTCTTTTTGATTGGTATCCTCGCCGTGATCGTGAAATCGGACCTCGAAATTCCGGAGTCTTTCTTAAAAGTCCTCTCCTTGTATTTGCTATTCGCTCTTGGGTTTAAGGGTGGAACCGAGCTGCAAAAGACGCCGATGTCTATGGAGGTTTTGCTGCCTTTGCTCATCGCCACGGCGGCTTCTTTTTTGATTCCGCTTATTGTTTATCCTATTGTGAGAAGGAAGTTCAGCGTGCCTGATTCGGCGGCCGTCGCGGCAACTTATGGCTCGGTGAGCGCGGTCACCTTCATGACGGCCGCATCCTACCTTGATGCGCGCCAGATTCCCTTCGGCGGCTACATGGTGGCGGCACTGGCCTTGATGGAGAGCCCCGCGATTTTAACCGGCCTTGTGCTGGCGAGATGGAACGACACCAACGCCGGCAAAAATCGACTATCCTGGGCGAGCGTCCTTCACGAGTGCCTGGCCAACAAATCTGTTCTCATCCTGATCTGCAGTCTTCTTGCGGGAATGGTGACTCCGGCATCCGGCGCGAAGGCTCTTCAGCCTTTTGTGAGCGACCTTTTCCCGGGCATGCTCTGTTTTTTCCTGTTGGATCTCGGCTTGGTCGCCGCGCGGCGCATTGCGGATTTGCGCGCTGGGGGCATTTTCTCCGTCGCCTTTGCGCTGGCCTTTCCGATCATTTCCGGTGGTTGCGCTCTCCTCATCGCCTACTTCTGTGGATTCAAAGAGGGGGATGCGTTTCTTTTTGCGATTCTGTGCGCGAGCGGATCCTACATCGCCGTCCCTGCTGCCTTCCGGGCCGCGCTTCCGGCTGCGAATCCAAGTGTTTATGTCGGGCTTGCCCTCGGGGTCACCTTTCCCTTTAACCTTCTCATTGGTATTCCTCTTGCCTATACCATCGTGCACAGTGCCTGGCACTGATCACCAACCCCAGTCCTGATCTATTTATGAAA
>JBIIPZ010000037.1:0-29047 GCA_044342325.1 Terrimicrobiaceae bacterium
CAAGGCGCCCAAACCGTCGGTATGGGCAAGGATCTCGCCGCCGAGTATCCTTGTGCCGCCGATCTCTTCCACCGAGCCGATTCAATCCTTGGCTATTCGCTCAGCCAAATCGTCTTTGAAGGCCCTGCTGAGGAACTCACCAAGACCTCTGTCTGCCAGCCTGCACTCTATGTCCACGGCCTCGCCTGCCTTGCTGTTCTGAAAGAGAAATTCCCCGCCCTCGATTTTCAAGCCACCGCCGGCCTCTCGCTCGGAGAGTTCACCGCCCATGCTGCAGCCGGAACCTTCGATTTTGAGACCGGGCTCCGCCTTGTGGACAAGCGCGCCCGCGCCATGCAGGAAGCCTGCGAGGGGTCGGAAGGCGCCATGGCGGCGATCATCGGTGGCGAGGAGGACCGCGTGCGGGAACTGGCTGCCGTCGCCGATGTGGATGTCGCCAATATCAATGCCCCCGGACAAATCGTTCTCTCGGGTGAATCCTCCAAAATCGTTGTCGCCGTCTCCTTGGCCAAGGAATACAGCGCCAGAAAGGCCGTGGAACTCACTGTTGCCGGTGCCTTCCACTCGCGACTCATGGAGCCCGCCTACCAAACACTCTCCGCCGCCCTTGCTGAGACGCCGATGAACTCTCCACGCGTCCCTGTTGTTTGCAATGTGGACGCCATCAAGGTCGGCGATGCCGAAACTATCCGCCGCACACTCGCAGACCAGGTCACCGGAAGCGTCTGCTGGTCACAAAGCATCGAATACCTCATCGACCATCTGCACATCGAACAATTCATCGAACTCGGACCCGGCGGCGTGCTTGCCGGTCTCGTGGGCCGCATCCGCAAAGGAACACCAGTGATCTCGATCTCGAACTCCGCCACACTCGACGAGGCTCTCACGGCTTTGAAGGCCGAATAAGTAAACCAGCCTTGTTGTTGGATGCTCCCCGCATGCCATACCTGCTGAAAATTGCTCTTAGCGCGTTGATGATCGTTGCCATCACAGAGGCCACGAAGCGCCTCGGTTTTTGGGGTGCGCTGCTGGCGGCACTTCCCGTTCTGTCCTTGATCTCGATGTTTTGGATTTATTGGGAATCCCGCGAAACTGAAAAAATCGCCACCTTCTCGCTGCAGGTCTTTTGGTTTGTCATCCCATCCTTGGGTCTCTTTGCGGCCTTGCCGTGGTTGCTTGGGCGCTTTTCATTTTTTACCAGCTTGGGGTTGGCAAGCCTGGTCACGATTTTTCTCTATGTGGCCATGCTCGGAGTCTTCAAGCTGGTGGGCTACGATCCTTTTTCCTGAAAGCGAAGCGAGGTCAGATTGTCTCGAAGTGCGCGATGCGGCGGAAGAGGTCGTAGCGCGAGTCGATCTGCGCTGTATCCACGGTTTTCAGACGCTCGAGGCTGAAGGCTTCGACATTGTAGCTGGCGAGAACACTGCCATAGACGACAGCTTTTTTCAGATGGTCGAATGTGACTTGGCCGTCTTTCACATTCGCGGCGAGGTAGCCTGCAAGGCCTCCAGCAAAGGAATCCCCGGCACCAGTTGGATCATGGATGTCTTCCAGTGGATAGGCGGGACAGCTGAAAAATTCAGCTTCAGGTCCGAAGAGGAGGCATCCATGCTCACCTTTTTTGATGGCCACATATTGCGGGCCCATGGCGCGGATTTTTTTGCCCGCCTTGATCAGGCTGGTCTCGGAAGTGAATTGGCGGGCCTCGCTGTCATTGAGGATGAGCATGTCGACGCGGGCGATGAGTTTTTCGAGGGATTCCTTGGCGATGTTGATCCAGAGATCCATCGTATCGGCGATGACGAAGCGGGGCTGGCTGACCTGGTTGAGCACATGGTGCTGAAGGTCGGGCGCGATATTTGCGAGCAGAACGATCGGCGTCGAGTGGTAGCCCTCGGGCAGGGTGGGGGTGAAATGCTCGAACACATTCAGCGCAACGGAGCGCGTCTCGCGGGTGTTCATGTCCCACATGTATTCGCCGGACCACCGGAAGGTCTCGCCGGGCACGATCTGGAGGCCAGCGAGGTCGATGCCGCGCTTGTGGAAGAGTTCGATGTGTTCTTTCGGAAAATTCTCGCCGACGATGCCGACGAGATTCACCGGGCTGAAATTCGATGCGGAAACAGCTCCATACGAGGCGGAGCCCCCGAGCAGGTCTTTTTGCTCGGCGAGTTGTGTTTTGATGTCATCCAGCGCGATAGATCCAACAATAAGAACGGACATAGGCGCGGGAGAATGAGGATTCCCGCCCTGCTGTGCGAGAAAAAATGTGGCATCTGGGTGGATTGCCTAAGCAGGTGTGATCAATGCGCGAAGTGGTCACCCTTGATCGAGGGCCAACAACCGCGCAGCGAGGGTGCGTGGATTTTCAGCGAAGGGTTGGACCGAATCCAACCGGGAGCGCCTTCTTCATTCACAAAACTTACGCCGATCGGCATATCAGGTTGCTCGTCGGCAAGCAGCGTCATTTCATGCAGAGCCTTGTCGTGAAATCCCGTCCACTCCTCTTTCATCTGAACAGGATCAAGGTTCCTAGCCTTGATTTCATGGAGTGTGAACGGGTCAATACGGGCGAATCGCCCAACCATTTTGTGAAGTAAAATGGGACTGAACCCTGGATCCTTTCCGCAAGCTGCCCAAAGGATGGCCTCCAAGGGATAGATGCGGCAGAGTTCAAGTATGTCGATGTAATCCCTCGTTTCAGTGCGGCTTGCAAGGGCGAGAGCCTTGTTGACTGCCATATCAAAGAGATGAAGACGCCAGCCCAACTTTTCGTCGTGAACAATCGGGAAAAAACGGAAAGCCGAGTCGAGTGCCCAATCAAGCTCCACTGAGTCGGGGCCGCTGCGCACACGGGCTTTTCGGAAGGAGCTGGTTTTCGTCCACTTTTCTTCATTATCGCAAAGCTCCACTTCAAAACCTGCTGCTCGCAAACTGGAGACATCTTTCAGGCTGGCGACCAGCAAGTCTTCAGTGGCATCGTGAAAAATATCAAAATCGTGGGAAAAGCGCACCGAGTCGTCCGGTGAGTGCAGCACGATGCCTCCGGCAAAATGGCTCGCCTCGCCACGGTTTGCGAGGATGACTTCAAGGACTTCTTTTTGGAAAGTGGTTAAAGGCATTTTCGAAGCGCTTGCGCAGCCCGCCAGGCGCGTTGGTCGCCGTATTCCCGGAGATGCTGGATGACAAGTGGAATGTCATTGCGGTCACGAATCCGGGCTTTGGGGTGTCGGAACCAAAAACAGCCGGGAAACTCGCGTATCAGGGACTCTGCACGGGCCACGAGTTCATTCTCGGATAACCCAATGCTTTCAGGAGAAGATGTGGCGACGCCTTCCATGCGGAGCAATATAAATGAATCTTGCCGTATTGGCAAAACGATCTCCCGGTGGCGCTCTCTCTTCCGAAGACTCAGATGCGTCGCATCACAGTGTCCCGCAGAAAACGGGCGTCGTCTCGATTCGGGTAGTCGAGCGTGTAGTGAAGGCCCCGGCTTTCCTTGCGGCTGAGCGCGCAGTCGACGACGAGAGAGGCTACGGTTACGAGGTTGCGGAGCTCGAGCAGGTCGGTCGTGACTTTGAAATTCCAGTAAAATTCCTGCACTTCGGCGTGGAGGTTTCGCAGGCGCGTCGCTGCGCGCTGGAGGCGTTTGTCGGTGCGGACGATGCCGACGTAATCCCACATGAGGCGGCGGATTTCTTCCCAGTTGTGCGAAATGACCACGAGTTCATCCACATCCTGAACGCTGCCGGAGCGCCACTCGGGGAGCTCAATGGCGACGGGATCGCGCTGGCGGCGGGTGGATTTTTCAAAGGCGCTGTGGGCCATGACCACGCCTTCGAGGAGCGAGTTGCTGGCAAGGCGGTTGGCTCCGTGCAGACCGGTGCAGGCGGCTTCGCCGATCGCATAGAGGCCGCGCAGTGAAGTCTCGCCTTGCAGGTCGGTCTTCACTCCGCCGCATTGGTAGTGGGCGGCTGGAACAACGGGAATCGGTTCTCGTGTGATGTCCAGACCGGCGCGGAGACAGGTTTCGTAAATCGACGGAAAGCGGGATTTGATGAAATCGGCGGGCTTGTGGGTGATGTCCAAATAAACGCACTTGGCACCGCTGCGTTTCATCTCCGCATCGATGGCGCGGGCTACGATATCGCGCGGGGCGAGTTCCTTCTGGGGGTTGTGGTGTTCCATGAAGCGCCGGCCGCGTTCGTTGATCAGGATGGCACCTTCGCCGCGCACAGCTTCGGAGATGAGAAAGGACTTGATGGCGGGATGGTAGAGGCAAGTCGGGTGGAACTGGATGAACTCCATGTTCGCAATCACAGCACCGGCCCGCCAAGCCATGGCGACACCATCCCCCGTGGCGATGTCGGGATTCGTCGTGTAGAGATACACCTTCCCGCAACCTCCTGTGGCCAGCACAGTCACATCGCTGCGGAGGGTCTCCACCTCACCCGTGGCTTCGTTGAGGACATAAACGCCGACGCAGCTGTTCTCCATCGCGTAGCCGAGTTTTCCGGTCGTTATGAAATCCACCGCCATGTGGTTTTCCATGACTTCGATGCTCGGATGCGAGGCGATTTGGGCAACAAGTGCGCTCTCGATTTCGCGTCCGGTTGTGTCCCGGAAATGGAGGATACGGCGCTTGGAGTGGCCGCCCTCGCGTCCGAGATCCAGTTCATGGTGGCCGTTGCCATTTTCCCGCTGGTCGAAGTGCACGCCGAGTTTCATCAACTCAGCGATTCGCTCAGGGCCTTCGGTAATGATTTTGCGCACGGCGTCCTCGTGGCAGAGGCCCGCCCCCGCATCGAGAGTGTCCCGGATGTGGAGTTCGAAGGAATCCTCGTCACTCATTACGCAGGCCACGCCGCCTTGGGCCCAAGCGGTGTTCGAGTCGGCAATGGCGCGTTTGGTGATGAGGGCCAGGCGACCTTTTTCCGCAGCCTTCAGAGCAAAGGAGAGTCCTGCGATACCGCTGCCAAGGACGATGAAATCAAATTCTCTCATGGGATGCGGGGTAGGGGGATGTTGTCGATGAGTCTGGCCTTGCCAAGGAAGACGGCGACGGCAAGGCGTCCGGCGATTTTTCGGCTCGAGAGCGGAGCGAGTGTGGAGGCGTCCACCGCTTCGATGTAGTCAATCCGCGCGCCTGGTATTTTGCTGATGGCGGCGGCGCAGGATTTCACGATGGCCTGCGGACTTTTGAGTTTCGCGGCCAGCTCCATCGCTGCATGAATCGAAGGCGCAAGCGCACGCTCGTCGGGGGTGAGGTAGGCGTTGCGGGAGCTGGCGGCGAGTCCATCCGACTCGCGCACGGTGGGAAAAGGCTCGATCACGATGGGAAAATTCAAATCCCGCACCATGCGGCGGATGATGGCGAGCTGCTGCCAGTCTTTTTCGCCAAAAACGGCATGTGTGGGTTGGATAGCGAGAAAAAGTTTGGCTACGACCGTGCAGACTCCTCCGAAGTGCCCAGGGCGGCTTCGCCCGCAGAGCGTAGCGGAAAGGCCCGACTCGCCGACTGTCACGCTGGCATCGGCGGCATACATATCTTCTACTGAGGGAAGAAAAATGGCATCTGCCCCGGCGCGCCTGCAGGTGGCGAGGTCTTTTGCAAGCGGACGAGGGTAGGCGTTGAAATCCTCTTTGGGACCGAATTGCGTCGGGTTCACAAAAACAGAAACGGCGACGATTCCCGTGGGGCCGACGATCTTGCGGGCATGGCGGATGAGAGCCTCGTGGCCATGATGCAGAGCACCCATGGTAGGCACCAGAATAACCCTGGCATCGATCCCCTGTCGCCAGCGCCTCGCGGCTGCAATCGTCTTCAGGGATTTCATGGCGGGCATTGTTCCACGGAGTCCGGCGTTCTGCGATTCACAATTCTCCGTTTGGCGGAGTGATGATCTGCCCAGCGTTCTGGGGCTCAGTTTAGCGCAGGGGCGGTTGCCTCCGGTGAGGCTGCGGGTGCTGGCTCGAGAGGGGCTGTTTCCACTTCTGGAGTTGCTTGAGGTGTCTCTTGGACTGGTTCAGCGACTGGCGTGGCCGATGCCGTTGGCGTGGCTGGAGTAGCCTCAGGCGTGCTTAGAGGAGCAGGTGTTGGTGTTGACACTGCGGCCGGAAGCGGTTCGCTGAGGAGCTTTTTCTGAACGGCTGTTTTGCCGGAATTCGCCTTCGCGGTGAGGATCGAGAGGAGGAGGGTGATTGCAAAAAAAGCGATGCCCATCCAGGTGGTGAATCGAGCAAGGACATTGGTCGTCTGCGAGCCGAAGACATTGTCAGTCAGTCCACCACCGAAGGCCGAGCCCAACCCCTCGCTTCGAGGGCGCTGCATAAGGACAACTAAAATCATTAAAGCGCAAACCAAAACATGAATGGCTATGAGAATTGACAGAATAATGGACATAAGAGAGCCGTGCAAATTAGACGGGGAAGGAGTTTAGTAAAGACAAGAAATTACTGGTTGAGCGCTGGCTGCAATCCGGGTTCGCCCCGTGTCGCAGCGGCTTGGGTGATCATTTCCGTGAAAAACAGGTTTGCGGACTGCACGACCGCTTGGGGGCCGGTCATTTTCACAAAAACATCCCCGGATTGTTCGTCGGCAAGGATTGCACCCATGAGAGCATAGTTTTCGAGTGGTGTGGTAGGGCCACCGGGCATGCCGCTTTGGAATGTGCCAGCCGCGTGCACATAATAAATGCGGGTGCGCCCCTTGGTGACCTCGCTTTGCGATGTCGGGCCGCCTTGAAACTGCCCAAACCAACGGTCGATATTGGCTTTTATGCCTCCTCCTTGGCCGTGACCGAAGTGGAAGAATGTGACCTCCGCCTTTTCCTGATTGGTGCCCGGAACCTCGAGTTGAGCCTTCCGCATAGTGCTGGAGGGAACGATCCATTTCCATGTGTCTGGACGGGTGAATATGAACGCTCCGACTTGAAACTCCAGCGGGTCTGCCGCCCAAAGCGCGCTGGATGTTGCCAAGAGTAAAAAAAAGGATCGAAGTTTCATCGTGGGCTGCGGATTTCTGGAGGGGTGGCTTGCGGTGTTGGGATGGGGGTTGGTGTTGAATTTGGTGTTGAATTTGGTGTTGAATTTGGTGTTGGTAACGGCACCGGAATCTGCGGGTTTGTATTGATGCTGCTGGGTGGTGCAGGCGGCTGAGCGCTGGTTCCTGTGTTTGTTGCTTGCTGAACTCCCGACTGGGCGGCATCTCCCACGGCTTGTGCATCGACTCCGGCAACGCTCTCAACGATCTGACTTGTGACTTGGGCTGACTGTTGGGGTTGCGCCGCAGCGACGCTTTGGGCGATCTGCGCGGCGGCTTCAGGGACGGCGGCCGCAACGGAGGCTGCGATTTGAGGGGCGGTGGATGGTGCCACTGAGGCAACCGCACCGGCGATAGCTGCGGCGGCGGCAGGGACGGCCTGGGCTACGCTGGTGGCGATGGCCGTCGCAGAGGAGGGGGCAACCGTTGCCACGGAGGCTGCAATTTGTGAGGCCAGAGAGGGTGAAATCAAGGCGGCTGTCGAAGCGATTTGAGGGGCGGCGTTCGGGGCGAGTTCCGCAGCGGCGGCTGCTATTTCCGCGGCGGCGGCAGGCGTTTCCGTGGCGAGTTGTTGGACGGCTTCAACGACGGCTTCATCTCCGTTGCTGGCCGCTTCCTCCAGCGTTTTTTGCTGTTCCGGTGAGAGGGATGAAGAAGCAGACTCACGGCTCTGAGCAGCGGCCACCACGGCTTGAGCGAAAACAGCTTGTCCGGAAGATCTTTGGGAAGAGACAGAGGATAAAATGCTGCTGCCAGCTTCTGCCGAGAGTTGGCTTGTGGCGGGTTGCGTGATCGCTCCGGATTGACCGCCCTGAGAGGAAGACATCGATACGCTGCTGGATGATCCTGCCGCCACCGGCACGGTGTCACCTCCGCCTGCAGAGCGAACCCCCACTTCGCCGGAGGCGACGCCCACAGTGAAGGCTTTCGGTGTGCCGTCTGAGTTTTTCACAGCACTGGTTTTAAAATCTGTGCCGCGAATGCCGGCCGTGCCGAGCGGTGTGCTTACTTCCAGACTCGAACCGGGTTTGAGTTTTTTGACACCGGTGATGATGTCTCCGTATTCAAGGTATCCGGTTGTTTTGGAATTGGATGGCTCGCTTTTCATCTCTGCAAGCTTTTCTGGGGCAACATCCCATGGTGCTTGTTGGAATTCCTGAATGAGAAACTTGGTGGAGGGGGCGACCTCCATGACGATGCCATTTTCGAAGGCGAGAGAGGCTTTAGCCTTTGGGCCGGTGACGATGATCTGGCCTTGCTTTAAAATTGCACCTTTCGATGGGGCTTGGGTTTCGTCATTGGAAGAGCTCGAGATTTTTACATCGCCCTCGAATGCAGTGAGAACAATAATGCCGTTCTTCATGGGGGCCTCGACTGTCTCTTGGGCTTTGGCGCTTGCCGGAAACGCCAAAAATGCAATCGCAAGCAGTTGAAATGCGGTTCCTAGGGTGTTTGAGAGATTCATAAGAAATACCTTCTCTTGCCATCCCTAAACCTCCTTCTTTTCCTCTACAAGGTAAAATGCGGCCACCGGATCGAGATTCTCTTGGTCTGAAATTATTCATTTCGCAAGCGGCGGGTCTTTGTGTTTACTCCACGCGCTTATGGAAAATGTCATTATTGTTGGCACTGGATGTGCCGGACTCACGGCCGCAATCTACACTGGGCGCGCCAATCTTTCGCCGCTTGTTCTCGAGGGACGCCTCCCCGGCGGGCAACTCACCACCACGACGGCCGTGGAAAATTTCCCAGGATTCCCGGACGGGGTGGACGGTCCGGAATTGATTCAGCGGATGCATCAGCAGGCTGAAAAATTCGGCGCCCGCTTCCAGTATGGCGTTGTGGAGGAGTTCGAGCCCGGCACTCCCCATCGGCTCAAAGTGGATGGCGCTTGGATGGAAACAAAGTCCCTCATCATCGCAAGCGGAGCGTCTCCCCGCTACATCGGCATCGAGGGCGAACAAGCACTCATCGGCCATGGCCTCACCTCCTGTGCGACCTGCGATGGTGCTTTCTACCGGAATGTTCCTGTATGCGTCGTCGGTGGCGGTGACTCGGCATGCGAAGAGGCGACATTTCTCACGCGCTTTGCCTCGGAAGTTTATCTCATCCACCGCCGCGATACGCTCCGCGCCTCGAAAATCATGGCCGACCGGGCGCTCGCAAATCCCAAAATTAAGCCAGTCTGGAACTCGACCGTAACCGGCTACATCACCGACGAGGCTGGTGAGGTGAGCGGAGTTCATCTGAAAAATCTCAAGGACGGCACGACCTCCGAGTTGGCCCTCAAATGCGTTTTTGTCGCCATCGGCCACGAGCCGAACACCGCACCCTTCCGCAAAAGCCTCACCACTGACTCGAATGGCTATCTGGTTCAAACCGGCGGCACCCGCACCAATGTGTCCGGAGTCTTCGCCGCAGGCGATGTCGCCGACCATGTTTACCGCCAAGCCATCACCGCCTCAGGGCAGGGGTGCGCGGCAGCGATCGAGGCCGAACGCTGGCTCGCGGATTCCGAGTAAACGACTTCGCTTTTGAAAATTTGCGACCTCACGCAGTTCTACTCTCCCGTCAGCGGGGGAGTGCGCCGGTATATCGAGCAGAAGAGCGCTTTTCTGCGGCGTTACAGGCCTGACTGTCGTCATGTCATCATTGTGCCGGGTGAAAAGACCGAATCAGTCGGGGATGATGCCGTGCGCGTTTACACGATCGCCTCGCAACTCCTCTCGCGCACCTCACGCTACCGTGCCCTCACGAAGCTTCACCTTGTCGAGGAAGTCTTGGAAAAAGAAAGGCCCGACATCATTGAATCCGGCGACCCCTATCAAGTCGCATGGAAAGCCGTCGCCTCGGGGCGTGGGCTCGATATCCCAGTGGTCGGCTTTTACCACTCGCACTTTTCGGAATCCATCCTGCGCACGGTTGGAAAGTTCATGGGGCCGCTTGCTGTCTCGATCGCTGAGGAGACCTGCCGGAAATATGTGACCACGCTCTACAACAGTTTCGAGTGCACATTCGTTCCCAGTCCCATTCTGGCCAGACTCTTGGGTGGGTGGGGCGTTGAGAATACCCATACCGTCGATCTTGGAGTCGATGACGAGATTTTCCGCCCCGAGCCCGCCGACCGCGCTGCCACACGTGCGCAACTCGGAATTTCCAATGACTCCCGCCTCCTGCTCTATGTCGGACGCCTCGCCACGGAGAAAAATGTCCGCACGCTCTTTGATGCCTACAGGCTCCTGCGCTCCCGTTCAGGCAAGCCTTACGAGCTTCTCTGCCTCGGCGACGGCACACAGCGTTCATCACTGATCGATCTTCAAAATCAAACCCCCGGCGTGCATTGGATGCCGTATTGCTCCGACCCAGCCGAGCTCGCCCGCATCTACCGCGCCGCTGACCTTTTCGTGCATCCTGGTGTGCAAGAGACCTTCGGCCTCGTCGCCCTCGAGAGCCAGGCGAGCGGAACGCCGGTTGTCGGCATCAAAGGCAGCTACATGGATCGCATTATTTTTTCCGACCAGAAGCAGTGGGCTACAGAAAACTCTCCGGCGGCACTTGCTGACGCCATTGAGGGCAAATTCACCATCGATCTTCGTGCTGCCGGACTGCGTGCGAGTGAGGAGGCGCGTGGACGCTACGCGTGGAGAATAGTTTTTTCCCGACTCATGGACATCTACTCGGATGTCGTGGCGCGTTATTCGCCCTGAAAAATCCGTGGCGCCAAGGGGAAAAGGCTCTACTCTTTGACGCCATGACGATTTCGCCACAGATCACCATGCGGGAGTTGCTCGAGCATTGCCCTGGTGCCCAGCGCACACTCTTCCGCCATTACCATATCGGCGGCTGTGCCAGTTGCGGATTTCAGCCGGAGGAGACGCTCGAAGGCGTTTGCGCGAGAAATGACGCCATCGATCCGCAAGAGGCCATCGCACGGATCAAGGAATCCCACGAGGCAGACGAGAAGGTTTTCATAAATCCCCTCGATGCCGCCGAGGCCTTTCAAAATGCCGGCGCCCGCCTGCTCGACATCCGCACGCGCGAGGAATTCGAGGCCGTTCACATCCCCGGATCGCAGCTGATGGGGCAGGATTTTTTGCAGGAAGTCATGGGAACCTGGGCCAAGGACACAGCCATCATCATCGTGGACCACACCGGTTCGCGCAGCCTTGATGCCGCGGCCTACTTCGCCGGACATTCTTTTACAAACATCCGCGCTCTTCGAGGCGGCATCGACGCCTGGAGTTGCGAGGTGGATACCTCCCTGCCACGCTATACCACCGAATGAACACGCAGGACAAAATCGACGAAGCCATCCGCAATCCCAAAAACCTCGGCGAAATGAGCGGAGCGGATGCGGTGGGAACTGCAGGCAGCAGCGATTGCGGCGACATGTTGCGCATGTGGATCAAATTTCGCGAAGAGGACGGCAAGCGCGTCATCGACAAAGCTACCTTCCAATCCTTCGGCTGCCAGACGGCCATCGCCGTCGCGAGCATGGCGACGGAACTCATCAAAGGCAAAACACCTCAGGAAGCGCTGACACTTTCAGGCGAGGCCCTCTCCGAGCCTCTCGGGCCGCTGCCTCCGATGAAAATCCATTGCGCCCAATTGGTCGAGGGAGCGCTCAAAAACGCCCTCACTGGCGAAGCGGCACCATCCCCCGGCGCCTCCGCGCCGATGCTTGCCGACAGCCTCCAGGCCAAGGGCAGCGTGAAGATAAACTTCCGCTGATCACGCCCACTCGACAGTGTGTCTGCTTCTGATCTCCCTTGCACCCGAGGGGCCGTGTTCGTCTTGAATCCAATATCCCGAGCCTGGTTCGGCTCCTTCACCCAAGAGGTCTTCGTCCGGTTGAAAGCGCAACCAGACCACAGCGGGTTTCCAGATTGCATTGTCTGCTTGGACGCATGGCGCAGTTTGATTCAACGGCGTAGTGATCTTCCAATCCTCGGGCACACTGATTTCTTCATAGGCTGAGATGCGGAGATTTTTCATGACGCACCGGTTCCACTCACCCGCGTGACTTTCCATGGGGTGATCAGCGGATGGCTGGTGGTTGCCGTTCGCGTTGTGATTGCTTAGCGTGCACTCCTCCGATGGTTCAGCATCTCTATGTCCACATTCCGTTTTGTCCGAAGGTTTGCCCTTATTGCAGTTTCTACAAGGAGGCGAGCGACCGGAATAAAACGCAGGCGTTTTTGGATGCGGTTCTCCGCGAAGCGGAGTTTGAAGCCGATGGACTGCGTCCTAGGACCGTTTTTTTCGGCGGAGGCACTCCCACAGCTCTCTCGACCCCTCAGCTCAAATTTCTGATTAGCGGGTTGCGTGAGAGGATCGATTTCTCGGCTGTGGAGGAATTCACGATCGAAATGAACCCCGCCACCGTCTCGCATGAAAAAGCCGAGTCCCTTTTGGCTCTCGGAGTCAACCGAGTCAGCATGGGCGTTCAATCTTGGGACGAGGAGTTGCTGAAAACTCTCGGCCGCGTTCACTCTGGAGCCCAAGCTGCTCGCAGTTATGCCATCCTTCGCGAGGCCGGCGTGCCAAATGTGAATCTCGACTTGATGTTTGGAGTTCCCGGCCAGACACGCAGCCAGTGGATTGAGTCGATTCGCCGGACGGTTGATCTCAGCCCCGACCACATCTCGGCCTATTGCCTCACCTATGAGGAGGACACAGAATTCTTTGAGCGCTTCCAGCGTGGTGAGATGGGGCCGCAGGAGGATCGTGACTCCGACTTTTTTGAAGTGGCGATGAACGAACTCGAGGCCGCGGGATATCCGCAATACGAAATCTCAAACTACGCCAGGCCGGGTCGGGAGTGCCTGCACAACCTCGGCTACTGGCGCGGGGCGGATTACGCCGGACTCGGTCCGAGCGCCTTCTCCACGCGGGCTGGATGGAGGAGAAGGAATTTAGCTGACACGGCGGATTACACCCGTCGAGTCCTGACAGACGAAGATCGCTTTGATTTCGTCGAGCGTATTGATGACGACTCCCGCCGCGCGGAGAAGATCGCCTTTTCCCTGCGCACCACCGATGGCGTGCCAGAGACAATGCTCCCTGAAAACCAAGCCGCAGCTCTGGTGCAGCACGGCTTGGTGACCAAGAAAGACGGTAGGGTTTATCTTACCCGCGAGGGCAGGCTTGTGGCTGATGAGATCGCTGCGGAGCTGATCTGATCAGCCAAGGCCCGAAAGAATCAGAGCACCTTCAGCAACTCGACATCGAAAATCAGCGTCTCGTCGGGTCCGATGACTCCACCGGCTCCACGGGGGCCGTAGGCGAGGTTCGAGGGAATGAAGAGCTGGATTTTTCCGCCTTCCTTGATGAGTTGAAGACCTTCGGTCCAGCCTTTGATAACAGCATTCAGAGGAAACTCGATAGGTTCATTCCGCTTGTAGGAGCTGTCAAATTCCGTGCCGTTGAGAAGCGTTCCACGATAATTCACCTTCACGGTGTCGGTCGCCTTGGGGCTGCGGCCCTCGCCGGGGTTGAGGATGATGTATTGCAAACCGCTCGCCGTTTTTTGGACGCCGGGTTTCGTTGCATTTTCGGCCAGGAAAGCCTGACCCTTCTCGAGTGCGGATTGTGCCATAGTGGTGTGTGTGAAAAACAAAGTCGCAAGTGCAGCGACAGGGAGCAGCTGTTTGATCATGTCCAGACCCTACCCGCCTGAAACCGGGCTTGGCAAACCCGAAGGCTCGATGGAATGCGATTTCTTCGCTGACTTCTCCGGGCGCCGCACATAGTGGCTCGGCGGCATGCCGGTATGGCGCTTGAACCAGCGCGAAAAATAATTCGGATCATCATGTCCGATGCGCGCGGCGACTTCTTGCATCGGGAGGCCTTGGGTGATCAATCGCTTGGCTTTTTCCAAATTCAGCGCGTCCCGTTGCTGTAGGAGTGTGAGGCCGGTTATTTGCTTAAAGCGCCGGTTGAGATAGTCGGGCTGGTATCCTGTCGCCCCTGCCAAGTCGCCAATCGACTTAGCTTGGCTTTCCTCACCGGCGGCGAGGTTGATGAATTTCTTTACAAAGGCGGGCATCGCGCGATTTTCGCGGGGCAGAATGCCCAATGAGCGAAGTTGAGTGTCGAGGATCGTCAATGCGGCCGAGGCGGCCATCAATCGAGCTTCCGGCGCATCTGGGTTTTTAAGGCGGTTGAGTTGAGACATCGCGTGCCTTATGCCGGTGGACTCGGATTGGTTCAGGTGCGAGATGCGGAATTCCATTGGCCCCTCCCACTCAAAGTCGAGGGCCAGACTCAGTGGCCGTCGGTCGTTCGACTCGCGAAAGCCGTGCATCATTCCAGCGGGCAGGAGAGCGATCGCACCGGAGAAAACCCGGTATTCGGCCGAAGGTGTCAAAAGTGTCCCTCCGCCAGAGAAGTAGCACAGAATCTGACAAAATTTGTGCCGGTGCATTTCAAGGGCGTCAGCCTCGGGAAGGTGCTTGTGGAGGCACATGCGGCGCATCCGGAGACCGGGCAGGCGCAAATCGAGCGCTTGTAAAAGCAGGGGGCGGTAATCTTTCATCGTTTCTTAAAAAAATAAGTCGGAATCGTGCTAATTTCTATCGGCATTGTCATCACTCGATTTTCCGCCCTCTGGCACGCTGCTCCCATATGAACCCACCAGCCAATATCCTTGTCACCGGATCGAGTCGTGGTCTCGGCCGTGGAATCGCCGTCAAACTCGCCGCCGCCGGCCACAGCGTCGCCATCCACTACGCGAACAACCGCGCCGCCGCCGATGAAACCGCCGCCGCCTGCGGTCAAGTCGCTCCAAACAGTGCCCAGAAATTTCCAATCGTCGGTGGAAATGTCGGGCTCGCCTCCGACCGGGAGCGTCTCATGGACGAAACGCTCGCCGCATTTGGACGCCTCGATGCCCTCATCAACAACGCCGGTATAGCTCCTCGCGTTCGCGCCGACATTATCGAGGCGACGGAGGATATCTTTGACGAGGTGATCGCAGTGAATCTCAAGGGGCCGTATTTTCTCTCCCAGTTGGCCGCGAAGCACTGGCTGGCGAATCCGGGTCAATCGACGCTCAAGGGCGGTTATAAACTCATCTTCATCTCATCCCTCTCCGCGAACACCGCATCGATCAACCGCGGCGAGTATTGCATTTCCAAGGCCGGACTCGGCATGGCCACGCAACTCTGGGCCGTCCGACTCGCCGAGGCGGGCATCTCGGTTCTCGAACTCCGCCCGGGCATCATGGCGACGGATATGACCGCCGGCGTGAAGGAAAAATACGACAAGCTCCTCGCGGAGGGCCTCGTTCCTCAAAAACGCTGGGGCAACCCGGAAGATGTCGGCCTCGCTGTGGAATCCATCCTCGGCGGCGCATTTCCATTTTCCACCGGTGATGTCATCAACATCGACGGCGGCTTTCATCTCCGCAGACTTTAACCACACCTATGATCCAAATCGACTCGAACCTCCAAACATCAGCGCTCTCCAGTGACCTCGAACGCTTCTTCTCACTCGCCAAGACGAAAATCGCGGCGATCGACCGAGAATACGATGAACGCAAGGGATCGCCCGTCTTCACCGTTGCCGGAAAATACACGACACGCGGCTGGACCGAATGGACCGAAGGCTTCCGCTACGGCATCGCGATCCTTCATTTTGACGCCACGGGCGATCAGGAAAGTCTCACCAGCGGTCGCAACAACACAGTCCGCCGCATGGCCACGCATGTCTCGCATATCGGCGTCCATGACCATGGTTTTAATAACCTCTCGACCTACGGAAACCTCCGCCGATTGATGCTCGAGGGCCGTCTTCCCGAAAACGAATGGGAGAAAAATTTCTACGAACTCGCCATCAAGACCAGTGGTGCCGTTCAGGCCGCCCGCTGGACCGAGCGGCAGGGTGGGGGATTCATCCACAGCTTTAACGGCCCACACTCCCTCTTCGTGGACACCATTCGCTCCTGTCGCATTCTCATGAAAGCGCATCAACTCGGGCATGTCCTGATGGCCGAGGGTGACAAACCCGTGAGCCTGCTCGATCGCGCGTTGCAGCACATCGACTCCACGGCGAAGTATTCGATTTTCTACGGCGAGGGACGCGATTCCTACGACGAACGCGGCCGCACGACCCACGAGGCGGTTTTCAACACGAAGGACGGCGCCTACCGTTGCCCCAATTCGCAGCAGGGCTACACCGGCTTCAGCACCTGGACACGCGGCCAGGCTTGGGCGGTTCTGGGTTTTGCAGAAGAACTCGAATTGCTCGCCACCCTCTCCGACGCAGAATTGGAGCCATTCGGCGGCCGCCAGGCGATTGAGGCCATGATGCTCAAAGCCGCCACTGCTACGGCCGATCACTTCATTGAAAACACGCCGACCTGCGGCATTCCTTACTGGGACACAGGTGCGCCGAAACTCCACCTGCTCGGCGATTACATGAACCGCCCAGCGGATCCCTACAACGCCTACGAGCCAGTGGATAGCTCCGCTGCCGCTATCGATGCCCAAGGTCTCCTGCGCCTCGGCACCTATCTCAAAGCCAAAGGCCAGACCGCAGCCGGCGAGCGCTATTTCCAAGCCGGACTCAAGGTCGCCCAAACGCTCTTCTCCGAGCCCTACCTCTCGACCGATCCGAAACATCACGGTCTCATCCTCCACTCGATCTACCATCAGCCAAACGGCTGGGACTACAAACCTGATCCCGCCAAAGCCGCCTATGGTGAATCCTCGATGTGGGGCGACTACCACGCCATGGAGCTTGCCGTCTATCTGCAACGCCTCATCAAAGGCGCCCCCTACCTCACCTTCTTCGCCTGATCGCTATGGAAAATCTCGATCGCCTCGCGATTCACACGATGACCACCAAGCCATGGGATCTCCCCACGGCTGTCGAAAAATACTCTCGCGCTGGGGTTCGCTGCGTGGGCCTCTGGCGTCAATGGCTGGAAGGCCGCTCCCTCGCAGAGTCTCGCGCACTGCTCGACGATCATGGAATGAAGGCCGTCTCGCTCGTGCGCAGCGGCTTTTTCCCCGGTCTCACTCCGGAGGAACGCCAGACCGCCCTTGACGATAACCGCCGAGCTTTGGACGAAGCCGCCGCCGTTGGCGCTCCGCAGGTCGTTCTCGTCTGTGGCGCCAAACCGGAACTCAGCCTCGCGGAAAACCGCCGCCAGATCACCGAAGGCATCGCCGCCTGTATCGACCATGCCTCGTCCGTCGGCGTGAAGCTTTCCATCGAACCGCTCCACCCGATGTATGCCGATTGCCGCAGCGCGGTGAATACCATCGGCCAATGTAATGACATGATCGATCAACTCGGCGACGCTTGGGTTGGCATCGCCGCCGATGTCTACCACATCTGGTGGGATCCGCAGTTGGAGCAGGAAATCCGCCGTGCCGGTAAGCGCATCATCGGATTCCATGTCTGCGACTGGCTCACGCCCACGCAGGATTTTCTCAACGACCGTGGACTCATGGGCGAGGGTTGCATCGACATTCGCGGCATCCGCAGCATGGTCGAACAAGCCGGCTTCTCCAGTTGGATCGAAGTCGAAATCTTCTCCGCCCGCCACTGGGCCCGCGAGCAGGACGAGTTCCTCTCCGACATCATCACCGCCTACAAATCCCAAGTCTAAAAACCAACCTCACATAAAATATGAAAACACACCGCATCGGCATCATCATGAACGGCGTCACAGGACGCATGGGCACCAACCAACACCTCATCCGCTCGATTGACGCGATCATCAAGCAGGGTGGTCTCCGCATTGGGCCGGATGAAGTCATCATGCCCGACCCGATCCTCATCGGACGCAGCGAGAGCAAACTCCGCGAACTCTGCGCCCGCACGAGCGTGACGAAGTGGAGCACGAATCTCGACGAGACACTCGCGAATCCCGAATACACCGTTTACTTCGATTCCCAAACGACAGGTCGCCGCGCGGAGGGCGTTCGCAAGGCCGTCGCCGCTGGAAAACACATCTACTGCGAAAAACCAATCGCCGTGGATTCCAAGACCGCGCTGGAATTGCACGACCTCTGCAAAAAAGCCGGAGTCAAAAACGGCGTCGTGCAGGACAAACTCTGGCTCGCCAGCTTCGTCAAACTCAAACGCCTTATCGAAACCGGCTTCTTCGGCAAAATCCTCAGCGTGCGCGGCGAGTTCGGATACTGGGTTTTTGAAGGCCACACCATCCCCGCCCAGCGCCCAAGCTGGAACTACCGCAAGGAAGACGACGGCGGCATCATCGTGGACATGCTCTGCCACTGGCAATATGTGCTCGAGAACCTCTTTGGCGAACCCAAGGCCATGAGCTGCTACGGCGCCACCCACATCGCCGAGCGCGTCGATGAGCAGGGCAAGCCATACAAATGCACGGCGGATGACGCCGCCTACGCCACCTTCGAACTTGAAGGCGGTGTGGTTGCGCATTTCAACTCCTCATGGGTGACCCGCGTGCGCCGCGACGACCTCCTCACCGTTCAAGTGGATGGCGAAAAAGGCTCTGCTGTCTGCGGCCTCCGCGATGTCTGGATTCAGCACTACGGCAACACGCCGCGCCCAACTTGGAACCCCGACATTCCGCAACCCATCAACTTCTTTGAAGGCTGGTCCAAAGTCCCCGATCAAGAGACCTACGACAACGCCTTCAAAATCCAGTGGGAACTCTTCCTTCGCCACATCGTTCTCGACGAACCCTTCCCGTGGGATCTCCTGCGCGGAGCCAAAGGTGTCCAATTCGCCGAACTCGGCCTCAAGAGCTGGGCGGAGCGCAAGTGGGTCACAGTCGATCCGCTGGTAAAATAGTTCCATTCAACCAACCGGTCTGGAGAAAATCTCCAGACCGGGTTGCTTCCCTCGTGCGCAAACCTTTGGAGGGTCAACCTCCGGCTTGACCCAAGCCTGAAACGCTCCCGCCATCACAGCGCCTCGCTCCCACCACCCCGCGCGTCAGAGGGGAGCACGGTCGTCCCGACCGTGCAAGACACTCTTACCCGCAACTTCAGCGATAAACAAAACACGCTTTGCGTCTGCACGTCCCACACGGCCATGCTCCCCTGAAACGCCGCTCCGCGGCTGAAATTTGGGCCATGCGAGACGATGTCCCTCCCAGCTCACGACTCGCGCGGCAGCGCGCAAACCCTTGGAGGGTCAACCTCTGGCTTGACCCAAGCCTGAAACGCTCCCGCCATCACGGCGCCCCGCTCCCATCACCCCGCGCTTCAGAGGGGGGCACGGTCGTCTCGACCGTGAAAGACACTCGCACCCGCAACTTCAGCGATAAAGAAAACACGCTTTGCGCCTGCACGGCCGAGACGGCCATGCTCCCCTGAAACGCCGCTCCGCGGCTGAAATTTGGGCCATGCGAGACGATGCCCCTCCCGGCTCACCACTCGCGTCCACTCGCAAACCCTTGGAGGGTCAACCTCCGGCTTGACCCAAGCCTGAAACGCTCCTGCCATCACGACGCCCCGCTCCCATCACCCCGCGCGTCAGAGGGGAGCACGCTCGTCCCGACCGTGAAAGACACTTGCACCCGCAACTTCAGCGATAAAGAAAACACGCTTTGCGCCAGCACGCCCGAGACGGCCATGCTCCCCTGAAACGCCGCTTCGCGGCTGAAATTTGGGCCATGCGAGACGATGCCCCTTCCATTTCACGCCTCGCGCGGCAGCGCGCAAACCCTTGGAGGTTCAACCTCCGGCTTGACCCAAGCCTGAAGCGCTCCCGCCATCACAGCACCCCGCTCCCATCACCCCGCGCTTCAGAGGGGGGCACGGTCGTCTCGACCGTGAAAGACACTCGCACCCGCAACTTCAGCGATAAACAAAACACGCTTTGCGCCAGCACGGCCGAGACGGCCATGCTCCCCTGAAACGCCGCTTCGCGGCTGAAATTTGGGCCATGCGAGACGATGCCCCTCCCAGCTCACGACTCGCGCTCGAAACTCCGCTCGTCGGCCGTGGCCATTTCCCCTCGACTCCCAGCGGCGCTGGCGATAGACCATCCCTCATGAGCCACCCCGACTCCCCTTCATCCGCCCCGAATACTCCCCCTCCCGATTGGAACGCCATCGCCCGAGACGCCGACTTCAAGGCCCTCGTCCGCCGCAAGCTCAAGCTGGTCGTCCCTGCTACAGTCTTCTTTGTCGTTTACTACTTTGCTTTGCCAATCGGCGTCGGTTGGTTTCCCGATTTCATGAAACAAAAAATCTGGGGCGATGTGAACATTGCCTACCTCTTTGCGCTGTCCCAGTTCTTCATGGCTTGGATTCTCGCACTCATCTACGTGGTCGCCGCCGCTGGTTGGGATCGCAGCGAGCGTTCGCTACTCGCGAAATTCGGTTTCACCTCGGAGCACTAATATGAATTTCCTCCCTCTTGCCGCCGCCGCAGCAACCGATCACACCGCGCTTTACATGTTCCTCGCCTTCGTGGCGGCGACATTGATCATCACCTACTTCAGCGCCCGCCGCTCGAGCGGAGCCAGCGCCTACTTCGCCGCCGGTCGCCGCATCACAGGCTGGCAAAACGGCCTTGCCGTGGCGGGTGACTACATGAGCGCAGCCAGCTTTCTTGGGATCGCCGGGATGATCGCCATGAATGGCTACGACGGTTTTCTTTACTCCGTCGGTTTTCTTGTGGCCTACCTCACAGTCCTCTTCATCGTGGCCGAGCCCCTTCGCAATGCCGGAAAATACACGATGGCCGATGTGCTGGCCTACCGCCTCAGCCCCCGACCGGTCCGAGCTGCGGCCTCTCTCAGCACGCTGACGGTTTCGATTTTCTACATGATCGCCCAAATGGTTGGCGCCGGCGTGCTCGTGCGGCAGTTGATCCCCGGGGTGACCTACGAAGTCGCCGTGGTCGGGGTGGGATTGCTGATGGTCGTCTATGTGGTTTTCGGCGGAATGTTGGCCACGACATGGGTGCAGATCATCAAAGCGGTGCTCCTCATGACTGGCAGTGGATTTCTGACCGTGCTCGTGCTCCGCGAGTATCAGTTCGACATCGGCAAATTCTTTTCCTCGCTCTCCGCCATCTCCTCCACCGGGCCGAATGGAGAAAAAATCGTCCGCGACTTTCTTACGCCCGGTCTGATTTTTAAAAATCCGTGGGATCAAATCTCCCTCGGCATGGCCCTGTTGTTCGGCACGGCAGGCCTGCCCCACATCCTCATTCGCTTCTACACCGTGCCCGATGCCAAGACGGCTCGCGCGAGTGTGGTATGGGCGATGATCATCATTGGTCTTTTCTACATCATGACCACATTCTTCGGTTTCGGCGCCGCGAGTCTCATGGGGCCTGACTATGTCGCAGCCCATGGCGGAACAAACATGGCAGCCCCCGAGCTCGCCAGAAAACTCGGTGGCGAAATTTTCTTCGCGTTCATCAGCGCCGTTGCCTTCGCAACCATCCTCGCCGTTGTCGCTGGCCTCACCATCAGTGCCAGCACTAGTTTCGCGCATGATTTTTTTACCAATGTCATTCACCACGGCAAGGAACACCAACCCGGTGCTGAGGTTCGCGTGGCCAGGATCACGGCTTTTGTCGTCGGCGCCCTGGGCATCCTGATAGCCATTGTCCTAGGCCCGACTGTGAATGTGGCCTTTCTTGTCGGCCTCGCCTTTGCGGTAGCTGCCAGCGCAAATTTGCCTGTGCTCGTCTTCTCGATCTTCTGGAAACGCTTCAACACGGCCGGCGCGGTGACCGGTCTCTACGCGGGCCTGGCTTCCAGCATCATTCTCATCCTGCTGAGTCCGGATATCATGAAAGAACATGCTATTTTTCCGCTGAAAAACCCCGCGCTCGTGAGCATTCCGATCGGCTTCATCGCAGCCATACTAGGCACTTTATTTTCCAAGGAAGTCACCTCGGATGATAAATTCACCGAACTCCAGGTCCGGGCCAACACCGGTCTCGGCGCGGAGAAGGCTACTGAGCACTGACGCTTCGCGGTTAGGGGGAAATAGCCACGGATATTCCAGATTAGCAGGGATATCCCATCAAGTTGATATTTGGATCGCAAAAGCAGGGGGGCATGGGCGTCTCGGCCGTGCGGAGACAGTTCCACTTGCTCGCACCATTTCCGTCCGAACCAATGGGCGCGCCGTAGCACAGAGGCGGCGCCTCCAGTTCGTAAAGCTTCAGGCACCTGATCCGCTGGGAAAACCAATGAGCCCGTCTTCGAGGATGTCCAGATGCTGAACATTTGAACCACGAATTTAGCGAATAAACACGAATAAGACCGAAGATGAAATTCTCCGGCGAAGCTGCTCCCCATTCGTAAAAATTCGTTCTATGTGACTCCCTCGCTTCTGCTCTGCTCACCCTCCGGGTTCACTTTCGGTTGCTCGATGACTTGTATCGTCCCCGGTGCTGCGCCCCTTTGGTGCCGACTTTTAGTTGCTCTTCCTTCAGTTTTCCCAAGCTTCCGGTTCTCGCAGCTGGCACACTGCTCGGTTGTGGTGAATTCTACTGTGTGCTGGTTAAAATGGGTTGCTTTGGGAGATTTTTCCTGTCACTTAAAAAAAGAACGGCCGCATGCTGCAAACATGCGACCGTCTTTTGGGTTTCGCGGATGGTTAGGCACCACGATCACCTTGGCGGGTTATGCCCGCACGGGTCTGTTCCTATGCCGACCTAAGCGGCGTCCTACTTGGCAGCGACAGGTTCGGACTGGCCTTGTTTCAAGCGGGTTAGTCCGGACTGTCTTGCCGAGCGGATCTTGTAGCCGATCGAGCCGTAGAGAGGGGAATCCTCTCCGTGCTCGGCAGCTCCCTTGATTCCATTGACGACAAGCAGGTAGCTATCGTTCAACTTCTTCAAGGATGCCTCTCGCTCAATAGCTTTTGCGACCCGTTCTTGATCCGCCTTCACGATGCTCTCGGAGATTTCCACAGCCGGGATTACCATGCTACGAAACTTTTCCAGAGACACTCCGCAAAAGAGACTCTTCGGGGCCATTTCCTGCCATGAGTTGAGAAGCTTTTTAGATTTTTCGATTAAGTTTTTCACCTTTTTCACCTCCTTTCTTTTTTTCTCCGACACTGCATGGGGTCACGCATCACCGCACGCGGCGGCGCAGGGTGTTCGTCCTCCCCATCTCTCCTGCCAATTCGGCTCAGCCCGATGGTTGGAAAATTCAAAAAGTGGTATTGCTTAAAAATCAAAATCATCCTCCGGTGGTTTTGCGTATTTCTCATACGACTTCGGCACTTCATCATCCTGGGGATGCACCAGAAATTCATTACGGAAAATTTCCAGAGCGGCTTTTCTGGCCCTCTCCCAAGATGGTCTCTTTCCATAAAGCGGCTCACCGAGCGTCCGTGTGGTGTAAATGATCGCCTCCTCGAGCGGCATCCGGTGCAGAAGGCGCATCGCCGCCAACATATTCAGGGAGTCCCTGCGATTCCGACCCCGCGACTCCCTGGCCGGTTTTTTTCGGTTCGCCTTTAACCAATCGCTGAAATCCGAGACAAGGCGCTTGTCGCTTTGGTTCCAATTGATCCGGAAAGCGGCTGCAGCAAAGCAGGGTGTTGCTGTCGAGTCTTCCAAAAGACCGAACCCCGAATTGAAATTCGAAGTTTTCGGTTGCAGTTCCAAGATTCCAATCGCATCCGGAGTCCCCAGACTCACCAGTTCCGCCCGCTTTTCCTTCTTTAAGGCCTGCCATGGGGTTTCTAAATATAACCTGTTTTCTGCCACCATATTCCCTCGCAAGCATCCCACGATTTCGTCGGGATCCTGAAGATAAGCTTCATACTCGGGATTCTCCACTTCTTCCCAATCACAATCCTCGCCATACTTGTTACATGTAGCTATTCCGATTGTCTCTGGCGGTATTTCGACATCGTCTATGGACTCCCACTCCCGAGCATACTCCCAAGCAAAGCATGCTTCCATCTCACCCAAAGGGATTTTTGAAAAATCCCACTCGGATCTTGGCAGGTAGTATGCATCTTTTGTAGCAGTGCTCATGCTGTAACATATAAAATAATAAAATATGCTACGCAAGGGAAAATTTTACTTCCTGCTCATTTTTTTTATAGGCCGCGCCAAAAGTGGAATGAAGGCGTGCAAAACGCAAAATCCATGGGGGCATGGGCGTCCCGCCCGTGTTGACACTGATTCACGCCTCAATCGGGATCATCCTTTTTCCTCACCCCGCCACAGCATGCAGACGCTCCGGCATGGCGTGCCAACGCTCCAGCACGGCATGCCAACGCTCTGGCATGGCGTTCCAACGCTCCGGCACGGCGTTCCAACGCTCCGGCACGGCGTTCCAACGCTCCGGCACGGCGTTCCAACGCTCCGGCACGGCGTTCCAACGCTCCGGCACGGCGTGCCGACGCTTGCGCCAGGGACGGGAAAAAGTCCGATAGATGGCGACACTCTCGAGATCGCTATGACACGCGCAAACGCACCAAGAAATTTTTAGCAAAAAAATTTCTCTCCCCCAGCGGATGTCCGATCGGGGTTGATAAGCTCTCCCTCGAAATGATCGCCAAAATTCTATTCGCTATCCAGGCAGCCACGCGCTGCTTCCGCCCGCAGACTCAATTCCCAAGCCGCTTCGCGCGGCAGAGCGAGTTTTTGTTTTGAGCTATGCAAACCGACGCCTATGGGAAACCGATTCGGGATTCCAGGTTGCTTCGCCAAATCAAAAAAGCACCCGCCACCAGTTACTCGCCACGCACCACAGCGGCTACGCCACCCTGTTGCAGAAGATGCGACATCTGGCCTCCTATTCTCCAAACACAAACCCACAAATTCAAAGTATGAAATTAAAGACCATCCTCCTCGCAGCCGCCATCACCCTGCCGATCCTTTGTTCAAGCACCTCCGCGCAGGTATGCGACGACGAGGGCGTTTTCCTGGGCCAACTCAGCGCGAATCCCTACGCCGCCGATTCCACGGCGAATAAATTCGGTGCGTTTGGCAGTCCCTACAGCCCCATAAGCCCGAACAACCCCTATTCCACGCAGACTCCGATTCTGTGCGGGGATGAGGAGTGAATATGCCATCAAATCCTATTGCCCAACGCTGCGATAAAAGCTTAAATGACTGCCATGCGCTTCCAATTTTGCGTCTGGATGTGGCCAATAATTTCCTAAAACAAATTAAACAAGAAGACTAAACCCAAAAAAACATGAAATATCAACAACTCCTAAAATCTGTTCAATCATCCGCTGGACTCCGTCTACGCATTCGTCTCCAACCTCTCTACGGACCGGGAGAAATCGTTTTCCCCTGCACCGTGGCTAAGGGTAAGTATCAGGTATCAAATCGACGCATACCAGGGTTTGCCGAATCTGTTCCATGCACCATTCTCGACAGCGTCCAGAGTCAGGCAAATCGTATGGAAGATGCGTTGCTTGCCGATATTCGCGAAGGAAAACTTAAACTGCCTCACCTCGAAACTGATTTTGTAGATATCGAGGGTCTTTTGAAGGAGATCGGAAAAATCACCTGTTTCGAGGCACCTCATCGAATCTTCGATGCCATTCTCCGTGACTCGGTGGACGAAGCAGGAACACACTTTCCGCTCACTGAGCTCGGCAAAAAGGTCATCAACTCAAACGCAAAAAATGCCACTGCTATTTTCCAAGTTTCTCCGGCCAGTTTGCTTTTTG
The DNA here is from genome assembly GCA_044342325.1 of Terrimicrobiaceae bacterium. Classification (GTDB taxonomy): domain Bacteria; phylum Verrucomicrobiota; class Verrucomicrobiia; order Chthoniobacterales; family Terrimicrobiaceae; genus UBA967. The sequence goes on from JBIIPZ010000037.1 coordinate 25,662, forward strand.
GCAGTTGGGATTCTACCGGCGTCTCCGGCGGCCTCGGCGAAAAGTATACTCGCTGCGTTGTAAGCGAAGTCGTGGGCATCAATAGCGAGCAGACAGTTCGTGCTGGAACAAGAATTGATCCTTTAAACGTAGCTGTATCAATCAAGCCAGACCAGATTCTCAAGGAAACAAAAGACGAGATGTGGGCGCAAATTGCCAAAAGCAGGAAGAAAATTGATAAGCCATCCGAGATCAACCACAGCAGCATCCCCTGGCCAAAAGAGGGGTCTCAACTCCTTGGCGGCGTCACTGTTGATTACATCCAACAATCCACGACAATTTCGTTTGCCGCACTGCGTCAGCTTCACTTTCCAATCGGCGGAGGGGATGCGTCACCCTTCGCACATGCAGTCCTTGCCGCCATCGCCCTTCATGCCGCAGCTCTCAATACCGAGCGCGGTTGGCATCTTCGTTCGCGGTGCGATTTGATTTTGGAGGATGGAGTTTCTCCAGAATGGGAAATCCTCGGCGGGTCATCGACCTCGAAGGAAGTTCTGACTGCGGACGCCACCCGCGATGTGCTCAATGAAGCCATCGCAAAAGCCAAGGAAGCCGGATTGCCATGGAACGATGAACCGATCCATCTCAAACCTTCACCTGCTCTACAAAAGCTCGTCGTCGCGTCCCAGAAAAATCATCGCGAAAGCGCAAGCGCCGAGTAGATTATGCCTCTAACCCTATCGCTGCAATTCCCTACGGGGCGTTATGTGGCGGCATCGTGGGGCGACAAAGACGAAGTTGAGTGGCCTCCCCATCCCGCTCGCCTTTGTCTCGCCTTGATTGATGTCCTGCATAAATCGGGCAACTCCCCAGCTCATCGGGCCGCGTTGCAATGGCTGACCCAACAAAACCCGCCGGAGATCGTCATCCCTATCCCGCAATGTGCAGACGTTCGTATTAAAGACGAGATTTATGTCCCTCAAAATCCTGCGCAGGCAGAAAGCGTAAAACACGAACCCAAACCACGCTCATTCCCCACCGTCTTCCTTGATGCCGATATTCCAACGGTTTTTTTCCATTGGCCTTCCGCCGAGATTCCCCCGGATTTGAGCGAAGATCTGTCGCAACTGGTTTCCAACTTGCCGCGCTTCGGCCATTCAAGTTCCTTGGTGATCGGGTCACTCTCCGAACAAGCCCCTCCAAACGGCAGTGCTTGGCGGGTGATTTCTCCTGCTAAAAAAGATCATCCTGGCACGCCTGAGTTTAGACTCAGGGTCGGCTGGGATGGATTGATAAAGTCCGCAGAGGACGCCTTCGATGCGGAGGGCCGTGCCGAGGAAATGGCTCGCCTGATAGCCACCGCCAATCGCACAGCAAAGCCCGATAAAACTCTCAAACCTGCGGCGTCGCCACGGGGAAGACATGACCCAAGGCATCGTTGGCAAGGATATGTTGAGGATTGCCTTGAAGCGCCCCAGCGCACCCATTGGGACAGCCGTATTCTGGTTTTAACACAAACGGCTGGAGATCGTCTCGGACTTACCTCCACTTGGCAGCTTACCGAGATTTTTCACAAAACGCTACTCGACCGCTGGTGCCGCAACCCATCAGCGGGACCATTGCCATCTTGGCTCTCTGGGCATCTGACTGGCGAAGCGGGAGCGCGCACCGCACCAGCTGACCACACACACCTTGCAGTGTTTCCGTTGGCGTTTGTCGGAACTCCGCATGCGACCGGACACTTGCTGGGGGTCGGTCTTGCGTTGCCAAAACCCGAACGCATTGGCTTGGATGCAGCAACATTTCGTATCCAGTGGAGACAAGCGCTGGCCGCTCTGTTGGACGAAAAGGGTCAGATTGAACTTATCCCTCCCGACAAGGCATGGACAGTTTGTCTGGCTATCGAGGAATCGCCCGATCCGCGGCAAGCTTTGCGGGCTGCACGTTGGACACAGGCTTCCACGATTTGGACGACTGTCACCCCGATCATTCTTGATCGCCACCCGAAGCCGCATTTCAACAAAGACCCAGAGGCATGGCGTGCGAGTTGCAGCTCGATCATCGAGACTGCTTGCGAGCGGATTGGCCTACCCAAGCCGTTAGAAATAGATGTCACGCGCCACTCGGGACTGACTGGCGTGCCTTCGGCATCGGGTTTTGTAGCTCCCGCTTCACGTCCGGGTCGTCCAGGGCGTTTCCATGTCCACGCTTCACTGAAATTTGCCGACCCCGTGGAAGGACCCTTGCTGCTCGGGGCCGGACGCTACCGTGGCTACGGACTCTGCCTGCCTATCACCCAAACCTCCCGCAATGATTTTCAATGACTGCCTTTCCTAACTTTAAGACCTTTTTCAGGGCACTGTGGAACCACGACCCCTTCCCATGGCAGCAACGATTAGCCGATGTTGTTGAAAGTAGCGGTTGGCCCGGTTGGCTCACGCTTCCCACCGGCACCGGCAAAACCGCTGCACTTGATGTCGCCATTTACGACCTCGCCCGCCAAGCAGACCGACCAATGGCCGAGCGGACTGCACCGGTCCGCATTGTTTTCGCGGTCAACCGGCGCATCGTGGTGGACGAGGCTTATGAGCGGGCCAAACACATTGCCGATCAATTGGCGTTTGCCCTCAGCGACGAACTCACTGTGCTGCATCCCATCGCGCTGGCCCTGAGCAAACTCTCCGGTATCACTCAAGGATCGCCCTTGGAAACCTATCCGCTGCGTGGAGGGACTTTCACGGACCACTCTTGGGCACGCACTCCGACGCAGCCGCTGGTGATCACCACGACACTCGATCAACTCGGGTCGCGTCTGCTTTTCCGAGGTTACGGCGTTTCACCAAACGCCCGCCCGATTCACGCTGCTCTGCTGGCGAACGACGCTTTACTGATCCTTGATGAAGCCCACACCGCTAGGGCGTTTTCACAAACCCTTGAAGCTGTCAGCCAGTTGCGAAAGGAAGCCGATGAGCCAATCCAGTTGCCGTTTGTTGCCGTGCAACTCACCGCGACGCCGCCAGCAGAGGTCGCAGAAACATTTTCACTCGGGGACAATGATTACGCTCATCCAATCATCAGCGCCCGTTTGAATGCCAGCAAACCGACGGAGTTGATGGGCGTGGAGGGAGCCAAAGGAGTAGCCCGCCACAAAAAACTGGCCGATGCGATAACCGGAAAAGCGGTTGCTTGGCTCGAAGGTGGTCAGCGCCGTATTCTCATCGTCGTCAACCGTGTCGCTACGGCTGAAGCCCTATTTTCATCGCTCAACGCCCCCAAGGCCAAGAAGGACCACGGCGCTGCGGTGAGACTTCTTACGGGCCGGATGCGTCCCTTGGATCGGCAGGAACTGATCTGTGAACTCACGACCGTCTATCAATCACAGCCATCCCAGAGAGGAAAAACAGCAA
>JBIIPZ010000060.1:0-13259 GCA_044342325.1 Terrimicrobiaceae bacterium
CGACAATTCAAATCGGTGTCGGGCTGTCATTTCACGCCCTCCACGTAAAGTTCGGCGCATTTTCGGTCGAAGCACTGAATGGCAAGCATGGTGAGGACGGCAGTTGCGAGAATCCAGAGCGAGCCTGCCTCCCAGCTTACCGTGCCGAGGGTGCGGAGTTTCACGACGGAGACCATGCAGGCGATGGCGAAAACCGGCAGGAGATTCCAGGGTTCAAGTGCCTTGACCAGGCGGAGCGCTGCTCCCATGAATGGAAGGCGCATTTGGAGAGTCCAACAGGCGGAAACATAAGAGACCGAGAGCAGGTAGAAAACCGGCGCTAAAATAGCAGAGAAAAAAACAAGTGCGCCGAGGGGTTGAAATCCCTGCATCCACAAACCTTCGACACCTGTGATTATCAAGTTTTCCTGATAATTTCCTGCGACGCTGAAGATGAGAATCGGATTCATATTAGCCGGGATGAGCGTGATCAAGGCCGCCATCGCAAAAGCCCAGGCCGCCATCATCGTGCGCCCGGGGTGTGCTGACTTGATTTGCTCACCACAGCGTCCGCAGCAAAGGAATTCATGGGGTTTCAACTGGCGGTCGCGCAATGGAGCATGACAGCGGTGGCACTGAATCCAGCGCAGGTCGGGTGGCGGAGCTGATGAATTGAGTGCGGACATAGCCGAGGACTAAATGACAACTCCGATCAGGGCGTGAAAATCATTTGCCCGGTTAGCGTGGAACGATCGCGAGAAAATTCCGAACACGGACAATTTCGGCCAGTGAAATGCCATTTCCCGCCCACATGCCACTGGAGCTGCCGCCATCGAGGTTGATGGCCGTTTTTGGCTTCCATGTATCAAGAATCGAAGGCAACGCGAGGATGCGGGCGGCATCTGCCAGTGTGACGGATGAGATGTAAATAAGAGCGGTTTCGCCACGAGTTCCCTTCGCCACAACGGTCCGGCGGGCGATTCGTTCGTCATTGAGACCGGGGACCAACTGGTCATCCTCCACAAGCATTGGCCCGCATTGGAGGGCTTGGAGGAGAGGCGATTTGCCGGAATCGTATTCCCCCGAGCGGAGGATCGAAACATGGCCGTCTTGTTTCACCCCGACCAGTCCACTGAGGAGTTTTGCCTTCTCAAAGCCGTTGATTGTTTTGCCATCGGAGATCATGAGGCCTACCGGACGGTAGTCTTTATGAAAATAGCCCCCGTTGACACCCGCCACTACCTTGGCGTTGTTCAGAGTGTTGGCCAGCGTCGCATTTCCAGGGGAGGGACTATCGATGACGCGAAGAGTGTGGTTTTTGTCATTGAAGCAAAGCGCAGTGACTCGGGCGGTCTGGTTTCCGTTCACACAGCGGGTTTCGATGACCTCCACCCCGGGACTAGGCGATCCGAGGCCTGTGGCAGAAACGATGCTCCACTCCGCCCCTGCCGAAAGAATCGTGGTGAGGAGGGCGATCTGAGCGACCAGGAACGCCCGCCACCTGCAACAGCTAGGAACTTTGGAAATGACTGAATTCATGCTGAAGCAAGCGGGCGGTTGGAGCATTCGGATGTTCAATGTTACTCGTCTTTTGCAGAACTGAGGCGTGTAAGAACGCTCAAATCTTCGAGCGTCGTCGTGTCGCCGGTGATCTGGACTCCGGCGGCGATTTGTTTCAAGAGACGGCGCATGATTTTTCCACTTCGTGTTTTTGGCAGGGACTCGGTGAAACGAATTTCGTCCGGCTTGGCGATGGGACCGATGACTTTTCCAACATGGTTGCGAATTTCCGCCGAAAGGTGCTTCGATGCGGCATGGCCTTCGCGGAGGGTAACGAAAGCCACCACGCCTTGGCCTTTGATCTCATCGGGACGCCCCACAACTGCCGCTTCGGCAACGGAAGGATGACCGACGAGGGCACTTTCGACTTCGGCCGTTCCGAGTCGGTGACCGGCGACATTCAACACATCATCGATACGGCCAACGATCCAGAAATAGCCGTCTTTGTCCCGGCGTGCACCGTCGCCCGTGAAGTAGGCGCCTTTAACCTCGCTCCAATACTGTTTTTTGTAGCGAGGCTTGTCTCCGTAGATTGTCCGAAGCATGGCAGGCCAAGGTTTGCGAATGACAAGCTTGCCGCCTTCACCATGCTTCACTTCTTTACCGTTGTCGTCGACGATTGCTGCATCGACGCCGAAGAAAGGAAGCGTGGCCGTGCCTGGTTTGAGTGGCGTGGCACCTGGCAACGGTGAAATGAGAATCATGCCAGTCTCAGTCTGCCACCAGGTGTCAACAATCGGACAACGCTCGGCGCCGATGTGTTTATGATACCACATCCAGGCTTCGGGGTTGATGGGTTCTCCCACGCTACCGAGGAGTCTGAGTGAGGAGAGGTCGTGTTTCTTTGGCCACTCGTCTCCCCATTTCATGAATGCACGAATGGCGGTGGGTGCCGTGTAAAGGATCGTCACGCCGAGTTCCTCGATGATTTTCCAAAAGCGATCCGGCTCCGGCCAATTCGGGGCACCCTCGTAAAGAACGCAGGTAGCTCCATTGGCAAGCGGGCCGTAAACTAGGTAGCTGTGTCCGGTGATCCAGCCAACGTCGGCTGTGCACCAGTAAACATCCTCTTCTTTGAGGTCGAAGATGTATTTACTCGTTGCAGCCGTGCCGGTCATGTAGCCGCCAGTCGTGTGCAGAATGCCCTTCGGCTTCCCGGTAGAGCCGCTTGTGTAGAGGATGAACAACGGATGTTCGCTGTCGAGCGGGATGGCAGGGCAATTCGCATCGACATATTCAGCCTCGCGATGCCACCAGACATCGCGGCCTTCTTCGATGTGGACATCCATCGTGGTGCGCTTGGCAACGATGACGCGTTTGACCTCGGTGTTCCCTTGGAGGGCGTGGTCGACATTCTGCTTGAGCGTGACGCATTGACCACGGCGGTAGCCGGCGTCTGCTGTCACCACAATTTTCGAACCGCTGTCCGCCAAGCGATCCTTGATGCTTTCACTGCTGAATCCACCGAAGACAACCGTGTGAACCGCTCCAATGCGGGCGCAGGCCAACATCGCGATGACAGCCTCCGGAATAAGAGGCATGTAGATCAAAACGCGGTCGCCCTTTTTGACGCCATTGCGCTTGAGGATATTTCCAAAGATGCAGACTTCGCGGTGAAGTTGGTGATAGGTCAGCGTGCGGCGCTCACCAGGTTCGCCTTCCCAAATAATGGCCGCCTTGTTGCGGCGAGGTCCGTTGAGATGGCGATCGAGGCAGTTTTCCGAGGCGTTTAATTGGCCCCCGACGAACCATTCGGCATAGGGCTCTTTCCAGTCCAAAACTTTTTTCCACTTCTTTTGCCAGACTAGCTCAGATGCCTCACGGGCCCAAAATTTCTCGGGATTCTTGAGAGAATCGGCGTGAAGTTTTTTGTAATCGGCGAAACTTTTGACTGCTGCTTTTTTTGAGAAAGCGGAGGCTGGTTTGAAGATGCGTTTTTCTTGTAGGTGGGATTCGATATTTTGACTCATAGGGGCAGGAACGGATATTTAAGGCAGATCGGTTGTGGTTTTGCAACACAGCATCGAAATTCCCTGCTTGCCAAAAAGGGATGCCAAGCGGGTAGTGTGGGGTTGTGTTTCAAGTGATTTTCAATCGAATCAGCGCTGCGGAGATGGCTGCGCTGCCAAAGGATTTGCAGTTGGACCTGCTGGCGGAATTTCAGTTTCTACCCGGAGATCTAGAGTCTCTGGAGGATGAGAAATTTGGAAAGGTCTCGAGGGATGGACGCTCGCTGCTGCGCTATCGGGCGAGGGATTACCGGATTTATTTTGAGAAGCATCCTGAGGGGCTTTTGATTCACCGTGTGCTTCACAAAAACACGATTCGCGACTTCCTTTTTCGCTCGAATCTCCCGATCGATGAAGAGGACGGGGAGGTCGCCAAGACAAATGATTTCTGGTCGCTTATCCACGAAGCCGAGGAGTCGAGAAAGTGAGATTTTTCAAAGACGAGGCTGAGCGTAGGCGGGAGTTTCCTGTTGTCGAAAACGGAATTTTTCTTGGCCACGCCGGTGTGACAATACTCCCGCGTCTCGCGGCGGATGCCATGAAGGCCCATGCGGAGGCGAGTTGTCACAAGCATCAGGAATTTGGAGAGGTCCTGCGGGATGTCGCCCGAACGCGCTCGCTCTGCGCGAAGCTCATTGGCGCAAATGCCGATGAAATCGCACTGCTCGGGCCGACTTCGCTTGGGCTGAGCTTGTTTGCAAATGGGCTCGATTGGCAGGCCGGTGACGAGGTTGTTTATTACGGGGACGACTACCCTGCGAATGTGTATCCGTGGACTGCGCTTGCTTCGCGCGGTGTCGCTGCAAAGGAACTTCACCCTGATCAGCCTGGAGGAATCACTCCTGAGCTCGTCGAATCCGCTCTGACGCCGAGAACTAAATTGGTCGCGCTGGCATCCTGTCACTACCTGAGCGGGCGCCGAATCGATGTCGAAGCAATCGGCCTCATGCTTCGGGAGAAAGGCGTCTTGTTTTCGCTTGATGCCATACAGACCCTTGGTGCAGCGCCACTCGATGTCGAGTTCGTTGATTTCCTCAGTGCCGATGCTCATAAGTGGATGCTTGGGCCCATGGCCATGGGAATCGTTTTTGTGGCGCGGAGGAATTTTGAAAAATGCCGTCCGACATTGCTTGGGGCTTGGAATGTCAAATCCCCGGATTTTATCGCTCAAAAGGAAATTGCCTTTGAAGAGACCGCCCGCCGCTATGAACCTGGAGTTTTAAATATCGCCGGCATGTATGGGATGAAGGCCAGCCTCGAAATGCTTCTCGAGATCGGCTTGGAAAATGTGCAATCCGGGATTTTGGAGAACAGGGATTATTTGGAGGACAAACTCAGCGCGGCAGGCTTTGAATTTCTCTCGCCAAGAGCTGGGGATCCTATGAGGTCCGGGATTTTAACGACGAGGCACGCATCCATCGAAAGTGGCGCGATATTTTCGAGACTCGAAGCCGCAGGAATAACTGCTTCAGTGAGAAAAAGCCATTGCGGCAGGCACTGGATTAGGTTCAGTCCGCATTTCTACAATACTATTAATGAAATGGAACGCGTCGCGGAAATTATGACACGGGATTAGTGTAGAGGCAAGAAAATAAATTTTAAGGCGCGTATAATAATTTAGTGGCATTTTTAAATGGCGCGTTTACAATTCGTGCTAAGAAAATGCCAAGAAAAATATCACATTCCAGAGTCTACTCGGTTATAAAAGCTGCCGAGTGCTTTCCTTTTGGAGCATCGATCAAGGACATTCTCACCATCCCCATGATGAGGGGAACTCCAAAAAGAACGCTTCAAAGAGACCTCGACCGATTGGTTCAAGCCGGACACCTTAAACTTAAGGGCAAGGGACGCGCAACGCGTTACGTTATTCCTTTTGAAGAAGAAGGATCAACGAGCATCTTAAGAGAGGAACCAGATTCCTTTACGAGCGATACGCCATGGCTATCTCCCGAAGGGCGCCGTATTCGTTATTTGGTTCAGAGGCCTCGCACTGAACGCATTCCAGTCGGATACAGGTCCGATTTTTTGGATGCGTATCAACCGAATCGCACATTTTACTTGCCCGCCGAAACGCGCGACGAACTGGCGCGATTTGGATATGTAGGCGCGGACGAATTGCCTCCTGGCACTTATTTGAGGCAAGTTTTGCAACGCCTCTTGATCGAACTATCTTGGAATTCGAGCCGCCTTGAGGGAAATACCTACTCATTGCTTGAGACCGAACGCTTGCTCCACCTCGGTGAGGCCGCCGAGGGGCATAAATCCGAAGAGACGCAAATGATCCTCAACCATAAAGCAGCACTCGAGATGCTGTCCGACAACCCTACTGGCGTGGGGTTCAATAGCCATACTGTCTGCAATCTGCATGCGCTGCTTGCCGATAATCTCCTTCATGACCCGGCATCGTGCGGCCGCGTCCGCTCGCGGCCTGTTGGCATAAGCGGAACAGTTTTCCACCCGCTGGCTGTTCCACAACTTATTGAAGAGAAATTCGAGCAGATCTTATGGGTGGCGAAGCCATTTGAAGATGTGAATAAGAGGGTTTCCCGCCTTGCTGCAAACATTCCAATGATTCGCCATAACCTCTGCCCTCTCTCATTCACAGGGGTTGAGCAAAAGGATTACATCGGGGGTCTGCTTGGTGTCTATGAACTGAACTGCATCGAGTATCTGCGCGATGTGTTTGTCTGGGCCTACAAAAGCTCCGCAAACCAATATATCGGCGTCAAAGAAACCCTCGGTTCGCCCGATCCATTTCGTTTAAAATACCGAAGCGAAATAACGCGTTTCGTTAGCGAAATCGCACGAAAACAAATGGATCGATTGCTATCCCTGGAATGGACGATCGCCGAGGCGGGTAGGTCCTTACCAAAAGACGATAGGGAGAGATTCCAAGAAGTCATACGCATCGAATTGGAGGGGTTGCATTCAGGCAATATCGCGAGACATCGCCTGCGCTTGTCGGAATTCGAGGCTTGGAAAAACAACTGGAAATAACAATGCGCCGCGACTGCGGAAAAGCATTACCCCCATGATGCTTTTTTCTGAGCGGGATGATTAGCTCCCGTGCTTGGAGTGCCAGTCTTTGTAAGCGAAGGGCGAGATTTCTGAGGGCTTGATCTCGCTGCGTCCGCCCCAGAAGACATTCGTGTAGGAGACAGGGATGCCGGCTTCGACAAGATGGGCGTCGATGGCGGCTTTGAATTGCATGACGCGATCCTTCTCGGTTCCATGGGAGACGGCCATGATGTTCACATTGTTGAACTCGGGACCTCCCTCGCGCCAGTAGCAATGCGTGAGACATTCGTGGCGACCGATCTGAGCGCCGACCTCTTCTTCGCGACCGACTGGAACGGCCCAATGGAAGAGGGCGTTGAAACGAGTCACGCGCACGCCGGTTTGCGAGGGTTTCACATGTTCCAGAAAAGTGGAGAAACGACCAAGCAGCTTGCGCTGTTGGAGGGATTCGGCGACGGCGTAGAATTCCTCAAGGGTGACTCCAGCCTCCTCCGCTCGGGAGTGCCACGCCGGTTCGCGAATTTCCTCTGGAGCAAATTCGCGCTTGAGGGTCATGAGAACACGCCATTCGTGATCGGTAAGATGAACGACGCCTGTTTTGAGCATGCGGGCAGAACCCTCCGATTTGTCGCCCGGCTCGATCGTCTTGCGGCGGACATGACCGACTCCGAGGGCAAAGATGCCCTTAGCCGGCATAAGGCGATAGGCCTCGGCACCGGTAAGGCTCATGAGAAGGCGGCAATGGGCATCGAGCGACTGGCCTGCGGGCACTTTCAAAGTCGTCCAGAGTTTGTAGGCCTCGCCAGGGATTTTGGCATCCGTCGAGCGGATGACGACATGGCCCGAAAACGGGTCCTCGCGGAACATGAAATCAAAGGCGGCATCGAGTTTCTCAGCGGGCACTTTCCAGGCCACAAGCGCCCCCTCGGCGAGATTCGTGGCCAGAAGAGTCTGACGGACGCGGCGGATCGTTCCTGCATCAACCATGGCGCGGATGCGTTCGATAACGACGGGCAACTCCACGCCGCTGAGGCGGGAAATTTCCTGAAACGGCTCCCGGGGAAAACCGGAAATCTTGTCTTCGGAAACGGCGAGGATGCGGGCGTTGACGGGGTCGTGGTGCTCGGTCGGAATCATTGGAAGACGGGGATGATTGCCGCAGGCACGCAATCTCTGCAAGGCGGGATGTTTTTTTGGCGGGGCGTTTCTTGCAATCAATCGCGCGAACGCTATGCTTGCGGGCTCATTTTTTAAACGACATGAAAAGCATTCTGGATCCGGCCCGTGTGGAAAAAATCGACTTCAGCAACGATGAGGTGGCCCGCTACTCGCGGCATCTCATCATGCCCGAGGTCACCATGGAGGGGCAGAAGCGCCTCAAAGCAGCGAAGGTTCTCTGCATCGGCACAGGCGGACTCGGCTCGCCAATCGCTCTTTATCTGGCCGCTGCTGGCGTAGGCACGCTCGGGCTTGTGGATTTCGATGTCGTGGATTACTCGAACCTCCAGCGTCAAATTTTGCATGGAACGAAGGATGTGGGCCGCAAGAAGCTCAACAGCGCCCGCGACCGCATCAAAGAAATCAATCCGAATGTGCAGGTGAATCTGCACGATGCCCTCTTCCAAGCCGAGAACGCCCGCGAGATTGTCGAACCCTACGATATCGTGATCGACGGCACGGATAATTTTCCCACCCGCTACCTGAGCAACGATATCTGTGTTTTTCTGAAGAAGCCGAACATCTATGGCTCGATCTTCCGCTTCGACGGCCAGTGCACGGTCTTTGCCCCTCATCTCGGCGGTCCCTGCTACCGCTGCCTCTACCCGGAGCCTCCACCGCCAGGGATGGTTCCAAGCTGCGCCGAGGGCGGCGTGCTGGGCGTTCTGCCAGGCGTGATTGGGGTGATGCAGGCGATTGAAGCGATCAAGCTCATCGTAGGAATTGGCGAACCGCTCATCGGCCGCCTTGTTCACTTCGACGCGCTGAAGATGAAATTCCGCGAGTTTAAAATCCGCAAGGATCCGAGCTGCCCAGTTTGCTCGGAAAACCCGACCATCACCGACCTCATTGATTACGAAACATTCTGCGGCATTCCTCAGGCCCGCGCTGAAGAGGAAGCTGAACAGCCTGTGCCGGAGATCACGGTGGAAGAACTGAAAGCCCGCATCGACCAGAACGACAAATTCGTCCTTCTCGATGTGCGCGAACCCTACGAATGGGACATCGCCCGCCTCCCTGGGGCGAAACTCATTCCGCTCGGCGAACTCTCCTCGCGCATGAGTGAGCTCGACACGGCGGATGAAATCATCATCCACTGCAAAGTCGGAGGACGTAGCGCCACGGCGGTGCGCCATCTGCAGAAGGCTGGTTTTTCGAAACTTCTTAATGTGGCCGGCGGCATCCTCGCTTGGGCTGACAGGGTGGATACCTCGATGCCGAAATACTGAGCCCACATCCAACAGGATTAATTACGGAGGACACGGGGAGCACGGAGGGAGGATGAAACCTCAAGTTTAAGATCTTAAATTATCTGTGACACCAACGGACCTTCCTGCCATTCCGACCGATATTTCCGTTTCGAGTTAATATTTCCCATCTCATGCAACCGACCCAATCCCAGTTCATATGCCCGCAAACGCGACAAAGCCTGCGCGAGGCGACGAATGAGGAACTGGCGGCCCTTCGGAGAATGCCAGAGCACTCCTCACTGGAAGCCGCTTGGATACGCACCGACTCAGCCATTGCCTACCCCGTTCAAAACGGCATCCCCCTTCTCATCCCATCCGCCGCCATTCCACTCAGCCAAGCCTAAATTCTCTTTTCCACTCCGTGATCTCCGTGTCCTCCGTGGTAAAAACCTCTTAAAACCCACCATCTCATGACTGAACTCGAACGCATCCGCCACTCCGCCGCCCATGTGCTTGCCACGGCCATCTCGAAAATCTGGCCCGAGGCCCAGTTCGCGGCAGGCCCGCCGGTGGAGAACGGGTTTTATTATGACTTGGAGCTTCCCCACCGCATTTCGCCGGAGGATTTTGCCCGCATCGAGGAAGAGATGAAACGCGAGATCAAGGCCAACCATATCTTCGAGCGTGTTGAAATTTCCCGAGCCGACGCCCTTATCATGGCCGAGCGAGGTGAACTGGCATCCCTCGCGCCACGCGGTGTGCCATCCAAATTCAAGCTCGATATCGTTCAGAACATCCCGGAGCAGGAAACGATCACGCTCTACCGCAACGGCGAGTTCACCGATCTCTGCGCAGGTCCTCATGTGATGCGCACCGGCAACATCGGCGCGTTCAAGCTCACGCATGTCGCCAGCGCATATTACAAAGGCGACGAGCGGAACCCGCAACTCCAGCGCATCTATGGCACGGCATTCAAAAACAAGACCGCCATGGAGGAGTATTTCACCATGCTCGAGGAGGCCAAAAAGCGCGACCACCGCAAGATCGGCGCCGAGATGGGGCTTTACGCCATCGACTCCGAATTTGTTGGCCCCGGCATGCCACTCTGGCTACCCAAAGGCACCGTGCTGGTCGAGGAACTCGAAAAACTCGCCAAAGAATCTGAATTCGCCGCAGGCTATGTGCGCGTCCGCAGCCCACACCTCGCAAAGGAGAAAATGTATAAAACCTCCGGCCACCTCCCCTACTACGCCGAGAGCATGTTTCCTCCGATGGAAATGGACGAGCACCGCGAGGAGCGCGCAAAAATCCTAAGTCGCATGGCCGAATTGGAGCGCATCCTGACACCGGAGGGCTGAAGAATACCCGTTCCGAAACAACTCCGCTGGCGCAGAGCTTGCCGCAGGCAGGGATGGCGGGGATATTTGGCGGAATGTTTGTAAGAGTGTTACCTGACCAGGCCGCTGGCCGAATGCTGGATTACAGCGTTCCGGAGCCTATGCGGGCAGCTGTTGGGATCGGTTCTAGGGTGCGTGTGCCCGTGAGGACGCGGCTTCTACCTGGGACGGTGATTGAAATTTTGGAGGAATCGGAATTCGCCAAGGTGCGGGACATTGCCGAGTTGCTGGATGAGAAGCCCATGATCCGCCCGTCGCTTTTGGAATTGGCACGTTGGATGAGTGACTACTACTGCTGTCCGCTCGAAACGGCCGTTCGAAGTGTGCTACCGGTCGCAGTCAGGGACGGGAAAGTCGGCGCCAAAAAGCAAAATACTGTGCGGACTGCGAGGGCGTTCACCGAGGAGGATTTTGAAGCTATCGCCCGCCGAGCCCCGCGTCAGGCTGATGCGCTGCGAGTGCTGACGGAGGAGCCTTTACTGGTTACGGAGGCGGCAACTAAGGCTGGTGTCCATGAAAGTGTCTTTCGCACTTTGGAAAAGAACGGCTTGGTTTTCATCGAGGCCTCGGTCATTTCCAGAAATCCCTACTCCGAGCGCTTTGTGGCAGGTGCCGAGTTGACTTTGAATGCCGAGCAGGAGGCAGCGATGAAGGTTGTGGTCGAAACCATGGCTAAACCCGAGAAGCCGATTCTGCTCTTCGGCGTGACCGGTTCAGGGAAAACGGAAATCTATCTGCGCGCCATCCGGCATGCGGTCGATACCGGCCGAACCGCTCTGGTGCTCGTTCCAGAGATCGCCCTCACTCCCCAGACGGTGGAGCGCTTCAAGTCCCGCTTCGCCGAGATGCAGGACCAGATTGCCGTGCTGCATAGCCACCTCTCGGAAGGCGAACGCCACGACGAGTGGCACAAAATTCACAACGGAACGGCAAGAATCGTGATTGGCGCCCGGAGTTCGATTTTTGCGCCGGTCGAAAACCCAGGGATCATCATCGTCGATGAGGAGCACGAGAATTCCTACAAACAAGACGAGGCCCCGCGCTACAATGCCCGCGACATGGCTGTGCTTCGCGGAAAGCGTGAAGGCGCTGCCGTTCTTTTAGGCAGCGCAACGCCATCCCTCGAAAGCTGGCACAATGCCCAGTCGGGAAAATACCAACTCGTGCGTCTCGACCAGCGTGTAGATGACAAAAGCATGCCGGTCGTGAGGGTCACGGATCTGCGGCGTCCCACGAGGAATGATCCCGAGGGCGGCATTCTCTCGCGTGCCTTGCGCGAGGCTGTGGAAGGGCGAATCGCCAAGGGAGAACAGACGATTCTTTTTCTGAACCGCCGGGGATTTTCCACCTCCATGATCTGCGAGGCATGCGGCCATGTATGCCAGTGTCCGGACTGCAGTGTCTCCCTCACCTACCACCGTGCCGCCGAGCGGTTGATGTGCCATATTTGCGGCCACAGCAGCCGGGCACCGAAGGTCTGTCCGAAATGTTCAGACCCGAAGATTCGATACTCGGGAACCGGCACGCAAAAGGTCGAAGAAGCCCTGAAGCGCATCTTCCCGAAAGCCCGCATCGCCCGCATGGATGCCGACTCCATGACCCGCAAGGAGGCTTACCGCGAGACGCTAGGAGCTTTTAAAGAAGGCCGTATCGACATCCTTCTCGGCACGCAAATGATCGCCAAGGGACTCCATTTCCCCAATGTCACGCTCGTCGGGATCGTGAATGCCGACCTCGGCCTCCACATCCCGGATTTCCGCGCTGGCGAGCGGACATTCCAGCTCCTCACACAAGTCGCCGGCCGTGCTGGCAGGGGCGAGATGGAGGGCGAGGTGTATGTGCAAACATTCACGCCCTTCAGCCCGTCGATCCAGTTTGCAAGACATCATGATTTCGAAGGATTCATGGAGCAGGAAATGGAATTCCGGAAACGCTTCGACTACCCACCGTTCGGCCGCATGGCCATGATCACGCTCAGGGGTGCCATGCGGGAGCGTGTGGAGTTCTCCGCCCAAACGCTTGCGAGAAAACTGAAAGCCGCAGCGGCAGCTGGAGTCATCACAGGCGAAGGCGTGCCAGCACCTCTAGAAAAGGCAAAGACTTACTATCGCTTCCAAGTCTCACTTCGCGGTCCCTCCTCACTTCAACTTTCGCGTCTGGCGCGATCCACACTCGACGCCCTGCCAATGCCCGAAGATGTTTTTGTCGCGGTAGACATCGATCCGTTGCACCTTATGTGACCGCTGAGATGAAGGTTCACCCGATTGTCTATTTTCTATTCAAGTCCATGGTGCGATTGGCGCTGGTGCTGATCTTCGTCGGCATTCCGGCGGCAGTATACTATCAGCGCGTCCATGGAATCGGATTCGGCGCGAAGGAGGCCCTTGGCAAGGCGCTGAGCACTCCGACACTCGAAGTCACCATCGGTCACCTGTCCATCAATCCCTTCATGGGACTTGTTGCGAGGGATGTTCGAGTCCACGAAATCAGCAACCACTCAAACGCCTTGGCATCCATCAACCAGGTCGCGATTGCCATCAGCCTTGGCGAACTCCTGCACCGGCGTATCATCGTGGACAGCCTTTCACTGAGATCGGCCGAAGCATCGATTCCGCTCCCGAAATCACCCGATGGACGCCGGGTTACGATCCAGCACATCAATGCGGAAATCACCCTTCTCGGAGACAGCCTCCGCGTGAGTTCGTTTGAAGCGGTAGTGGAAGGCATTCGCCTCCGATTAGCTGGAGAGGTTCTCAATCCCTTCTCTTTGAAGATACCGGAGCATTCACCAGATCCCAATCCTCCTGGGCAGGATCCGCCATTTGAAAAAATCCTGACCGCCCTGCGAGAGACATCCTTTCCGCGTGGGGAGTTGCTTATTCAAGGAA
>JBIIPZ010000029.1:0-41935 GCA_044342325.1 Terrimicrobiaceae bacterium
CCGAGGGGCATCCGGGCATTAACCTCTCGGAGGAGAATGGCCAACTGGCTGGGGTGATCACCTCAGATGAGCAAGTGATGCATGAATTTGTCTCCTTTCTGGAAACCGAGCGCCTCAAGCAGCCGGAGTTTTCTTACCAGAGGAATACGATCTACCTGCGGTTTGCCCATACCGACTACCACAAGGGCTCGGCGCTCGGGGAGCTTTGCCGGATTCTGCAGATTTCCGCGAGCGATGTCCTCGCAGCCGGGGATCATTTTAATGACATCCCGATGCTCGATGGCCGCTATGCCGAGCATCCCTGTTGTCCCTCGAATGCGATCCCCGAGGTGCGTGCGATTGTTGAAAAAGCCGGCGGCCATCTGGCCTCGAAACCAGCCGCCGAGGGTGTGGCCGAGTCCTGGCATTTTTTCCAAGCGAACCGCCAGCCATGAACGCCGCGCTTCTTCGGAAATTCCGCAAAAAACTCGGCGCTGACCGTGTGTTGGATGATGCCCCGGCTGTCTATGCCTCCGACAAATGGTTCGCCAAGGGCACGCCGGCCGCAGTGGTTTTTCCTGCCAATACCGAGGAGACGGCATTCGTTCTCCGCGAGGCTTATCGTGCGGGCATACCGGTCACGCCACGCGGTGCCGGCTATGGGTATGTCGGCGGCTGCACCCCCGTGCAGGGCGGCATCGTGCTTTGCATGGATCGAATGAACCGGATTGTTGAGATCAACACGCGCGATTTCGTGGCCGTGGTCGAGCCGGGCGTCATCACGGGAAAACTCCAGGAAGCCGCCCGCAAAAAAAATCTCTTCTATCCACCTGACCCCGCCAGCCTCAAGAACTGCAGCATCGGCGGAAACATCGCCACCAATGCCGGGGGTCCGCGCTGCCTGAAATACGGCGTGACGCGCAGCTACATCCTTGGTCTCACGGTCGTGTTGCCGGACGGCAAAGTAGTGACCTGCGGCGGTCGCACCCACAAAAACAAAACCGGCTTCGACTTGGTCGGACTTTTCACCGGATCCGAGGGTCTTCTCGGCGTCGTCACACAAGCCACGCTACGCCTGCTGCCGCTCCCGCCAGCGCGTGCCGTGCTTTCGGCTGGGTTTGCATCCATCGAGGCGGCGTCCCGCGCGATCCAGGATGTCTTTGCGGCGGGTTTTCTCCCGGCGGCTTTGGAGGTCGCCGATGAATTCACCTTGAATGCCGCCCGAGCCTACAGCCCCTCGGCAAAATTCCCGCCCGGCAAGGCGCAGGTGATTATCGAAGTCGATGGTCAGTCGGCCAGCGTGCGCTCCGAGGCAGCGGATCTCGAAAAACTTCTGAAAAAATCCGGCGCTGCTGGCATTCAAAAAGCCACCACGCCTGATGCCTGCGAAGCCCTCTGGGGCCTGCGACGCCTCTACTCGCAATCCCTCAAAGCCACCGGTCTTAAGAAACTCAACGAGGACATCGTTGTGCCGCGCGGGCGTTTGGTGGACCTCATGAAATTCGCCGCCCGACTCCAGAAGCAATACGGCTTCCCTCTCGCCTGCTTCGGTCATGCGGGGGATGGGAATATCCATGTGAACATCATGGTCGAGGACCCAGATGATCCAGCGGTTCAAAAAAAATCGGCCGCCGCGCTCGATGCGCTTTTCACCCAAGTTCTGGCCTGGCAGGGAGCGATCACGGGCGAGCACGGCATCGGCCTCGCCAAAAAACCCTGGTGGACGCAGGCCCTCTCCGAAGAAACGCGTGCCCTCCACCAAACGCTGAAAAAAGCCCTCGATCCGGCCGGCCTCCTGAATCCCGGGAAATTTGTGTAAAGGCTGGCTTGCGTGAGGCCCCTTTGAGGGCTCAGGAGGCAACCTGGAGCTTCGCTGGCGGCGGCTGCATGATGATCTTCTGCGTTTGCTCTATCGCTTCTTGGCTATCCCGATTTTCTTGAAGCCAGCGGTCAAAGACCGTTACAGCTTCAACGCGTGACATGATGTCTTGGGAATTGAGCAAAAGAATGCGCTCTGTGATATCGCGGAAATCGACACGCACTTTGCCGTCCGTCAACAATTGAATGACAATATTCAGGCAGAGGCTGTTGGAATCACCGATCCGGATGAGATACTCGGAGATTTTATCCGCAAGGCTGAGCGGTGGGCCTCCAGAGGTGTCCCACTCCTCGATCACATCCAGCCCATCAAATTTTCTAACTCCAACGCGAATGAAAATCTGGGAAGCTGACTTGATGGTTGTAGGCATGATCTTCAAGAAAACAGGTTTCTTTTACCCCAAACGCAGAGCTCTTTAAGTCAGGATTTTGATGTAGGCTTTTTGGCGCAGCGTATCGAGCCAGCGTTGTTGAACTTTCATGCGTTCCTGCTGCATGAGATTGCGCTCGATTTCCTCGCGCACTTCGCCAAGTGGTTTGACTGAAGAATTTTTGCGGGCTTCTACATAGAGAATGTAGTAGGAGTCGCCTATGTGGATGACCGGGCTGATGCCTCCGGCTTTCAGGGAGAATGCGGTTTTAGTGAGTTGTTCGTTCAGTGTATTTCGCTCGATCCACCCCCAGTCGCCGCCGGTGTCGCTTGTGCTTTCGTCCTCGGAATACATCTGGGCCATGCGCTCGAATTCCGCGCCGCCAACGAGTTTCTGGCGAATTTCCTCGGCTGTCTGCTTCTTGTCGCCACCTGAGCCGATGTCGTCTTCATTGCCCTCGCGAAGAACGATCATGCGGAGTTTGACCTGTTCTGGCAGGGAATAGGCTGAGCGGTTTTTATCGTAGAAATCCTGAACTTGCTTGGGAGAGACAACAAAGTTGTCTGTGACCTTGGCCTGACGCATTGCTTGCACGATGATCTTTTCTTTTTCGATCTCTTTGAAGCGAGTGAGCGTGTAGCCTTGGGCTTGTAGGGTTCTGACGAAGGCCGCTCGGTCGCCGCCGAATTCCTCGCGGATGATTGTCTGCACGCGATCGTCCACGACATAATCGGGGATGTTCGCTCCCTTTTCCTGCATTTTGCGGAACTCCTGCAAGATGAGTTGGCGGTCGACGAGGTCCTTGAGGGCAGCGAGTCTCATTTCCTTGACTTTGTCGGCAAGGTCAGGACCACGGTAAGACTCGCGCATGGCGCGCTCACGGGCGCCGATGAGCTCACGCACTTGTGAAATCGTGATCACATCATTGTTCACGATGGCAGCCACTCCGTCGATGACCTCGGCCTGTTGGCAGCGAGCGGTAGGCATGGATAGGACAGCAGCCAGGCAGGTTGCAAAAATTGCGAAAAATCGTCTCATCGGCTCTGCATCGTTTCGAGGAAGCTCAACACGCCGCGAAGCTTAAAATCGGGGTCGGGAACCGTCAAGCGGGGAAACCGCCCGCCGATCAATACATAGCTGCCGCCACGGGTGAGCATGAGCTTTTCATCCTTCACCTCGACCTGGCTGATACGCCGCTGCGAGGCTTCGATGCGGATCGCCGCGCAGAGCAGGGCATTCTCTAGCGCGTCTGGGAGAGGGCCGAATCGATCGCGCCATGCCACGCGCAGGGCATCCGTCTCGGCGCGTGTGCCAACCTCTGCCAAGCGCCGGTAGGCTTCGATCCTTAATTTCGGCTCGCCCATATAGCCGTTTGGAACAAAAGAAGGAATACCGCCGGACTTGATGAATTCGCCCTCCTCCGTGACCAGGAAATCAAATCGCAATGCGGTGGTGGCCCCGAAGGATTTCTGGCCCTTTACGGAATCCACTGCGCGGCGGAGCATCTTGCAGTAGAGATCGAAGCCGACGGAAATGATGTGCCCGCTCTGCTCGGTGCCGAGGAGATTACCCGCACCACGAATCTCCAGATCGCGCATGGCGATTTTAAAACCCGAGCCCAGTTCCGAGTATTGCTTGATTGCTGAAACCCGCTTGCGAGCGGCGCCAACGGACATCAATTCGCGTGGCAGGAGCAGGTAGGCGTAGGCTTTTGTTCCGGAGCGCCCGACGCGTCCTCGCAGCTGATACAGGTCCGCGAGGCCGAAGCGGTCGGCGCGGTCTATGATAATGGTGTTCGCATTGGGAATATCCAACCCGCTCTCGATGATGGTCGTCGAAACCAGAATATCTGCCTTGCCGGCCACGAAGCTCTGCATGACGCCTTCGAGTTCCTTTTCCTCCATCTGCCCATGGCCGACGATGACGCGGGCGCCCTCGCAGAGTTCGCGAATCCTCGCCGCGACGCGTTCGATCGTTTGAACCCGGTTGTGCAAAAAATAAATCTGCCCGCCGCGTGCGAGTTCGCGATTGATGGCGTCGCGGATGACGCGCTCGTCGTAACCGCAGACGATAGTTTCGACCGGTTGGCGATTCGGCGGCGGGGTTTCGATCACGGACATGTCCCTCGCGCCCATGAGCGAGAGGTAGAGCGTTCGCGGAATCGGAGTCGCGGAGAGCGTGAGCACATCTACGAGGCGGAACTTTTCCTTCAGCGCATCCTTGTGCTTCACGCCAAAGCGCTGCTCCTCATCGACAACGACGAGGCCGAGATCCTTGAAAATGACATCCTGCGAAATGACGCGGTGCGTTCCGACTACGATATCAACACTTCCTTCACCGAGCGCTTTGATGACCTTCTTCTGCTCCGCTGCGGAGCGGTAGCGACTGAGGAGTTCGATCGTGACCGGATACTCGCTCATACGCTCACGGAAATTCTGCCAGTGCTGCTGAGCCAGAACAGTCGTAGGGGCGATGATCACCGCCTGTTTGCCGCTCGTCACCGCTTTGAAGGCAGCTCGGATGGCGACTTCAGTTTTCCCAAAGCCTACATCGCCGCAAATCAAGCGATCCATCGCGCGCGTCGACTCCATGTCCGTCTTGGCATCCCCGATCGCCTTGAGCTGATCCGGCGTTTCAGTGAAATGAAACGAACGCTCGAACTCCTGCTGCCAGTGTGAGTCCGGCGGGAACGGGTGGCCCTCCGCCGTCTCGCGCTCCGCCTGCACCTTGAGCATGCGTGCGGCGTATTGGTAGATGCCTTGAGTGGCTTTTTCCTTCGCTTTTTTCCATCGCGCGCCGCCGAGCTCGGACAGCTCGGGATATTTGCGGCCGAGCCCCACATAGCGCGCAACCTGCCAGGCCTGATCCAGCGGCACATAGAGCCGGGCGCTGTTGGCGAATTCCAACACCAGCACCTCGCCTTCGCCGTCGGGCGATTTTTCGAGTCCCTCGTAGCGGCCGATTCCATGGTCGAGATGCACCACTAGGTCGCCCGCCTCGAATTCCGAAAAATCCATAACCGCCCGGCCCGCACGAACCCGCTCGCGCCGCAAAGCCGCCCGGTGCGCGCGCTGGCTCGCCGAGCGGCCAAGCACCTCGGACTCTGCAAGGAGCGCCAACTTCGCCTGCGGGCACACGAATCCCCGAGTCGCGCGCGAGGTTAGAAAGACCAGTTTCGAAGTGTCGAAATCGAAGTCCGACGCCATCTCGCGAAAACGCTCGCCCTCGCCTTCGTTCACACACGCGAAAGCAATCGTCCAACGGTCGGCTGCCCAGCTGTGGAGCTGGTTAAAAAAACGGTCGCGCTTGGTTTCATTCAACACCAGATCGCCAGCTCCGAGATCGCCGAAGGGTGGGGGATAAAACACCGCAGCGGCCTTCGTCGCCTCACCGCCGCTTCCGATGCCGAGGCCTTCGAACTCCTCATCCGGCTCGATCGTGATGACGCGATCCTTTGCTCCCAGATAATCGCGCAGGGTCCCCTCGGAGGCGTCTGTGCGTCCGATGTAGATTTCCGTTAGAGCCACCTCCCCGACCGAGCCTTGGGTATCGAGATCGAATTCGCGGAGGGAATCGATTTCCAGATCGAACCACTCCAGCCTCACCGGACACTGCTGCTGCCAGGAAAAGACATCCAGAATTCCTCCCCGTTGGGCATATTGTCCGCGGGCCGCCACTTGCGGCGCAGAGATATAGCCTGATGCTTCCAGGCGCGAGATCACCTCCTCCAGTGGGATGCTCTGCCCTTTCTCCAGAATGAAAATCTCGCGTTTCACCGAGCCGAGCGCTGGCGTGGCGGAGTCCCATTGCCCAGCATGAATCACCACCACCTCATCGCCGCCGCTGCGGGCAAGCGTTCGCAGTAAATCTAAACGCTCGGACTCGGTTTCTGAATCAGGCAGCGCCTCGGCATTCGGGATTTCCAAATCGGGAAAAAGCCTCACCCGTCCGCACCATGCCGCAAGCTCGGCGGCGAATTCCTCCTGGCTTTTCACATCGCGGCACACGACCCACACGCGCCCCTTCATTTTTCCAACGAGCAACGCCGCAACGAACGGTTGCGCGGCCTCGGCGATTTCAGGAATGATCGACTCCTGTTTGGCCTTCAGAAGTTTCGCAACCGAGGCATCCGATTCCGCCTGTTTTAAAAAGGACTCAAGCGGCGAAAATGTCATCGAAGTATTTCTGCTGAATGCCGGCAGCCTCATCGGGCAGAGGACGGCCATCCAGTTCCCGCACCGAGCGAATTCCGATGCGGCTGTTTGTGAGGAATGCGGCGCTGCACCGCGCCACATCCCGGATCTCTAAAATCCCTTCGTCCGCGATGAAGTGGCTCAGCACCCATGAGCGCACAGCTCCGTCTCGCGCTCCGGTTTCCAGCGCCGGAGTGACCCATTTCCCATCGATTTGCAGGAAGACATTCGCCATGGCAGCTCCGACGAGCATGCCTGCCGGATTGAACAGCAACGCCTCGTCGCAAGCAGTGCGCTTGGCTTGCCCCAGAGCTTCGATGTTTTGCCAGTAGTTGCCGGATTTCCACCCTCCCGGTCTCGGCAAATACGGTGCGGCGCAGGAGATCACTCGCAATGCCGATAAATTCCATCCCACCTCCGCTTGATCAAAAAGCGCATAGACATTTCCCTCGAAGGCATCGCCCGGCGCACCCGGTCCCGCCGTTACATAGAAACGCAAAAGCCCCGTCCAAAGCCTCGAAAACTCAAGCTCCGGCAGTGGTGGCAAATCCAGCCCGCAAGTCCCGGCAGCCCGCCGCAAACGCTCCAAATGCTCCCCCAAAAGCAATGGCCGCCCAGCCGCGACCGTGATCGTTTCGAATACGCTCATCCCATAGCGAAATCCTCGGTCCGCCAGTGGCAAGGAATCCTCCGGTTTCCAAACGCTCCCGCTTTGTTTCCAGGTCAACATTCGCGGTGCAAATTACAGAAATGGATTCACCACGCGAACAGGGCCGTAGGTTTGACCATGATTGAGATCTTCGGTATAGAGCGTGTCACAACCGAGTTCCTGCGCGGCAGCAATGATTGCCGCGTCCCAGTAGGAAATCCCATGAAGGTTATGAATCTCAAGAGCCGCAAAAATGATGCTCGGAGAGGGTTGCAAACAGGGAAATTCCAGCATGCGGAGCGCCGAGCGGGCAAGCGCCCCGGAGTCTCTTCCAATATGCTTTTTTCTGAGACAAGTGTGGATGAATTCCTGAACCACTTGCAACGAGAGGTGGACTGCGGATTCCGAAAGCAATGCGATGGCAATCTCACGCTTCCGTTGATCGCTCGGCGCCTTGGAAACCGAGTAGACAAAAATATTCGTGTCGAAAAATGCATTCATTCCGGCCGACCAATCTGCCGGTCGTAAATCTCATCGCGATTGAATTTGCCAATTGGCTCGGTGATCGACACGCTGGACAGCGCATCAAGTAGCCTCGCAGAGCGTTCTTTGCGCTCGGCTTCAGAGTTGGGAGTGTCGTTTCGCGTTGCGTATTCAAGACCACTGACGACCAGGGCTTTGATTGTTGTTTTTCGTTTGGCGGCAGTGATTTTCGCGCGATGTAGCAACTCGTCGGGAAGATCTATGGTCGTCTTCATGGAAGCATGGATACAGGTATATGCGCGGGATGTCAAAGTTGGCGGCCCACTGAAATCAGTGCCCCCCAATGCATTCACTCCTCCTCTTCCTCAACCGCGCTGTTGCGGTCGAGGCGTTTTCGGAGCGTGGCGCGGGTGATGCCGAGCATCTTGGCTGCGCGGACTTGGTTGTCGCCGGTTTTTTGCATGGCGCGGAGGGTGAACTCCCGCTCGATCCAAGGCAGGAGTGGCAGGGACGAATCTTCGGCAGCGGCTTGGAAGAGAACTTCCACGGCGCGGTCCTTCGGCATGAGATCGAGCGAAGTGTCATCGCGTTTCGTCGCCTCGGGCGAGGCTACGCCAAGCGGGATGTCCTTTGGCAGAAGGATGTCGGCGGTGGATAGCACGGAAGCGCGTTGGAGCGTGTTCTCGAGTTCGCGCACATTTCCGGGCCAAGGATACGACTCGAGCACGCGCACGGCCTCCTCCGTAAGCTTGAGCGGGGGCGTGTGGGTGCGATTGGCGATTTTTTGAAGGAAATATTCCGCCAGCAAACGGATGTCATCGACGCGCTGGCGGAGCGGCGGAATGTGGATTCGAACGACATTGAGCCGGTAGAAAAGATCCTCGCGGAAGGTGCGCTTGGCCACCTCCTCTTCGAGGTTGCGGTTTGTCGCGCAGACGATGCGGACATCCGTATGCAGAGTCTCGTTGCCGCCGACGCGGGAGAAGGTTCCCTCTTGGAGAACACGGAGGATTTTGCTCTGCACTTGCAGGGGCATTTCACCGATCTCGTCCAAAAAAAGCGTGCCCTTGTTGCATTGTTCGAAGCGCCCGACCCGCTGTGTCGCCGCGCCAGTGAACGCGCCTTTCTCGTGACCGAAGAGTTCGCTCTCAAGGAGGTTTTCCGGGATGGCGGCGCAATTGATCGCGAGGAAGCTGCGGTTGCTGCGGGCGCTGTAGTTGTGAATCGCACAAGCAACGAGCTCCTTGCCCGCGCCGCTCTCGCCAGTGACCATCACAGCGGCATCGCTGCCGGCCACGCGGCCCACCATTTTGAAAACCTGCTGCATGGCCTCGGAGCGGCCGACAATTTCATCCCGGTGCTGCTCGACGGTGAGCTGCGGTTTGAAGGCGTTTGCCGAGCGCAGTTCTGCTGCTGCTAGGAGTGCGGCATCGGCCACGACCTTCAGATTGAAGGGGAGTTGTTCCTTCCGCACGAAATCAAAGGCCCCCATTTTCATCGCCTCGATTACCGATTGGGTCGTGCCGAACGCACTTGTGAGGATGACCATGGCATTCGGCGAGTGCTTGCGGATTTTCGCGAGAAGCTCCATGCCGGTGAAGGGATGCAGATTCATCTCGGCGAGCACGAGTTCGGGCTCTTCAAGACAAAAGGTCTTGTAGCCCGCATCGGAGGATTCCTCCGTAAGAACGCGTGCGGTTTTGCTTTGGAGTTGGTGTTTCGCCCAATCCAAAAAGTCGGTGTCCCTATCCACCAAAAGAATCGTCTGCTGCTTTGCCATTGCCCTTGTGTCTTTTAATTCAACATCAGCTCCCCCGCGTGCGAAAGCGATTTTTTGACATCGCGTCCTTGATTGCATGCCCGCTCCCGCTTTTGATGGAAGTCCATGACTCAGGTTCGATTGTTTTTTCTCAGCTTGGCGGCGTGCCTCGCGGCATTGCCCACTGCAACCGCCGGTCTGCTCGACGACCTGACCCGCGAGCAAAGAGCCGAACTGGAGAAGGGTGATCTCATCGTCCTCGAGCAGGATATTACCGGCAAACCTTGGCCGAGGGTTCGCATCTACAAAAAAATTCAAGCCACACCAGAGCAGGTGGCGGGTGTTTTCTTTGACTACAATCAAGCCAAGACATTCATACCCGATGTGCTCGAATCCAGAATTTCCAAAAAAATCTCTCCGGGCGTGATGGAGGTGGATTACCAAGTGGAGGTGCCCATTCTTGCGGACGAGGCCTACACGGCGCGGAATGAAATGAAAGCGCTCGGCGAAGGCTACCAAGCCTCCTGGACACTCCTCCGCGCCCTTCAAACAAAAGCCGCCGAAGGCAACTTGCTTATCGAGCCTTTTGAAAACGGCACCTCTGTGATTCGATACACCAATCTCGTGACTCCAAGCTCCGGCATGGCAAAAATCCTCAAGCTCCCGGCCATGGCCCGAATGCAAAAAACCGTCCTCGCCATCGGCCAGAAGGTCGAACAACAAAAATCAAAAAATCCGGCGGCACTCGCCGCACAAGTCGCACGCCTGCGCGAGGCGATGGAATCCTCCTCCGCGACGGACACCCAAAAACCCTGATGCAAAAATCCAACCGCGCCGCACTCGGCATTATTTTTCTCACAATTTTTATCAACATGGTGGGATTCGGAGTCGTCATTCCCGTGTTGCCCTTCTACGCCGAGCGCTTCGGTGCGACCCCGTGGGAGATCGGCTGGCTCTTTGGCATCTTCTCGCTCATCCAGTTCTTCGCCGCTCCGGTCTTTGGCCAGATATCTGACCGCTTCGGACGCCGGCCCGTGCTCATCATTAGCACACTCGGAACCGCTCTGGGTTTCACAATCATGGGCATCGGCCACTCGCTCGCGATGCTGTTCGTGGGGCGGATCATCGACGGCATCTCCGGCGGCAGCATCGGCACTGCGCAAGCGTATGTCGCCGACATCACCTCCCCCGAAAACCGCTCGAAGGCGATGGGCCTCATCGGAGCGGCATTCGGCCTGGGTTTTGTTTTCGGTCCTGCACTCGGAGGCGCGACGGCAGCCTGGCTTGGCGACTCCGCTCCGCTCTACCTGGCCGGAGCACTTGCCCTCGCGAATGCCGCGCTGATCTTTTTTGTGCTTCCCGAGTCCTTGCCGAAAGAAAAGCGCGGCTCCAAAAAAGAAAGTCTCTTCCCGGCCATCCTGCAGCACGTCCGCACCGGTCCCTACTTCACGACTGTGGCGACTTATTTTATTCTGATCGCGGGCTTTTCCATCATGACAGCCGTCTTCGCGCTTTTTGTAGCCCACCGCTATGAATTCAATACCGCACAGACCGGTTATGTTTTCGCCATGCTGGGAGTCATCGGCGTCGTCATCCAAGGCGGACTCATCGGTCGCTTGGTGAAAAAATTCGGCGAAGCGCGCTTAGCCACAGCCGGAGCGGCCATCCTCACCGGCAGCCTGTTTGCGATGCCCTTCACCGCCAGCATTCCCATGCTCCTGCTTGCCTGCGCCGGAATCGCTACCGGCAACAGCCTGCTCAGCCCTACGCTCTCCGGCATCGCCTCGCGCAATGTGGACGCCGAATGGCAAGGCCGCGCGCTCGGCGTCCTGCAATCTGCCGGCAGCCTCGCCCGCTGGATCGGACCAGTCCTCGGCGGCTGGCTCCTCACTTTTGACTTAGACAAAAATATCGCAGCCTATGCCCAAACGCCGTTTTGGGCCGCTTCCGGACTCTTGCTGCTAACCTTCCTGCTCTGCTTGCGGCTCCCGCAGAAATCTTAAATCCCGCGCCGGTTGATGATTTTGTTGTCGTCGTTGAGAACGATGACCTTTGGCGTGTGAGATTTGATCTCCTCCGGAGTGAGCTGGACAAATGTCATGATCGTGAGGCGATCCCCCGTCTTTCCCAAATGCGCCACCGCGCCATTCAGCACAATGCTTCTGCTCCCGCGCGGAGCGCGAATGGCATAGGTCTCGAAGCGGTTGCCATTGGTCTGGTTGCCCACGAGAATTTTTTCGTAAGGCGTGATGCCCGCCTCCTCCAGAAAATCCTCATCAATGGCCATGCTGCCTTCGTAATTCACATCCGCATCTGTAACGATGGCGCGGTGGATTTTCGAACCGAGAATGACTTTCAACATGCCCGAGACTTTAGAGCGGCGACGGCGAAGATCAATCCCGATGGCGGGGGCTCGCCTTCAGCGCAAACACCTCGCAGTTGGACTACAGATGAATGCGCTGCGTTTTTGGCGGTGCATTTGTCCGGGCTCATGGCTGGTCGCCTTCCTCTTGCGGCGCATTAAGCATTCTGTCGAAGTCGGATTCAAAAAGGCGGTCTTGCAAGATGCGGTATTTCTCAAACTCGCTTTCCGCATGGGCTTGGGCGATTTCGGCGCTAACCTTACCGGCATCCTGCAGGATCTCGCGGTCCGTCGCGGCGATGAAGCGGTTAAGGCGGGTTTCCCAGTCCTGCATGCTCATGGGAATCTGCCGCAGTGCCATGTCTTCGGCTAGATCCAGATAGGCGGAGACGAGCCGTTGCAGTTGAGCCATCTCGTGTTCCGTGAGGCAGTTTTTCGCCTATACGACATCGAACTTCTGGATTTTTCCTGTGGGCGCGTCTTTCCATGTGGTGAGCCCCATGCGGTCTTTACTGGCATCGGCTCGGGCGATAATGACTTCAGCCGCTGTCTGTCCATGGATGGCCCAGTGGAGCTTGTTTTGCACAGTGGCAAAGAAGCGCTTTGTGGCGGCGGCGGTGACATCGTAATCAATCGCGGTCGCGTAAATATCGGTGATCTTCTGATAAAACTTTCGCTCACTGAGGCGGATTTCCCGGATGCGCTGGAGCTGCTCCTCGAAGTAATTTTTACCAAGCACGGAGCCGTCGTTTTTCAAACGCTCGTCATCCATTGCAAATCCCTTGATGGTGAAAGACTCGATAATGCCGGTGGCCCACTTGCGGAACTGCACCGCGCGTTCCGAGTTCACCTTGTAGCCGACGGAAATAATGGCGGAGAGATTATAGTGCTGGGTGTCGTAGGTTTTCCCGTCGGCGGCAGTTATTCGAAAATTTCGAATAACTGAATCCTCCTGCAACTCGGAGTCGGCAAAGATCTTTTTGAGGTGGTAGTTTATCGTGTGGGTTTCCACATCGTAGAGCAGCCCCATCATTTTTTGAGAGAGCCAGACATTTTCATCGGCGTAGATGGCTTCGACGCCACCTTTGCCACTGGCAGCCACAAATGTGAGGTATTCCGCCGCAGAGGATCGAACCAACGAGACTTCGGTGGTTTTTTTGGCGCGATCATCACCTGCGGGTCTCTTTTTGCTCATAGGGTTATCCTCTTCTATAATCGGTGCGGAGTGTAACGCTTGATTTTTCTGCACCGCCCTAGGACGGAACGACTATTTCTTCCCGAGGACTTCGAGGTAGGTGATGCCGGTGGTTTTGCGGGTTTCGGGGTCGATGCGTTCGACTCGCATTTGTTTGAGCATCCACTGGCCGTCGATTTTCTGGGCAGAGATAACTTCAAAGCGTTTCACGAGGCGGCCGGTGGGGTCATAGCCTTCGATGCGGAGGAGGGCGGCGGATTGTTTATCGATCCACACACGGACGACGCCGTATTGGGAAGCGCCGCGCTGCGCGGGGATTTCGATCTTCCAAGCGTCGCGCGAGCGAACGGTCTCGGATTCCAGAAGGCGGGGATTTTTCCAGTAGAGAAAACGGAGGGCGAGATCCTCGTAAGTAATGAGTCCGCCACGAACGGAGTCGTCGAATTTTGAAATGGGAACCGCCGTTTGCGTGCCGTCGCGGCGCTCTTCGAGCGTGGACTCGCTCTCGCCAAGCCGCAGAAGAATATCCTGCTGCGGTCCGCTAAATCCATAACGCACGGCGCCCGCGCCGACTTCGATGACAAAGGGCACTTTCACCGAACCGGCCCGAAGCTGGGCTTCAAGAGTGATGCCCTCGCCCATGGGATTCATGCGGGCGGCAGCGAGGATTTCCTCCGCAGCGGGCTCGTCGGCGAGGATCACACCTACACAAAAAAACAATGCCACCAGGATGCTTGCGAATCTCATGGCTCCATTCAAACCGCCAAGTCCAGTGGCAGATCGGTGAGGTCGCGCAGTCGCCGCCCACCCACTATGGTTTGAAGCATTTCATATGCATCGGGGAACTCGTCCTTGTCCACCGATTCGATCAACTCGGGAAGAGCGATATGGTAAACGCAATCGATATCGCCGGTGCCGAGGGCAACCGAAGCCAAGCGACTTGGGAGGCACTCCGCCGTTACAATCACAAGATGAGGCACCCTTCCCTTGCGGTTGCGAATCAGGTTGAGGGCCTCCGAGCGAGCGTTTTGCGCCCTGTCACTGCGGAAGGTGAATTTGCAGGAAATGCAGGCATGGAGGATTGGATGGCTGTTGACCACTTGGCGAAGCGGTGTCCGGGAGGCAAGTTCACCGCCCAGAAAGATGCCCGCTTCGTTGATACGGTCGTCCGTCTCAGGGGTTCGTGAGATCACAACATCGGGACTGATGGCATAGTCATTCCCCAATGCAGAGGCCAGCTCTCTGTTTTCAGAGCAGAAGCGCGCCAAGTCAGCCAGATGCCGGTATTGATCAAAGAGCGAGATCGCGGAGTCATCCCTGGCTGTGATGCGTTGCACATTCCAAACACCGGGTCTCAAGTGCTCCAAAGCGCAGAAAGTCTTTTTGAGAAAACCGCAGACCAACTCTTCAAATAAATCGCCTTGTGACTGGCCCGGCAGCTTTTTGTGGTTTTTCTGAATACCGATTTTCTGTGCAACGGCGTTAGAGATCGCAACACTGGCCCTATTGCTGAAATCCGCGTTGCTGACGGCGCGCACTGCCGAGCGCTGGGCTTTGTAGTCGTCGAAAGTTAGAAGATTCCTTGCGGCAAGTTCCCTAAAGAATCCGCGACGAGCTTTCTCAAGCACACTTTGCATTTTTTTCAGGATGGATGGATTCTTTAATTTTTGTTGCCACGACCTTGGCTACTGGCGGCGGGAATGCATTGCCAATCTGACGATAGGCCGCAGTTTTTCCACCGGAGAATTCCCACTCATCGGGAAATCCTTGAATGCGAGCTGCCATGCGCACGGTGAGTTTGGGCATCCCAACAAATCCGCGCTGGGGGGCACGATCGGCAAGGGATTTTCCATCCACACCAAGTTGGGCCCATGCTTTTTTTGCTCTGGATGGTCCCAAGTCGGCACCTCCATGTTTTTTTGATCCGCCCACAAGTGTGGGAGCAACTTCGTTGGCTTTTTGCGCCCATTCCAAGGCTCCCTCCCAGCCATCCAAGGACATCAAATCCACCAGAGCTTCTCCCACGGTCGGCGGACGCTTTCCATCCAAGAGAGGCATTGGAGGATAGAAACCACGAACGAAATCCTTGCGAAGCGCGACAACTACCACGCGTGGTCGGAGCTGGGGAACTCCATAGTCCGAGGCATTCAAAAGGAGCCAGTTGGCGACATAACCCAAGTCTGCCAGTTGGTTTTTAAGTTTGAACCGATAATCCTCAAAAATGGCGTCCAAAAACCCCCTGACATTTTCAAGCATGACAGCCTTGGGCTGACATTCTTCGACGATTCGAAGTGCCTCTGGAAAAAGATCACGCTCATCGGAACCCCCGAGTTGCTTGCCGGCTTTAGAAAATGGCGGACATGGAACACCGCCGGCCAAAAGATCGATTCCGCGGTATTCCTTGGCACAAAAATCACGCACATCCTTTTCAAAAACCCTCCAATTTGGGCGGTTTGTTCTTAAGGTTTGGCAGGCGTGGCTATCAATTTCCACATGTGCCAAACACTGAAACCCCGCCCACTCCAATCCCAAGGCTTGTCCGCCAGCGCCAGCGCAAATTTCTATACAAGTGGGCAGAGTGGATTTCATAAACGGCTGGCAACTGGCTAACAGAATCCGTAGCCGAATCCAGATAGAATTCCAAGCCCGACAAACTTGACCGGCCAAAATATCACAATATTGTGATGCCATGAAGACGGCGACCATGCGCGACTTGCGCTATGATTTTCCGAAACTCGAAGCCTGGCTGGCTGGAGGGGAGGAAATTCTGATCACGAAGCACTCGAAGGCGGTGGCGAAAATCTCGCGCGCCACGGAGGCCCCGGCAGCAAAATTGCCGCCGCATCCGGATTACAGAGCCCGCTTGAAGCGCATCTGGGGAGACCGAGTATTCACTCAGGCCGAGGTGGACGAGATGCGGGCTTTTGAAACGGGCGAGCCATGATTGCCTATCCGGATACAAGTTTCCTCTGCTCAGTCTACAGGAAGCAAATCCATACACCGGCAGCGCTCGCCTACAGGGAGGCCATGACCGAGCCCCTGTATTTCACCCGCCTTTTGGAATTTGAATTTCTCCAAGCAATCGAGCTGCAAGTTTGGCTCCACTCGTCGGATCGCAAAAAGGGATACTCGCGTCGGGAGGCGGACCAAATGATCGAGGACTGGGAGACGGATATCGCATCGGGCCTCAATAAGCTCGTGCCTTATGATTCGGATGCCGTCTTGCGGCTCGCAGGCGTTTACTCGAAAAATCGCACAGCGCAAGGCGGGCACCGGAGTTTGGACATCCTGCATGTCGCGACTGCCGTTCACCTCGGAGCGAAGGAGTTTCTGACTTTCGATGGACGCCAGCGCACTTTGGCAAAGCACGCAGGTTTGAAACTTCCTTTGTAGAAGGGCGCGGAAGTGGGGATTGATTTTGCCAAGCGAAACCCAGTTTCGCGGTCTCATCATGATATAGGGACATCTCCCCCCTCCCGTTCCGTTTTTTTGCTGGAACCTTGCTCCAGCATGACAACGAACATTCACTTGATCCTTGAACGAGAGCATCTCGATAGCTTGATTCCGCTTTTTGAAAAGCAGGGCGTCACCGATGAGATCATCGACACGATTACTGATGAGGATTTGAAGGCATTAGGAGTCGAAAAACTCGGTGAGCGCCGCCGGGTTCTTCTGGCATTCGGCGAAGGGTCCGGCGGCCCATTCGATCTCACTGCCATGGCGCAGGTCGGCGGCGGCGTCCTGCCACAGGACTCGGAATTCTCAGGACAGAAAGTAAAACCCTTCAGGATCGGGAAATATCCGGTCACGCAACTCGAGTGGGAGCGGGTCAGGATCTGGGCAATGGCACACGGTTTCAAATTAGAGGCTGGGGAAGGTAACGGCAGCCGCCACCCGATCACCCAAGTGAGCTGGTATGATGCCGTCAAGTGGTGCAACGCCAAAAGCACAATGGAAGGGCTCAAACCGATCTACAGCATCAACGGAAAAATCTACCAAAATGGCGAATACGGCCCCGATGGATCAACGCTGGTTGAAATGAATGCGGCGGCTGACGGCTACCGCCTTCCAACCGAGATGGAGTGGGAATGGGCCGCGCGCGGGGGGCCGCTAAGCCAGGGATACCAATTCAGTGGAAGCGACAATGCCGACAAGGTTGCATGGCATGAAAAAAACTCGAATGGCGGAGCGCACCCCGTGGGGCAAAAGCAACCCAATGAACTTGGAATTCACGACATGAGCGGCAATGTCTGGGAATGGTGCTGGGACAAGGATGATACCGGCTCCGCCTGCAGAATTCGTGGAGGAAGCTGGATGCAGCTCGATGGACACGGCACCGTCGCTTACCGAGTCAGCCGCAGCCCGGACAGCCGCTATACAGTGATAGGCTTCCGAATTGCACGAGATTTGTAAGGGAAGGGGGAAAACTGCTCGGGGGGGGACTCGAACCCCCATGCCTTGCGGCATGCGCCCCTCAAACGCACGTGTCTGCCATTTCACCACCCGAGCGAGGATTGAAGATCATAGAGGATTTGGAACGGGATGCAAGCCCGAATTTCGAGGGGAATGCTCTTGCTGCTGGAAGCAGGCAGAAACTACATTCGGGCTATGAAAGTATTGGTGACCGGCGGCGCCGGATTCATTGGTTCGCATGTGTGCAGGCGTCTCTTGTCCGAGGGTCACGAGGTGGTGGTGATCGATGATTTTAATGATTTCTATGATCCGGCCATCAAGCGGGCGAATATCGCCTCGCTTGGAAGTGGAGTTTCAACTCGTGAGGGTGACATAAGGGATCGTGATTTTGTGCGGCGGGTTTTTGCGGACGGGCGTTTTGACACCATCATCCACCTAGCTGCGCGCGCCGGGGTGCGACCCTCGCTCAAGAATCCCCAGCTTTACATCGACACCAACATCACGGGCACGCACAACCTGCTGGAGGCGGCGCGGGAACAAGGCGTGGGCCGGTTTGTGTTTGCGTCCAGCTCCTCGGTTTACGGGCTTTCGAAGGTCGTGCCCTTCAACGAAAATCTTGCCTTGCCTCAAACGCTGAGCCCCTACGCGGCGACCAAGATCGCTGGCGAACACATCTGTGGAAACTACGCGCACCTCTACAAAATGCGGGTCGTGTGCCTGCGCTTCTTCACCGTCTACGGCCCGGGGCAGCGACCGGATTTGGCCATTCATAAATTCACCGATGCGATTCACCATGGACGCTCGATCCCGCAGTTCGGCGATGGCTCCACGCGGCGCGATTACACTTACATCGACGACATCGTGCAGGGTGTGACGGGCGCGCTGCGCTACGAGGGGCCTCATTTCGATATTTTCAATCTCGGAGAAAACCAGACCACGACTCTCTCGGAGCTGATCTCTGCAATTGAAAGCGCGCTGGGTAAAAAAGCCATCATCGAACGCCTTCCCGAGCAGCAAGGCGACATGCCGCTCACGGCGGCGGATATCACGAAAGCCCGCGAGCTGCTGGGCTACAACCCCCAGACGAAAATCCGCGAGGGCATTCCGAAGTTCGTGGAGTGGTATATGAACAAATGAAAGACGCCATCGACATCGCCTCGGCGCTCATTCGCATTCCGAGTGTGAATCCGGATGGGGGCGATCCCGGCACGGATCAAACCGGCGAGGCGGCTTGTGCTTCGTGGGTGGCGGATTTTTTGCGGGGCTGTGGCGCTGAGGTTTCTCTACGCGAGGTTTTGCCGGGCAGGCCGAATGTGGTGGGACGCTTTCCAAGTCGCCGCGCTGAGGGTCGCCGGATTCTTCTGGCGCCGCATCTCGACACAGTGAGTGTGGCTGGCATGACGATCGATCCCTTCAGCGGCGAGGTTCATGACGGACGGCTCCTCGGGCGTGGGGCTTCCGATACAAAAGGCACGGCCGCCGCGATGCTCTGGGCGCTGCGCGAGGCTCGCGAAACTCTGGCCGACTCACCTTACGAAATTTGGTTCGCCGGGCTTGTGGGGGAGGAGGCGGGGCAGTTCGGAGCGAAGGCTCTGGCGGCGGAGGAGAAGTTTGATTTTGTGATGGCCGGCGAGCCGACATCGCTGAATGTCGTCCACACGCACAAGGGCTCCTGTTGGCTCCAACTTCGCACGCACGGCCGGGCTGTTCACGCGTCCCAACCGGAAGCGGGAGAAAATGCGATTTATCAAATGATGCAGGCCGTCGAGTGTCTGCGGAGCGAGGGAATCCCGAGATTGGCGGCGACTTCGGATTCGGTGCTTGGGACTTCAACGCTCAGCGTCGGAACAATCCGAGGCGGGTCGAAGGTGAATATCGTCCCCGATTTTTGCGAGGCTTCAGTGGATATCCGCATCATCCCTGGGGTAAATCCGGAGTTCATCATGGATCTTTTGCGCCAGCGTGTGACGAATATCGAAATCGACCTGAAGCGTTCGGAACCGCTCTACACCGACCCCGCGCATCCGGTGATTGCTCGCCTTCAATCATTGGGCTCCAAGCTCGTGGGCGCGCCTTGGTTTTGCGATGCCGCCGTGTTTGCCTCGCAGGGATACCCCTCCGTGGCGATCGGCCCAGGCTCGATTGCGCAAGCGCACACGGCGGATGAGTTCATACGCGTCGCCGATCTTGAAGCCGGTGCGGAATTTTTTCTGCGTTTCCTGAAGTCGCTCGAGTAGGCCGCCGCATCAGCGTTCTTGATCTCTGTCCGGCGAAGTGGAAGATTCGCGCCCATAAGCAAGGAATATTACAGTTGGGAAAAGGACTCCCGGGCTTCCGAAAAACCATTCTACGCCCGCAAAATCGTGTGGGTGCCGCTGGCGGTCTTCGGCGTGGGCATTTTGGCCGCGTGGATCAGCTTCGGTGTATTGACGCAGAAATACGACGCGCGCGCTGAGGAATTCGACCTCAAGCAGGTGAGTCAAATGGAAGCGGCATCGATTTTGTATGACCGCAAGGGGCGCGAGTTCGGGAAGCTTTTCATCCAAAACCGCCAACCTGTTCCCTACGATCGCCTGCCGCCGATGTTGGTTAAGGCCGTGATCGCCGCTGAAGACAACCGTTTCTATGATCACGACGGCGTGGACTACATGGGCATCTTCCGCGCGGCCATAACGAACTGGCGCAAGGGCCGCATCGCTCAGGGTGCCAGCACGGTAACCCAGCAGCTCGCCCGAAATTCCTTCGAGCTTCGCGAGCGCACCTACGAGCGTAAGCTGGTGGAACTCTATCTCGCTTGGCGCATCGAAAAAAATTTCAGCAAGAAGGAGATCATGGAGCACTACCTGAACCGCGTCTATTTCGGCAGCGGCTTCTATGGTGCGGAAGCGGCCTCGCAGGGGTATTTCGGAAAAAATGCCGCCGACATGACGATCGGCCAGTGCGCCAATCTGGCGGGACTCCTCAAGAGCCCCCAGGCGCTCTCGCCATTTAACAACCCCAACGACTCCACCGAATCGCGGAATTTCGTCCTCGGGCGCATGCGGGAGCTGGGATTCATCACGCGCAAGCAATACGAAGAGGAATTGGCATCTCCGCTGGGAACCGTCCAGCGGACGAATCCTTTCAAGGTCAGCTACGCCATCGAGTTGATCCGCCAGCAGGTTATCAAGGCGCTCGGCTTCGAGCGGGCTATGAATGGTGGCTACCGCATCGACACGACCTTGGATTCCGATTTGCAGCAGGCGGCTGATCGCGCCACGCGCGAGGTTTTATTAAAAATCGAGCAACAGCCGGGCTACAGCCACCCGACATTCGAGCAATACCGAGCGGCCACCAAGAAAATCGAAGATGCGATCAATCGTGGCAACATGTCCGTCAAGATGCCGGAGCCGAAATACCTGCAAGGCGCCGCTCTGGTTGTGGAGAACACAGCGGGCGGGATTCTCGCACTCACTGGTGGGCGGGATTTCAAACACAGCGAATACAACCGCGCCCTTCAAGGAAAACGCCCTGCCGGCACGGCATTCACGCCCTTTGTTTTCGCATCCGCTTACGAATCCGGCATCTTTCCAGGCGAGATCGTGCAGGACGCCTGTATCGACAATCGCTATGTAATGGTCGGCGGCGAGACCGGTCTCCTCGGCGAGTGGGGCGTTGAGATCGAAGACAACGAATACGAAGGCCCCATGACCACGCGCGATGCGCTGGTGAAGGGCAAGAACGCCGCTACGGTGCGTCTCGGAATGCAAGTCGGTCTCGATGCGGTGAAAAAAACCGCCGCCGCTTCAGGCATCAGCTCGCCGTTGCGCGATTATTCGAACGCCTTTCTCGGCAGCAGCGAACTCAGCCTCGACGAACTCGTGCTCGGCTACACCGTTTTTCCTAATGTGGGTCAACGACCCGCCGACCTCTACATCATCCAGTCGATCCGCGAACCCGAGGGAGAGATCATTTTCAAGGCCCCCCGCAAGCGCTACCGCACGATCTCACCCGCCGCCGCCTACGAGACACATTCTGTGATGTCCGATTTCATGGAGCGCGGAGTCGGTTCGCTCGGACGAAAACAATTCGGTCTTGGCAACTTCCCGGTCGCTGGAAAATCCGGCACAGCGTATGGATTCACCGATACCTATTTCCTCGGCTACACGAATACCGTGACCTGCGGCGTTTGGGTCGGCTTTGACAAACCCACGAAAATCTACCGCGGAGCCTTTGGCAAGGATCTCGCCCTGCCGATCTGGAGCCAGATCATGAACGCCGCCGCCAAGAGCTACCCGCCACGCGAGGTCGAGCGCCCTTCTGGTCTGAAGGAAGTCGAAATCTGCCGCTCTTCGGGACTCCTCGCCACACCGCGATGCTCGGCGAAACCAGCCGACACGGTCACAGGCGAACGCCCCCCTGACTCGAACACCTATAAGGAACTCGCCACCGAAAAACAAGCTCCCACGATCCCCTGCGACATCCACGGCGGCGGAGTCCGCACCTATGCCAGGGAATTCGACGAAGCCGACTGGCCGCGCGCGGCTACTGCCATCGATCTCACAAAAATCCGACCCGTTGCCGTGACATCTCCGCCATTGGTCGGCTTCAATGACATCTACCGCTCGGTCCGTCCCGGCGCGGAATCTGAAAACGACGAGGACATCCCCGTGGCCAAGGCGGTTCCAGTCAACACGCCTCCGCCTGCTTCAGAGTCCGCCGCCCCAGCCGCAATACTGCCGGGCGAAGTCGAAATCCGACGCGCGGAGCCCGTGAAGTCTCAAAGCGCCCCCATGGAGCAACCCGCCATCGAGGCACCGCCGCCAGCGGCGATTGATTTTTTCTAAGACTCCGATGGTTGAACTTCGCCAAGTCACCAAGCGCTTTGGAATACACGAAGCCCTGAAGGACGCGAGTTTTTCAATCAAGGCCGGCGAGTTCATGACATTTCTCGGTCCCTCAGGATGTGGCAAAACGACCTGCCTGAGACTCATCAGCGGATTCGACACGCCAAGCTCGGGCCGAATTTTCATCGACGGCAAGGATGTGACATTCGATCCACCCTACCGGCGCAATGTGAATCAGGTTTTTCAGAATTACGCCCTCTTCCCGCACCTCACGATTTACGAAAACATAGCCTTCGGGCTTCGCATGAAACGCATCGCCCCGGCGGAGATCACACGCCGCGTAGAGCGTGTTGTGCAGATGACTGCGCTGGGCGATTTCGTGGGCCGCAAGCCTGCGCAGCTATCCGGCGGCCAGCGCCAACGCGTCGCCTTGGCCCGCGCGATCATTTGCGAACCCAAGGTCCTCCTTCTCGACGAACCGCTCAGCGCCCTCGACGCCAAGCTGCGAACCCAGATGCGCCTGGAACTAAAACAGCTTCAGAAAAAACTCGGCATCACTTTCATTTATGTGACCCACGACCAAGAGGAAGCCCTCACCATGAGCGACCGCGTGGCCGTGATCAACGCCGGTCGCGTCGAGCAGATCGGGACAGTGAACGAGATTTACTACAAACCCGCCACGCGCTTTGTCGCTTCCTTTATCGGCGATTCAAATATCGTCGAGGCCGAAATCCTCAACTCCGACCCTGGAATGCTGCGATGCCGCCTGCAAGGAGGCCTTGAATTGCTCGTCCGCCGACAGGAATCGCACCCCATCTCGAAACTCCTCCTCTCACTCCGACCAGAAAAAATCCGCCTCCACCGCATCGATCCCGGAGACATCAATTCCTTCCCCTGCGAAGTCGCGATGGAAATTTTCAAAGGCGCTATGAATGAAATTACCCTCAGCATTCAGGGAAATCTCCAATTCGGTGCCATCCTTGCCAACGACGGCAACGCCGGAACAGATTTCCATGAAGGAGATCAGGTCTTCGCCAGTATCCAGCCAGAGGATATCCACATCGTCGCGGAGTGATTCTGCCTGCCTTGGAGACAAGGAGGTCAAATTGCGACAGCCATGTGATCATTTCCGTTCAATTTTTTTTTGAAAAAAAGATTTGACCAGTTATTTCAATGAGATACGACATGGCACAGATAGTGCTTGTTAGGTTACAACCACCGTATCAGGCAGGTTATCTCGGGACAGCCACAAGGCGACTCCCGCGAAAAGAAACAAACAACAAACAACTAAACAAAAATGAAACTGAATAAATCGATTGTTGCTCTCACGAGCCTGGTGGCCTTTGCCGCCACGCCGCTCTTCGCGGGAACCGGCAAAACCTTCAAAGAGACCGTCGTGATCGAAGAGGAAGAATCCTCCTGGTATAACGCCGCTCTTAGCACCGGCTATGACAGCCTCTACATGTTCCGTGGTGTGAACACGCTTCGCACCAATGGCGGATACGGCAACAGCCTCTGGTGGACAGACGCCAACTTCACATGGAATATCTCCGATAACGACACCCTCACCGTAGGTGGATGGCAAGCTTTCGGCTTGAGCAAAGCCAGCTATCGTGAATTCGACGCCTATCTCAATTATCTCCACAGCTTCGGAGACCTCTCGGTTGGTCTCGGATACACATTTTACTATGTCTATCCTCCTGGTGGTCAGGACTTCGCAAATGAGCTGAACGCCAAAGTCGCTTATGCAATCGACCTCGGTTTCATGACACTCACTCCAGCAGTGACCTACTTCTTCAATCTGGGTCCCGACAACGACACCGGTCTTGCAAACGGCGTGGTCAACACGGCTAGCAGCTACCTCGACATTCGTGTTAACGGCAGCATTCCTGTGATCAAAGATGTCCTCTCTGTTGATCCATGGGCGGCCTTCGGTTTGAACTTCGGCTATAACCTGGATGGAGATCTTCAGCAATTCGATGGTGCCAACAGCCTTGAATTCGGCGTGGCCCTTCCTTGGAAAGTTAACGACATCATCACCGTTTCCGGTTATGTCGCTTATAGCTATGCCTTCGAAGACCTCTATGGAATCACCGAGCCCAACACCTTCTGGGGCGGCGGAAAAGTGGCCTTCGCATTCTAAATTCGCTTAAAACTCAACGAAAACCCCTTCCGGTTATGCCGGAAGGGGTTTTTTATTGCGCTACCGGAAGCAATTTGGAATTGGTCGTTTCCGCGCGCTGTTTAGCTACATCCTCCGCAGAGACCTTGGTAGACTGCGGACTCCAAGTGGCTAAAATATAATTCAAAACCTCGGCCGTTTGCTCATCGCTCAAATCCGCACGCCAGGAAGGCATGATGCCCTTGTAGATTTTTCCATCGCGCTCCAATGGCCCACGCTGGCCGAGCAATAGGAGCCGAATCAATTCCTCAGATGGCCCGGCAAGACGCGGCGACCCCTGAAAAGGCGGGCAATTTCCAGGAATTCCCGAGCCATCGACCTGATGGCATGCCGTGCAACGCGTCAGGTAAATATCCCGACCGGTCAGCGGTGTCGTATCGACGGTGGAATCCGCCGCCGGACCACAAGCGGAGAGAGCCATCGCACAACAAATTCCCACGCTGGATGAGAGCCAAGATTTCCATGCACCCCCCGTATCCAAGAGAATTTGTAAAGGAATCGTTCTCTGCATTTCCTCCTCTGTGAACTCTGTGTCCTCTGTGGTCAATCCTTCCCCTGCGGCAAACCCAACACGCGGCGAATATCCCCCGCCATGGCTTCCGCATTCGCAAGTTGGTCCATTTTATAAACCAGACGCAAATTTCCCTTAGGATCAATTAGATATGTGCTGGTCGAGTGGTCGATCAAATAATCCTCCTCGCCCTGCGGTCCTTTGGGATCCTTGCGATAAAACGCACCGTAGGCCCGCGCGGCGTTGCCGATTGCTTCAGGCGAGCCTGTGAGACCGGTGAATTTTTCATCGAACATCGGCATGTATTTTTTGAGGTCTGAAATGTCGTCCCGCTCATCCACGCTTACAAAAACGACGCGCACCCGATCCCTCGCCTCCTCGGGCAGCGCACGGCGGGCGGCGGCGAGGTTTGCCAGCGAGGCCGGACAAATGTTCGGGCAGCAAGTGAAACCAAAATTCAGCAAAACCAAACTCCCACGCTGATCCTCCAAGCGGAAGGCGTTCCCATTCTGATCGGTGAGCTCAAAGGGGTAAGCAGCCCGCAGCGGCTCCAGGCTTTTTCCAAACCAAGTCGCATCGGTTTTGTTGGCAGACTCCATGCCGGCGATCACAAAAATTCCTCCGCCCAACAGGACGATGAGCGCCAGCGCGAGTCTCAGCGCGGCTCGGCGGTTTTTTTGAGCAGAAGCCTCAGACATTTCTCAGCAGCCGGATTTCCTCGGCAGCGTCCTGCGCGCGGAACACCGATGTTCCTGCGACGAGCAAGTTGGCTCCGCTACGAACGGCTTCGGCCGCCGTTTTGACATTGATGCCGCCATCGACCTCGATGTGGAAATCAAAAAGCCCCGCCTCGCGCCAAGCCGCTGCTTCGGCGACCTTGTCTAGCATCGAGGTCAGGAATGGTTGACCGCCAAAACCGGGGTTCACGGTCATGATCAAAAGAATATCAAACTGACCGAGAAACGGCTGCACCAGATCCACAGGCGTCTGAGGACTAACGGCCAGTCCGGCCAGAAGCCCGGCATCACGCACGGCGGCGAGAGTTTTTGAGACATCATGCTTGGCCTCGACATGCGAGGTGATCGAACTCGCGAGAGGCAGAAAACGCGGAAGATAGTGGTAGGGATTTTCGATCATCAAGTGCACATCGAGCGGCAGGCGCGTGTGGCGCGAGGCCGCTTCCACAAAGGCCGGACCGAAGGAAATGTTGTCCACAAAATGGCCATCCATCACATCGCAATGAATCCAATCCGCGCCGGCCTGGGTGATGCGTTCCACCTCCGCACCGAGGCGGCTGAAGTCACAGGCTAAAAGGGACGGAGCAACGATGGTTTTGCGCGGAGCCATGGAAATGACATACCTTGCTGCTATGGAATTTGCCAGCGACGAATACTTCATGCGCGAGGCGCTGCGGCAGGCCCGCCGTGCCTACGCCGCCGACGAGGTGCCATGCGGCGCGATCATTGTCAGGGAAGGGGAAATCATTGCCCGGGCCTGGAACCAAGTCGAGATGCTCAAGGATGCCACCGCGCATGCGGAAATGCTGGCCATCACTCAAGCCGAGGCGGCAGTGGAGGACTGGCGTCTCAATGATTGCGATCTCTATGTAACCAAGGAACCTTGCCCCATGTGCGCCGGAGCCATCGTCCACACAAGACTCCGCCGCGTCATATTCGGCTGTCCCGACCCACGAGGAGGCGGCGCTGGGGGGCTGATGAATATTCTCCAAATGCCACAACTCAACCACCGATGCATTATTACCTCCGGCATTCTCGCTGACGAATGCGCCGGGCTGCTGCGTGATTTTTTCCGGGCGAGACGCGAGGAGGCAGGCGCTATGAAATTGATCACAGGGGACACAGAGAGCGCAGAGGAAAGGCCGATATGAAGAGCCCGGCTAAGGTTCCTTTCGAAACTTTTCCCGCCTTGGATGCGCTCCCCGCAGTCCGGGCTGTTTTTTTGAAGCGCGTGCCGGGGTTGGATGTCAAAACCGACCGCGAAACGGCGTTGCAGCGCCTCGCTGGCATTCAGCGCGAGGCGTTGGATTGGGTGGGTTTTTCGGACATGCGTCTTGCGAAGGCCAGCCAAGTCCACAGCGCGAATGTCGTGCGCATTTCCAGCGCCGATACCTTTCCGGTTCCCGACTGCGATGCTCTCGTAACCACAGAGCGCAATCTCTGCCTCGGAATCTATGTGGCGGACTGC
Source organism: Terrimicrobiaceae bacterium (assembly GCA_044342325.1). GTDB lineage: Bacteria > Verrucomicrobiota > Verrucomicrobiia > Chthoniobacterales > Terrimicrobiaceae > UBA967. The sequence goes on from JBIIPZ010000029.1 coordinate 27,007, forward strand.
GCCGCAGTCTATGTCGCCGACCGCCACGGTCGAGGCATCGGACTTTCCCATTCTGGGCGCAAGGGAACGGAGTTCGGCATCGTTCCAAAAACCATCGCCGCCGTCTGCACGGCCACCGGAGCCGATCCGCAAGATCTCATCGTGCAAATCTCCCCATGCATCCGCCCGCCGAATTACGAGGTGGACTTCGCTGCCGACATCCGCAGCCAGGCCGCCGAAGCAGGAGTCCGTGAAATTCACGACTGTATGAGTTGCACCGGATCCAATCTCGAAAAATATTACTCCTACCGAAAAGAAGAACGCCAAACCGGCCGCCTCCTCGCTGCCATGGCGCTCAGTTGATTTCCAAGGCTGCGGAGCGCGCATCGGTCTTTATCATGACGACCTTTCCGGCAGTCCATTTGTCACTTTGAAAACGAGGTCATCGCCTGCACGAACTGCGGCGGGTTGGTAAGCCGCGCGTTAAAACACTGCGAACAGAAGCAGGCTGGCTCTTAGATGGATCAGGCTTTCAGTTCGCGCTACTCGCCGCGTCCGCCGAAGTCCACTTTCGGATAGGTTTGCAGGTAGGCGGCGACTTCGTTTGTGAAGATGTTGCCGAACTCGGCGAGTTTCTTTTCGCCCATGCCGCCGATCATGCGCAGGGCGTCTGTGTTTGTGGGGTATTCGCGGGCCATTTGGCGGAGGGTGTTGTCGCCGAAAATCACATAGGCTGGCACGCTGCGCTCGTCGGCGAGGCGTTTGCGGAGTTTGCGTAGGCGGTCGAACAGTGTCTCGTCGCACTCGATCTCGCCGGTGCGGGGGACGCTGATTTTTTTCAGCTCCACCGGTTTTGAGAGCATGATGACGCGGCGGGATTTCAAGGCTTCGAGGCCAAGGTCGGTGAGGGCGATGGTGGGAAATTGTCCCGCATCCTGCGCGAGAAAGCCGAGCCGTAGGAGGTCGCGGCCGATGGCGCTCCACTGCGGGCGTGCGAGATCTTTACCGATGCCGTAGGTGCTGAGCTGGTCATGACCCCAGCGTTGAATTTTTTCATTCGTGGAGCCGGTGAGAATTTCGATGAGGTGGTTCATGCCGACTCCGAAGCGCCCGCCTTGCCGCACGCGGTAAACGCAGGAGAGCAGCTTCTGGGCGTGGGTGGTGGCGTTGTAGCTCTCGCGTGGCTGGAGGCAGTTGTCGCACGAGGCGCAATTCGGTTCGGTGTAAGGATCGGCGAAATAGTGCAGCAACTCTCGGCGCCGACAGGTCGGGCAGTCCGCGTAGCCAATCATGAGCCGCAGTTGCTCGCGGGCGATCTGCTGCTCGTGCGCATCAGTCATCTCATCGATGAAATGCGTCTGCTTCGCGGCATCGCCCGCGCTGAAGAGCAGGAGGCAATCACCGGGCAGTCCATCGCGGCCGGCTCGGCCTGTTTCCTGGTAATAGCCTTCGATATTTTTCGGGAGGTCATGGTGAATGACCCAGCGCACATTGGGTTTGTTGATGCCCATGCCGAAGGCGATGGTGGCACAAACAATGCGCGTCTCGTCGCGAATGAAGAGTTCCTGATTTTGCGCCCGTTCGTTGTTTGTGAGGCCCGCATGATACGGCACGGCGGCGAATCCACGCTCCGAGAGGCTTTCTGCGAGACGATCCGCCGAGGCGCGCGTAGCGCAATAGACGATGCCGCTATCCATCGGCCGCGATTTGATGAAGTCCAGAATCTGCTTCGTCGGCTGCTCCTTCGGAATGACGCGATAGGAGAGGTTGGGGCGATTGAAGCTCGCCACAAAGACCTCCGGCTCGCGGAGGCGGAGATGCTTGATGATATCCTTCCTCACGCGTTCGGTGGCGGTCGCCGTGAGCGCCATGAGAGGAATGTCGGGGAGCCACTCGCGCAGCTTCGCGATCTGGCGATACTCGGGACGGAAATCATGTCCCCACTCGGAAATGCAGTGGGCCTCGTCGATCGCGATCGCGCTGACATTCCAAGCGCGGAGGTTTTCCTGCCAATGGTCGAGCATGAGGCGCTCCGGCGCGGCGTAGAGAAGCCGGTAGCGGCCTTGGTGCAGACCTGCCAGGCGCGATTTGGTTTCCTTAACGCCGAGCGAGGAATTCAAAAATGTCGCCTCCACACCCGCCGCCTCCAGCTGGTTCACCTGATCTTTCATGAGAGCGATCAAAGGCGACACAACAAGCGTCAACCCCTCCCGCAGCAAAGCCGGCAACTGAAAGCAAAGCGACTTGCCACCGCCCGTGGGCAACAGCGCAAAGGTATCCCGCCCGGCCAAGTTCGCCTCCATGATCTCGCGCTGGAGAGGGCGAAAATCATCATAACCGAATGTGGCTTTGAGCGCTTTTTGAAGTTTATCCATGCGAGACAAGTCCCCGGAGACTCCGCAAGACACGGTGCTTTCGCTCCATTGTGAAGGAAATAAGCGCCATGCAGTCTATTGAGAAAGCGTGCTTCGTCAGCGGACTACTGGTTCAGGTTGTCGCGGTTTTTTGGATTTCGAGCAGGCGGGTGATGCCTCCTCGGGCGGCGGCTACCATTTGTTCCAATTGGGCTGGGCTGAATACATTTTCTTCGCCGCTGCCTTGGAGTTCCACGAAATCGAGTTTATCGGTCATGACGACATTCATATCGACGCAGGCGTCGCGGTCTTCGATGTAGTCGAGATCGACGAGGACTTCGCCGTTCACGATGCCCACGCTCACGGCGGCGACTCGGTTTTTAACGGGGAGTTCCTTGATTTTTCCTTGTTGCACAAGCCATTGACCGGCGAGCTCGACGGCTACCGATGCGCCGGTGATCGCGGCTGTGCGCGTGCCACCATCTGCCTGCAAGACATCGCAATCCACCCAAAGTGTGCGCTGGCCGAGTTTTTCCAGATCTACGACCGCGCGGAGGGATCGACCGATGAGGCGTTGAATCTCGGTGCCGCGTCCGTCCACGCGTCCGCGCGAGGAGTCGCGTTGTTTGCGGGTGAGGGTCGAGTAAGGGAGCATGGAGTATTCGGCCGTGATCCAGCCGCCGGTTTTGTTTTGTTCTTTCATCCAACGCGGCACGCTCTCTTCGATCGTGGCGGCGCAGATGACCTTGGTATTGCCGAAGGAAACAAGGACGGAGCCCTGGGCGTGGGGGGCGATGCCTTTTTCAAGGGTGACGGGTCGGATTTCGTGTGCTTGGCGGTTGTCGTGACGGCTCATAAAAAGTGGGGAGTCTGATGGCAGGGAGCGGTGTCGGGCAAGGAACGATTAAAAAAAACGACCGCTTGACGCTTCGGAGCCTGTTGCATACCCTGCCCGTCCAATTTTTTAGAAAGTAGGTGAATTTATGCCGGAAATAATCGTTCGAAAAGGCGAGCCCATCGATAGAGCCCTGAAGCGTTTGAAAGGGAAGATCGATGCGGAGGGCTTGATGGATGAAGTGCGTCGTTTGCGCGCTTTTGAAACGCCCGTTCAGCGCACGCGCCGCAAAGCGAAAAACAACGCCAAGCGCGCCAAGTTGAAAATCCGATTTAATTTCAACCCTGTGTCCTGACATTGGACAGAGGGCAAGTTGTTATCGCCGGCTGCGGTTTCCTTGGGGAAGCCACAGCCGGTTTCTTTTTAGAGGCGAGATGGCGCGTGCTCGGGCTTTGCGCGACAGCGGAATCCGCTGCCAGACTTGCAGAGCGGCCGTTTCCTGTCGCCGTCGTTGATATTTCGAAGCCCATTACTGCGCCTGCCGGATGGGAGAGCCCGGATGTGGTGGTGCACTGTGCCAGCTCGGGGCGCGGGGGGGCGGATGCCTATCGTGCGGTTTACCGGGATGGCTTGGAGCATCTAAGGGACGCATTTTCTCCGAGGCGTCTGATTTTTACCGGTAGCACTTCGGTTTACTCGCAAGTCGATGGGGGTTGGGTCAGCGAGGATTCTCCCGTCGAGCCGGATCGCGAGACCGGGAGGGTGTTGCTCGAAGCGGAAAAGATCGCGCTTGATGGCGGCGGCATCGTGGCGAGGTTGGCTGGAATTTACGGTCCTGGCCGCTCGGTGTTACTAAAAAAATTTCTCGATGGCTCGGCCGTGCTTGAGGCGGGAGGCAATCGCTGGATCAACCAAATCCACCGGGATGATGGCGCGTGGGCGCTGCTCCAGTTGGCGCAGAACGAAGCGGCGGCTGGCATTTACAATGTGTGCGACGACACGCCGACGACGCAGCGCGAGATTTACGGATGGATCGCGGATTTTTTGAATCGTCCGCTGCCGCCTGAAGGGCCGGCGGACCTGAACCGCAAACGCGGGTGGACGAGCAAACGCATCAGCAACGCGCGTCTGCGGGCAGTGGGCTGGAGTCCGCGCTACCCCGGCTATCGTGAAGCGTTGCCGGAACTTGTTGGCGCGTAGGCGTTAATTTTCGGGCAGGGCCTGGACTTGAATAACCGGCAGCGGGAAGCGGAGGCGGAGTTCGCCGTCGATTTTGACTTCCACCGTATAAATGCCGGCCGATGGGATTTGGAGTCCACCGAAGACATGGACATTTGTGGCATGGGCATCGAGGGCGGGGAGATGGAATTCGACCTCGCTCTCTGCGATGGGGGTATCCTCCTCCGGCGTAAGGATGGCGGATTGTTGCGTGAACCGACCGACGCCGCCACACCAGCGGGTCCAGAGGCAGAGCTTGAAAAAGCCGAGAGGCAGAACCGGAGCGGGAATCATCCCGATGATGCCCACCAGCGTCTGCTGGCCGCTAGCCTCCTGGCGAACATCCTCGCAAAGCACGCAGGCCTGCAGATCGGGTAAAATGAGTTCTGACATGTCGACAATAGACTCTGCGAAGGGCCTCCATGCACGAACGAAATGAGAGGGCCGTCCCGGCACCCGGGGAACTTTCTAAATTCTGTGCAAAGTTTGTTTCGGGGCGCAGAATGCCCATATGCCAACCGAGTCCGAAATCCATCAACTTCGTCGTGATTATCAGCGCGAGCCGCTTGATCTGGCTTCATTCCATAACGATCCGCTGGTGCAGTTCCGTGTGTGGTTTGAGGAGGCGCGGAGCGCGGGGATTCTTGAGCCGAATGCCATGACGCTGGGCACGGCGGACGGTTTGTGCCGCATTTCTTGCCGCACGGTTTTGCTCAAGGGCATCGACGGCGGCGGATTCGTTTTTTTCACGAACTATGGCAGCCGCAAGGCCCGACAGATCGAGGAGAATCCTCAAGCGGCGCTGCTGTTTCCTTGGATCGCGTTGGAGCGGCAGGTCGAGGTGGCTGGCCGCGTGGAAAAAATTTCCGAAGCCGAGTCGCTGGAGTATTTTCTCAGCCGCCCCTTCGGCAGCCGCATCGGAGCTTGGGTCTCCGAGCAAAGTTCCGTGATCCCCTCGCGCGAGGTTCTGGTTTCAAGATTTGAGGAGCTGAAAAAGCAGTTTGCTGACGGGAATGTGCCGAAGCCCGAGGGTTGGGGTGGCTATCGTGTGGTGCCGGAGACGATCGAGTTCTGGCAGGGCGGCGCCGATCGCTTGCATGACCGTTTTCTCTACAGCCGCGTGGATGCGGGATGGAAAATATCTCGGCTGAGTCCTTGAAAGCCTCCGAGGCACGCGGCGGCTTTATTTTGCCTGCTTATGCTGGTCGTCGAAGTTCAGGTAGGTGTAGAGCGTGAGGCTTTTTTCGTAGTCGTCCAGCAGGCGCATGGCCTCATTGGGCTTCAGGCGGTCGCTTTTGATCGCGGCATCGGTTTGGGCCTTCATTTGGCGGGCGAGTTCGTTGACATCCCACTGTGTTAGCGAGAGGACTTGGCCGATTGTGCTGCCGGGCAAGACTTCCTCGACATAGTGTCCGGAGTCCTCGTCCTCATCGAGGTAGATGTGCATTTCGTTCACGCGGCCGAAAAGGTTGTGGAGGTCGCCCATGATGTCCTGATACGCGCCAGCAAGGAAGAAGCCAATGTAGTAAGGCTCGCCGGGATGCCAGCGGTGGAGCGGGAGGGTTTCCTTCACATCCTGCAGGTCGATGAATTTCGCGACTTTGCCATCCGAGTCGCAGGTGATGTCCACCAGGGTCGCGTTGCGGTCGGGCCGTTCGTTGAGGCGATGGATCGGCATGACGGGGAAGAGTTGGCCGAGTGCCCAGTGGTCGAGGAGGGATTGGAAAACGGAGAAGTTGCAGAGGTATTGGTCGCCGATGGCGATTTCGATTTCGCGGACTTCCTCGGGGATGTGTTCGGCATCGCGGAAAAGCTCCACGATATTTGCGGCGATCTGCCAATAGACGGTTTCGATACCGGCTTTGGCGCGGAGGTCGAGGAGTCCGAGGTCGAACATCGATTGGGCGCGTTCGCGGATTTCCTGGGCGTCGTGGAGGTTCTCGAGGCGGTTTTGCGGAGTGAGATTGTTGCGGATTTCCAGGATGTCGGCGAGGAGTGGAATCTCTCCGCCTGATGTCGCCGTTGGGGTTTCCTGGCGGCTGGCTTTTTCGATGGCGCCAAAGGTTTCCACAATGAGCACCGAGTGCTGGGCGACGATTGCCCGGCCGCTCTCGCTGACAAGCGTGGGATGCGCAACAGACTCCGAGTCGCAGACCTCCTTCACGGTATAAACGATGTCGCGCACATACTCGTCGAGTGAGTAGTTCATCGAACTGTCGAAGGTCGTGCGGGAACCATCGTAATCCACGCCGAGACCGCCGCCGACATCGAGATAGCCAAGTTCGTGGCCCATTTTGGATAGCTTCGCATAGAAGCGGGCGGCTTCGCGGACTGCGCGTTTGATAGTGCCGATGTCGGGCACTTGGGAGCCGACATGGAAATGCACAAGCTTGAGGCAGTGGGCGAGTCCGGCAGCGTGGAGCATGTCGCTGGCCTCCACCAGGTCGGCGGTGGAGAGGCCGAACTTGGCATTCTCTCCGCCACTGGTGGCCCACTTGCCGGCACCCTTCGAGAGAAGGCGGACGCGCAGGCCGATGAGGGGCTCGATTTTCATCGTCTGCGAAACCCGGAGGATGTGTGCGAGCTCTTCCAGCTTTTCCACGACGAGAATGACCGTCTTGCCGAGCTTGCGGCCGAGGAGGGCGTTTTGAATGAAGCTGGTGTCCTTGTAGCCGTTGCAAATCACGAGACTTTCGGGGTCCGAGTGCACGGCAAGCGCCGCGAGGAGCTCGGGCTTGCTGCCGGCCTCGATGCCGAAGTGCCAGGGCTTGCCGGCATCGATGATCTCTTCCACGACCTCGCGGAGTTGGTTCACCTTGATGGGAAAAACCCCCCGGTATGGCGAGTTGTATCCTGACTCGGAAATGGCCGTGGCAAAGGCTTTATTGATCGTCTCCACTCGGTCGCGCAAGAGGTCGTGAAAACGCACGACGAGCGGGAAGGCCAACTTGCGGCTTCGGGCCTCGGCGACGACATCCATGAGATCGATCGTCTCGCCGTTGCGCTTGGGATAAACGCACACATGGCCGGCGTCGTTGATGCCGAAGTAGTCACCGCTCCAGCGGTCGATGTTGTAGAGTTCGCGGGCTTCGGCGATGTCGAAGGATGTGGTGGTTTCCATGGCTTAAAAGTTGATGACGGTCTGTGTCGATGTGTGGCTCACTGCAGCGGCTTCCTCGGGCGTGATCCAGCGTTCGGCGAATGCGGGGCCCCATGAGTCCGAGATGGCAATTTCACCGGTTTGCTTGTTGTAGCCGATGATCATGCAAACATGGGCACTGTCGCGCTGTGGCCGAAACTTCCTAACCTCCTTGCGCGCCGCGGCGAGAACTTTTTTCCATTCATTTATGTCGGTTGTGCTCTTGCGTGCTCCAATGCGGCTGTTCACAGCATTGTTGAAGTCTTGCGTGGAGAACATCGCCCACATGATCGGCAGGCCGCGATCAATGAATCGCGAGGTGCTTACCGCATCGATCTTCATCGCGGGGGACTCGATTCTTCTTCCTGCTTGGATAATGGACTGGCTTGCGCCAGCAGAGACGGCATCGACTGATGAACCTCCGCCAGCCTCTGTCTCACCTGCCATCGCAAGGGTATACATGTCGGCGGGAACCCCCATGTAGCGCATGACACGCTCCCAGGTGGCCGGAACGCAGTAACCCTTCGGCCCTTGATTCACCATCGGCATGTCTTTCAAGAGCACATCTCCGTTTGCTCTTTTTTCGATGCGATTGGCGACGGCCTCTCGAATCACGGAATCTGGAATGCGCGATTTCCCTCCGGCATCCGCCGACTCGGTGGTCATGATCCGGAGAGCAACATATTCGTCACGCGGCGCGGCGAGTAGGAATGCGTGCCCTTTCCAGTCCCATCTCTTGACTGACTCGCGTGTTTCGCGGCCTTGGCCGAAGCTGTCTGCAACCGGTTCGCCAAAAAGCTTGGTCAGCACTTCGGTAAGATTTTTTCTGTCGTTTTGAATGCTTCGTTTGTAATCGCGAATCTGCGTGTTTCTAACTCGAGAGGAGCCCTGTTCGGTATCAACCGCATCTCCTTTGTTGGCGAAAATGATGGAAAGTCTGGCCGGTTTATCCTGCTCGGCATAGAGCGCGAGGGAATAAGGGCGACATCCCAGCAAGAGTTCACTTGCGTCGGGGTATTTACGGAAACTTGAGTCGATGGAGGTTCGGGATTCTTCGGGCCATTCAAGACGGGCGGCCACATCCTGCGCATTGTCATCCCACAGGAATTCATCCGCAAAAATCGGCACTCCGAAGGCTTCATTCAAATCCAAGGTTGTCGGTGCGCCCGACGCGCTTTTTGTCAGAATCAGAAACACACCGGCCACGATCAAGAAGGCGGCTTTCGTGTAGAGTGGGTTCATCAAAAGAGTCGGCAGACTAAGACTCTGGGAAATTTTTTCCATACGAATTCTGCGCCCGCTAAAATTTTTGTCTGATCCATTTCTTCCGTGGTGACACGGTAGGGTTCCAGGATGTATTGGTCGATTGCCGAATCACTCAATATGTATCGACCCAAATCCGCGGAATTCACCGAAGAGCAGGGCGTTTTCTTCCCCGAACTGGCATCCGCCGACCGCGCCCGAGCGGCGGGAGCCGTAAAAAACTTCGTCTTGGACACCAATGTTCTTTTGCACGACCCGCATTGTTTGAATCGTTTTGAAAACAACCATGTTTTCATTCCGGTGGATGTCCTGACCGAGTTGGACAATTTCAAGAATGAGCAAAGCGAGCGCGGTGCGAACGCACGGCAGGCGCACAGGCTCTTGAGCGGTATTTTTGGCCACGACTCTGTGAGTGTCACGGGCGGCGCTCCGACCACTGGCGGCGGCACGGTGAGGGTGCTGGTGAATAATTTCCTCGAGAAGAGCCGTCAGTCGGCAGGCATGAAGCGGTTCGTAAAAATTTTCCCGGATCAGAACCGCATGGATCACCGGATCATTGGAGCTGCGTTGGCACTGCAGGAGCAGGAGACCGCGCCCACTTTTCTCGTTACCAAGGATATCAACATGCAGCTCCGTGCGATGGCGATCGGGCTGCCGTGTGAGGATTACCTCAACGACAAGGTGGCGGTGCCCGATGTGGAGACCGGGGAGTTGCGTTCGATCGAGGTCGAGGCGCACGAGTTGCAGCGTTTCGGCAGTTCGGGTTCCATCGAGTTACCCGAATCGCGCATTGGGGCTCTGGATTTGAACGAATATGTTTTGCTGAAGGTCTCGGATTCGAAACACCTCCCAGCCCGATATAACGGCCAAGGTCGCCTGTCTCGTCTCAATATCCCGCCAAATCTCCAAATCCCGAAGGGAATCGAATTGCGGCCAGCCAATCCGGGGCAGCAGTGCTTCTTGGATGCGTTGCTGGATCCCACGATCTCGCTGGTGACCTGCTACGGTCAGGCTGGAACGGGCAAAACGCTTCTCGCCGTCGCGGCGGGACTTTATCTTACCGGTCGCAATGATTTCAATGGCCTCACCGTGAGCCGTCCGGTCGTCGCCATGGGTGACACGCTGGGCTTTCTTCCCGGCACGCTGAATGAAAAAATGCATCCCTGGCTGCAGTCGATCTACGATGCTTGCGAGGTGCTCTTGCCTTTCCAACCGGTCAAGCGCGGTGTGAAAAATCGTCCCGATGCGGACCGCCGAAAGGACGCGTCCCCCTCGCAGCAGCATCCAGTCGTGAAACCCTACGAGCAACTCATCGAGCGAGGTCTGCTCGAAATCGAGGCGCTCTGCTACATTCGCGGCCGCTCGATTCCGAATCGCTTCTTCGTGCTCGACGAGGCCCAGCAGCTCACGCCGCTCGAAGCCAAGACCGTAGTGACGCGCATGTCGCGTGGATCAAAGCTGGTCATGGTTGGCGATCCTGCCCAGATCGATAACCCGTATGTAGACAGCCGATCGAACGGGCTTGTTTACACTCGCAACCGGCTTCGCGGTCAGTCGCTCACGGCCCACATCCGCTTGAGCAAGGGCGAGCGCAGTCCGTTGGCTGAAATCGGCGCGAGCAAGATGTGATGTGCATTTTTAAATTTTCAGGGTCGGGCGAGCCGGACAGAGTGGTTGTTTGAAAATGGATGATCTGAAGAATCGAAATATTCACCCGGAGACGCGGCGTTTTTTAGGGCGTAGCGAGAAGGAAGATTTGCTCGGGCAGCGCGGTGCGGTGCTTTGGCTTTACGGGCTCTCCGGTTCGGGAAAATCCACGATCGCCAATGCGGTCGAGCGGGCTTTGCATTCGGAGGGGAGGTTCACCGCGATCCTCGACGGCGACAATCTGCGTGCGGGCTTGAATGCCAATCTCGGCTTCTCGGATGAGGACCGTGCGGAAAATGTCCGGCGCGTCGCCGAGACAGCCAAGCTCCTCGCGGGTTTGGGAGTTATCGTGATTGTGTCTGTCATAACTCCACGCCGGGAATTGCGGGCGGTGGCGGGTCGAATCATCGGCGGGGATTTCCACGAGGTTTATGTGCGCGCGGCCTTTGAGACTTGTGCGGCGAGGGATCCCAAGGGGCTGTATGCAAAGGCCAGGGATGGCGCGATCAAGCAGTTCACTGGCAAGGACAGCGGTTTCGAGGAACCCGACAACGGGTGCCTGACTCTTGACACGGAGGCTTCTTCGGAAGAGGAATGTTCCTCGCATTTGCTCGAATATCTCCGTTCGGCCACGGCCCACGGACGCCCGCTCTGACCAGCGCGGCCGCTTTTGCAAAGCGCTCTTCAACCACACATGCCAACTTATTCTCTCGACCATTTGGACCAGATCGAAGCGGAGGCCATTTACATCCTTCGTGAGACCGCCGCGCAGTTTCAGAACCCCGCTCTGCTTTTTTCCGGCGGTAAGGATTCGATCGTGATGGCCCACTTGGCCGCCAAGGCCTTCTGGCCGGCGAAAATTCCGTTTCCGCTCCTCCATGTGGACACGGGCCACAACTTCACCGAGACCATTGAATACCGCGATTCCTTTGCGGAAAAACTCGGCGCGCGTCTGGTGATCGGATCCGTGCAGGCATCCATCGATTCCGCTCGGGTGAAGGAGGAGAAGGGCCCCTTTGCATCCCGCAACTCTCTTCAGACCGTGACGCTGCTCGATACGATCGAAGCTCAAAAATTCGACGCCTGCCTCGGTGGCGGCCGCCGTGACGAGGAGAAGGCCCGCGCTAAGGAGCGCTTCTTCTCGCACCGCGACGAGTTCGGCCAATGGGACCCCAAAAACCAACGCCCCGAGTTGTGGAATCTTTTCAATGGGAGATACCACCCCGGCGAGCATTTCCGGGTTTTCCCGCTCTCGAATTTCACCGAGATGGATGTGTGGATGTATATTCAGCGTGAGGAGATCGAGCTTCCATCCCTTTACTTTGCCCACGAACGCGAGGTCTTCGCACGCAACGGCTCGTTTCTTGCGGTTGCCGACTGTGTTGCCATGCTCGAAACCGAGAAGGCCGAGAAAAAAACCGTCCGCTTCCGCACGATCGGCGACATCACCTGCACCGGCGCGGTGGAATCCACCGCCTCGAATCTCGACGAGGTCATCGCCGAAGTCGCCGCCGCCCGCCAGACCGAGCGCGGCACCCGCGCTGACGACAAGCGCTCCGAAACCGCCATGGAAGACCGCAAACGCGAGGGGTATTTTTAATGGAAACACGAATTTCTCACCACGGAGGACACGGAGAGCACGGAGGTTTTAAGACAGACTTTATTTCTCAAACGCCAAATTTTTCTGCCCCGAATTCCCAACCCTTCTCTGTGTTCTCCGTGCCCTCCGTGGTTAAATAATTTTTCGTAAAATGGATCTTCTTCGCTTCGCCACCGCCGGTTCTGTTGATGACGGCAAATCCACCCTCATCGGACGCCTGCTTTACGATTCCAAGAGCATTTTCGAGGACCAACTCATGGCCGTCGAGGAAAGCTCACGCCGCCGTGGCGATGCCGTCGTAAACTTGGCGCTCCTCACAGACGGCCTGCGCGCCGAGCGCGAGCAGGGTATCACCATCGATGTGGCCTACCGCTACTTCGCCACGCCACGCCGGAAATTCATCATCGCCGACACGCCCGGCCATATCCAATACACGCGCAACATGGTCACAGGCGCCTCCACGGCCGACCTCGCGATCATTCTCGTCGATGCCCGCAAAGGCATCATCGAGCAGACCAAGCGCCATGCATTCGTTTCCAATCTCCTCCGCATGAGGCACCTCGTGCTCGCGGTGAACAAGATGGATCTCGTCGATTACAGCGAGCAGGTATTCCAAGACATCGTCGCGAGTTTCCACGAATTCGCATCCCGCTTGGACAATGTGGCGGACATCACGGCCATCCCGCTCTCGGCCCTCAACGGCGACAATGTCGTGGAGAAATCCGACAAGATGCCGTGGTTCAAGGGTTCTTCGCTCCTTTATCATCTCGAAACCGTTTACACCGGCGGCACGGCGAACCATGTGGACGCCCGCTTCCCGGTGCAGTGGATCATCCGTCCGCTCTCGCAGGAACACCACGACTTCCGTGGCTATGCAGGCCGCGTGGCCGGCGGGGTTTTCAAGCCCGGCGATGCCGTGACCGTGATGCCCTCGGGCTTTAGCACGCGCATCAAAAAAATTCACATGCCCGGCGGCAAGGAACTCGGCGAGGCCTTCCCACCCCAGTCGGTCGTGATGACCCTCGAGGACGAGATCGACATTTCCCGTGGCGACATGCTGGTGAAAGCCAACAACCCGCCCGAGGCCTCGCAGGATGTCGAAGCCATGGTCTGCTGGTTCTCGCAAAAGCCCATGGAAACCCGTGGCAAATACCTTCTCCGACACACCACGAAGGAAACCAAGGCCATCGTGCAGGAACTGCGCTATCAGGTGGACATCGAGACCCTTCACAAAAAAGAAGGCACATCCGCTCTCGGAATGAACGACATCGGCCGCATCGCATTGCGAACCGCCACCCCGCTCTTCTACGACTCCTACCGCCGCAACCGTCTCACCGGTTCCTTTATCCTTATCGATCCCGGCACCCACGAGACCGTCGCGGCAGGCATGATTGTGTAAGGTCGCCTCGCTACGCCGCGAAAGGTGCAATCCTTAAAGGGTTGCTGTGGAAAAAGACAACGGCATCCCAAGTGTGGATCGCTGAGCATCCAGGCATGAAAAACGCAGACAATGCAAGCGGGCCTATCCACCTCATGGTTTTATCGCTGAGCGAGAAAAAGGTTTCTGAAAAATTGATAAGGTTCAGATCGGAAAAATGAACAAAAATGAACCCTAACCCCAGTTCCGGGCTGAAATTGTCGTCCGCTTCGCCGATGGGTTACGGCGTTATGAAAACAAGCGGACGCTGGTTTGTTGCGTTCGGAGTCTTTTTGATTCTTTGCGGGCTGGCTGGGTTTTTGTCGAATCCCTCCGGCGCGAAAACGGCTCTGATATCGGGAGGAACTTTTGGCGCGCTCTCTGCGGCGTGGGGTTTATTGATGCTCCGTGGTTTCGCTTGGGCTTGGATGGCGGCCCTGGGGTGCACGGGTTTTTTGGCAGCGGTGTTCACCTGGCGCGCGGCAGCTGGTTGGATGGCTTATTCGGCGGGAGAACCGAAGTTGTTCGCGGCCTCGCTCATCTCCCTTATGCTGGCGGGATCACTGGTTTCCATCGGCGTGTTGGTGAAAAACCGATAAAAATCCCACGTTTCAAAGTCAAAGAGGTCGTGCATTAATTGTTGATATTTGCTCGTCTTGAGGCGCGGGAACCAATCTTGCGCATGGCATGGGAGCGCCAACGTCCTCGTTGGCTTCGCTGGAGTGGCAGCCGAGAAGGACCTCCTTATTCTGCTCTCCATCGGCCGAGCATAGCTCACCGAACCGCGAAAGGTGCTCCTCGCAGGGTTGCTGTGAAAAAAGACAACGGTATCCCAAGCTTGGAAAAATTCTGTTGACTTGGACTACACTCGTGGTATCTCTTGGACATGAGTAAGAAATTTTCGCCTTCTAAAATCTCCGCATCCGAGTGGGAGGTCATGGATATCGTCTGGGACAAGCACCCGATCACGGCTCCGGAAGTCTTCGCCCTTCTTGGCACGGATCAAAGTTGGTCGCAAAAAACCGTCAACACATTCCTTGCCCGCCTTGCCGGGAAAGAGGCGCTATCAGTCGAGAAGCGTTACAACATGAATTTCTATTCCCCCCTCGTTTCCCGCGAGGAATCGGTCGCCCTGGAAAGCCGCAGTTTTCTTTCCAGGTTTTTCCAAGGTGGCACCGGCGCGTTGCTGGCACATTTCTGCGAGCAGGGGAGCTTGAGCGATGCCGAGCTGGCGGAGCTGGAGCGCCTGATCGCGAGCAAGCGTTCGGAACGAAAGAAAAAGAAATGAACTTCCAAGAACTCATCGATCAACTGCTCGCCAACTCCTGGCGGGCAGGGATTCTCATTGCTGCACTTTTCGCGTTTCGCGGAGTTCTGCGGCGGTTCCTGGATGCACGGGTGATTTATTTGTTTTGGGTGCTCGTGGCGCTCAGGCTGCTGCTGCCATTTGATGTGCCTGTTTCTGTGAGCGCCGCGC
>JBIIPZ010000061.1:0-13097 GCA_044342325.1 Terrimicrobiaceae bacterium
CACAACCGTCTCGGCCGCGCCCTCTATGGCAAACTCAAGGTTTACGCCGGCGCTGAGCACCCGCACACCGCACAGAACCCACAAGCAGCCTGATTTTTCGTATGAGCAAAGCAGAACCCATCCAAACTACAGGCCGCCGCAAGACCTCCGTGGCAAGCATCCGTCTCCAGCCCGGCTCCGGAGCGATCAAAGTCAACGGCCGTGACTTCACCGACTACTTCCCAAGCCTCTCGGTTCAAAACCAGATTCTCCGCCCGCTGGAAATCGCCAACGCTGTCCACACCTACGACCTCACCGTCAAGACCGTCGGCGGCGGCGTCAACGGCCAAGCCGGCGCCCTGCGCCTCGCCATCAGCCGCGCGCTCATCGAGATCGATGAGGCCCTGCGCATCCCGCTCAAACAGGAAGGCCTCCTCACACGCGACCCTCGCATGAAGGAACGCAAAAAGCCCGGCCAGCCCGGCGCCCGCAAACGCTTCCAGTTCTCGAAGCGTTAATCCGCTTTCCCTTCCAACAAAAAAGCCGCCTCGCGAGAGGCGGCTTTTTTTTCGTCAACGAGTCACTACGACTCCGGCATGATTTGCGGAGCAAGTTCGGCAATGGCGGCGTCAACACGGGCACTCGTTTGCTGAAGATTCTTTCCGCCGGGAACAAAGCCCTCGAGCACCGGCGCGTTCACGATGACATAGGCCCAGCGGTGGTTTGTATTGTGCAGTAGCATGTCGAGATTCGTCTTGAGCACTCTCACAAAATGGTGCGGCGTCGTGGCGTGCTTCCCGATGAACCAGTAGCAGAAGATCGATGTCAGATCGCGCTGCACGCCGTTGTTAAGCGTGACTGGCCTGACAACTGCAAGCTTCATGACTTCCAAAACTCTTCCATCGGCCAGCTTCACCGGCACGACTTCGCCGGATTTAATAGTCCACCCCTGCGCGGGCAGGCAGACCTCAGGACGGTGAATGCTGCGCTTTTCCGCTCCGGCTAAAACGATCTGGCAGTGAATGTCGCTACCCAGGCCGTCGGAGTAGATTTTTTTTGCGAATTCGGTGTCCGCCGGAAGGATGACCTTCTCCGCCTCGGAGATAGGCTGGTCGCTGCCCCACAAGCCAACCAATGTGCTAGGCAACTCCATCACGACACCCGGCTCGGATTTTGTCGCCGGTGCAGTGCCCCACAGGCAAGCAACGATAGTGAAGGCGGCGAGTGCCACAATCACAACGCCGCGCCAGATCGGAATCGAGCCGCTCTCAGCCGACGAAACAGAAGTGGTTGGCGCTTGCATGCCCGTTGCTTTACACCGAGTGCACCGCTTGGGCAACCTGTGAAGTTTTTTTCAGCAAATGGAAAGAAAACGATGAATCCTTGCACGCAACTCGAATTGATAGAAGGATGCCCTCGTTATGGTGACAGGAAATTCCCCCCAATGGTATCTCCGCAAACATGCGGACAGAGAAATTTTTGGCCCGGTGGCTTTTGAGCAAATCCGCGAATGGGCGATGTCCGCCCAGATTCATCCGCAGGATGCCGTTTCAAATGATGGCCGCACTTGGAACAAGGCGCCGATGCTTGAGGAACTGCACATGGACTGGCTTGTGGAAGTCCCCGGGCAGCCGCTCTACGGCCCCACCACAGCGGGAACCCTGCTGGAATTCCTGAACATCGGAGAAATCTCGGCAGAAACAAAAATCCTAAATTGCTGCTCGGGTGAAAAAATGCGGCTGGGAGACGCCTCCTTTTTCCCGAGCCCCACTGCATACGGTGAGGACAGCAACCTGAAGGAAAGCCTCCAAAACCGGATTCTGGAACTCGAAACAGAGCTCCTGCACAAACAGACAGAACTCAACTTCGCATTGGATAAGATCACCCGTCTGGAGCGGCGCTTGCAGGACTTGTAGTCCACCAACGCCTGAGACTCCGGCTCCGCACGGAAATGTGACAGACTGTTCATTGCGCGGACTACTCCCTTTGCTACAGTCGCCGCAATGTCCCGTTTTCCTCTGATTGCCCTCGCCTTCCTCTGCTCGGTCGCCGCGCTGAATGCCGTGGAAATTTCGAAAAGCCTCGTCCGGATCGAGGCGACTTCGCAAGAACCGAACTACAAAACCCCATGGAGCCCCGGGGATGTTTCCTCGGGAGTAGGCGCGGGATTTGTTGTTGATGGCAAACGCATCATGACGAACGCCCATGTCGTAAGTAACGCGCGCTTCCTCACCGTCTCTAAGGAAGGGGATCCGAACCCGTATCTCGCGAAAGTCCTCCACATCGCCCACGACTGCGACCTCGCCCTACTGAGCGTGGAAAACCCGGCATTCTTCAAAAGCACCGCCCCTCTGGAATTCGGCGGCATACCAGATATTGAATCCGTCGTGTCCGCCTATGGATACCCGGTCGGCGGCACACGCCTGTCCGTGACGCGTGGCATTGTGTCACGCATCGACTTCCAGCCCTACTCGCACTCCGGCATGGATTCCCACCTCGCCATACAGATCGATGCAGCCATCAATCCCGGCAACAGCGGTGGACCAGTGATGCAGAATAGCAAGGTCGTAGGCGTCGCATTTCAAGGCTACAGCGGAGATGTCGCACAGAATGTGGGCTATATGATTCCCACACCGGTGATCCAGCGGTTTTTGAAGGATGTGCAGGATGGCCACTACGACCACTATGTGGATTTGGCCCTGACCTACCGCAACCTCTTCAATCCCGCCTCCCGCCGTGCGCTGGGCCTCGAAGATGAGACCACCGGCGTCCAAGTGTGCAGCGTTTACAGCGGAGGCGCAGCCGATGGCATCCTAAAGCCTGGTGATGTGATTTTGAAAATCGACGGGCACACCGTGTCGAGCGATGGCACCATTCCGCTGGAGAACGAGGCCGTGCCATTGGACGAGGTGGTGGAGAGGAAATTCAAAGGCGACAAGGTCGAACTCGAAATCCTCCGCAAGGGGAAACCCATGTCTGTCACCGTGCAACTCAATGAACCCTGGCCATTCAAACTCCAAAGCAACCTCTACGACGAGAAGCCCCGCTTCGTCGTCGCAGGCGGCCTGGTCTTCCAGCCGGTGGATCAGAATTTCATGGATGCGCACGACCCGTCCGACCAGCGCTTGAACTACATTTTCGACTACTTCATTGCCGATCAATTGCACACCAACCGCCCGGAGATCGTTGTTCTCAGCAACATCCTGCCCGATCCCGTGAACGCCTACGCCGAGGAATTCCGCTACTCCGTCGTAGACGAAGTCAACGGCCGCCGCATCAAAAGCATCGAAGACATCGCCTCAGCCTTCGACGAGCAGGCCGACTGCTATGTCATCAAATTCGCTGGCGGAGGACGCCCACTTGTCCTGGAGCGCAAAGCCATAGAAGAGGCCCGCCCGCGCATTCGCGAGCGCTACGATGTCACGGCGGAGAAAAACCTCAAAAAATGAAATCCATCCACCTCCAGCGAGCCGCCTGGCTTGCCCTCGTCCTTTTACTGGCCATTCAGTCGGCACCTGCGGATGACGATAACTCCGCGTCGGCATCTGCCTCGAAATCCCTGCTACGCGTGAACTCGACGAATCAGGTTTACGAGTTTTTCCAACCATGGATTAAAAAGCCCCCCTTCAGCAGGCGCGGAATCGGCGCACTGATTGATGGCGGTCGCATTCTGGTCACAGCCGAACTCGTGGCGAACTCGACATTCATCGAGCTTGAAAAACCCGCCACAGCCGAAAAATCCACCGCCACTGTGGAGCTCGTCGATTACGACTGTAACCTCGCCGTCCTACGCCCCGCAGATTCCGCCTTCCTCGCCGACATGCAACCCCTCACTTTGAACGGGCCCTTGAAGGTCGGCGACGAGGCCACCATCCTCCAACTTGAGCCAAATGGAGACATCGCTCAAACCCTCGGCCGCATCACTTCCATCAGCGTCGCCGGTTATCCCTCCGAGTCGGGATCCCTCCTCCTCTTAAAACTCGGAGCACCCATCCAACAAAGGGATGGCAGCTTCACCCTGCCCGCAGTTCGGGATGGCCGCCTCATCGGCATGGTCATGCGCTACGACGCCCGAAACCAATCTGCAGACATCGTTCCAACCGCTGTGATCCGCCATTTTCTGGCTGAAGTCGATTCACCAACCTACCAAGGCTTCGCCCGCCTCGGCGTGGCCTTCGCCCCGCTCCGCGATCCGCAACTCCGCCGCTACATCGGCCTCAAAGAACCAGGAGGCATCTATGTCGCCGATATCACCCCGCGAGGCTCAGCCGATGCCGCAGGGATCAAAAAAGGCGATGTGATCCTGGCGGTGGATGGACTTCCTCTCGACCAAGACGGCAACTACGAGGACCCGGACTACGGCCGCATCCTCTTCAGCCATCTCACCAACACCATCAAACACCCCGGCGCCGTCCTCCCGCTCAAAATCCTCCGCGACGGCAAGACACTCGAGATTCCCGTCACCATGCAGGTCGCAAATCGAGACCACGCCATCAGCGAGACCCACCTCTCCGACGAGGCCCCGAAATATGTCATCTTAGGCGGCCTCGTTTTCATCGAACTCTCGCGCCCCTACCTCAAGGAATGGGGAAGCAAATGGGCATCCACCGCACCGCAGCGCCTGGTTTACTATGATGCCTTCCAAAACGAACTCCCCGCCGACCGTGGCCGCATCATCATCCTCTCCCAAGTCCTCCCCACCCCCGATACCATCGGCTACGAAGACCTCGAGAATATCGTCGTCACCAAAGTGAACGGCCAGCCGATCAAAAGCCTCGCCGACTTGTCCGAAGCCGCAAAAAAACCGGTCGATGGATTCCATAAAATCGAGTTTGAAGAAGACCCGAAACTCCTCTTTCTCGACGCCAATTCAATTCAATCCAATGCCGACGAACTGAAAAAACATTACTCACTCCCCGCATTGGAACGCCTTTGATCAACCATGAAAACCGCACTCACCCTACTCCTCCTCGCCGCACTCACCCTGCACGCCGACGAATCGCTGCAGACATTTCCAAGCTGCACACTCGTGGAGGCAGATTGGGCGGATGGCGACAGCTTCCCGGTTAAGCTTCCCGATGGACGCCAGATTACTGCCCGCCTCTACGGCGCGGACTGCATCGAGTGGCATGTGAACGACGAATCCCTCGCCCGCCGCCTCCGCGCCCAGCGGCGCTATTTCGGCATCGCGGACACCGATGCCACCTCATCGATGAAAACCGCCCGCGATTTCGGAAAGCAAGCCGCCCTCCGCACCCGCGAACTCCTCGCCAAACCCTTCACCGTCCACACCGCATTCGCCGGAGCCCGGGGCAACGGAGAAAAAGAACGCGCCTACGCCTTTGTCACCACAGCCGAAGGTAAAGACCTCGCAACCATCCTCGTGGAAGATGGGCTGGCACGCGCCTTCGGCGTCACCCGCCAACTTCCAGACGGCACATCCGGCAACGAATACCGGGACGCACTCGCCGACCTCGAACTCACTGCCGCCGCCGCCAAAAAAGGCATCTGGGCCGTCACCGACTGGACCCACATTGCAAAAGACCGCGCCGAGGAACGCCGCGAATCCGCCGATCTCCAAACAGTCCTGAAAGACTCCCAATCCACCACCGCCATCAACCCGAATACCGCCACAGCCGAGGAACTCGAATCCCTCCCCGGTATCGGCAAAAAACTCGCCGAACGCATCATAGAGGCCCGAACCACAAAACCCCTCACCTCAATCGACGACCTTCTCGCCATCAAAGGCATCACCCCAAAACTCATCGAATCCCTCACGCCAAAAATCCAGTTCACCACCCCATAACGCCCCGCGTGTCAGCGCGTATCGTCGATGGGAGGACCATCGTCCCACATGGCCCATATTTCAGCCGCGCAGCGGCGTCTGTCTTCGCGTGGCATCGAAAAAAATCCCCGCACTCCGTGTCAAAATTTGGGCCATGCCGGAGGATGGCCCTCCAAAATTCACAAATCGTCAACCACCCCATTTTCCTCACGGGCCCTTGCGTTTCATCAATGCTGCCGTAGTCTGAATTCGTGAATTGGCATCTGCGCGCAGGAATGGTTTGTATGGCTCTTATCGCCGTATCGGTGCTGGGCATTGCATTGCCGACCGAGATGCTTTCGAGTCCAGTCGTGGAGGTCGCGTCCTGTTGCTGCCCCGGGCTTCATTCCCCACCGGCGGCGAGCGCGGCGTCCGCATCCTCCTGTGCGTGCCATGTCTGCCCGGTTGCGCCCCATTTGCTTGCTGTCGTTGCGATGCAGGATTTCAAGCTCTCGCCGCCGCTGGTCGCGCATTGCTGGACCAACCGCGACGAATCCGCTCCGGGCTTCTGCCCCGAGCCGGCCACACCACCACCGCGCACGGCAGCCTGACTTTGCGCCGGGGCCTGATTCTTTTTCAGGCCGTCACTTCTCAAAAATTCCATTCAGAAAGGAAAATTATGAAATCATTCATTCTCGCCATCGCTCTGGCCTGCGCCGCAGTGGTTGGTTCTGTTCAAGCCGCCGGGACTTCGTGCCCGAAATGCTGCAAGGACAAGGACTGCGCCACCTGCTGCAAAGGCAAGTGCTCCGAGTGCAAACAGTGCAATAAGTAACGCGCTCGAAATGGCATAAATCGCCAACGCGGCTCTCCGAAAGGGGGGCCGCGTTTATTTTTTGGCCGATGCACAAGATCGCGAGCCGACCATTCGACAAAGAGGCAGGCGTTGCGGTATTGTCCCGGGATGTCATTCGTTCACCTGCATTGCCACTCCGAGTTTTCCCTTCTGGACGGAGCTGTGCGGTTGGATGAATTGGTAAAAAAAGCGGCGGGATTCGGGATGCCGGCCGTGGCCGTGACGGATCACGGCAACCTGCATGCGGCGGTGCCGTTTTATCAGCAAGCTGAGAAGAAAGGGATCAAGCCGATCATCGGATGCGAGATGTATGTCGCACCGGGCTCGATGACCGATAAGAGCGGCTCCTCTGCGAAGGATGCCGCATTTCATCTCACGCTGTTGGCGACAAACGACGAAGGTTACCGGAATCTCGTGAAGCTCTCCACGGCTGGGTATCTCGAGGGCTTTTACTACAAACCCCGCGTAGACAGAGAGCGTTTGGCCGCGCATTCGAAAGGCATTATCGCCCTCAGTGGCTGCCTGAAGGGCGAGGTCGCGACGCTATTGCAATCGGGACGCTTCGACGAGGCGCAGGCGACGGCGGCGGCCTATCGGGAAATTTTCGGCGCAGAGAACTACTTCATCGAACTCCACGATTTCGGCCTTGATGCGCAGCGGCGAATCAATCCCGACCTGGTGAAAATCGCGCGCAACCTCGATCTCGGCTTGGTTGCCGCGAACGATGTCCACTTTCTGGAGAAGTCGCACCACGAAGCCCACGATGTGCTCATCTGCATCGGCACCGCATCGAATGTTGTGGATGAAAGGCGCATGCGCTACAGCCCCGAACTGTATTTCAAATCCCCCGAGGAGATGCGCGCCCTTTTCGCCGAGCTTCCCGAGGCGTGCGACAACACCCTACGCATTGCCGAGAGATGTGATTTCAAGATGGAATTCGGCAAACCGAAATACCCGAATTTCGACTCGCCCGACACGCGCAGCCGCGAGCAATACCTGCGCGATCTCTGCCATGAGGGTCTCCGCAAGCGGTTTGGCGAACGGGTGGATACCGATGCCGAGCTGAACAAGCGCCTCGATTACGAACTCTCGGTGATCGAGAAAACAGGATTCATCAGCTACTTTTTGATCGTCTGGGATTTCATCCGCCATGCGAAAGACAGCGGTATTCCCGTGGGCCCGGGGCGCGGCTCGGCGGCAGGCTCCCTCATCGCGTATGTGCTGGGAATCACGGATATCGACCCTCTCCGCTATGGACTGATTTTTGAAAGGTTCCTGAACCCCGAGCGCGTCAGCCCGCCGGATATCGATGTGGACTTCTGCATGGAACGCCGAGGCGAAGTCATCGAGTATGTGCGCCAAAAATACGGCGAACGAGCGGTGTCGCAGATCGTCACCTTCGGCACGCTGGGCGCGAAGAGCGTGATCCGCGATGTCGCCCGCGTGCTGGGCTGGAGCTACTCGGACGGCGACCGCGTGGCAAAGATGATCCCGAACGAGCTGAATATCGACCTCGAGAAGGCCCGCGAAAAGAACCCCGAACTCGACACAGCCATCGAAAACGAAGCGCCCGTTCGCCAACTCTGGGACTACGCCACCGTGCTCGAGGGCCTGAGCCGCAATACCGGCATCCACGCCGCCGGCGTCGTCATCGGCGATCGTCCGCTCGATGAATTCATTCCCCTCTGCCGAGGCAAGGAAAACGAAGTCGTCACGCAATACGCCATGGGCCCGCTCACCGATCTGGGAATGCTCAAGATGGACTTCCTCGGCCTGCGCACGCTCACGATCATGCAGGAGGCGGTGCGTCTGATCCACGCGAAGGTGCCGGACTTTAACATCGACCTCATCCCCAGCGACGACAAAACCTCCTTTGATATCTACAACCGGGGCGAAACACTCGGCGTCTTCCAGATGGAAAGCGGCGGCATCACGAATTGCTGCAAGCGCTTTGATGTCGGCTGCATCGAGGACATCATCGCCATCGGCGCGCTTTATCGGCCAGGCCCGATGCAGTTCATCGACGACTACATCGAGCGCAAAAAGGGCATCAAAAAGGTGGAATACCTGCATCCGCTCCTCGAAAAGGTCTGCTCCGAGACGCACGGCATCATTGTCTATCAAGAGCAGGTGCAGATGGCTGCGAGCGTGCTTGCGGGCTACTCGCTCGGCGAGGCCGATTTGCTCCGCCGCGCGATGGGCAAGAAGGATGCCGAGAAGATGGAAAAGGAGCGCAAACGCTTCGTCGAAGGCTGCGGCACACACAACAA
This sequence comes from Terrimicrobiaceae bacterium, assembly GCA_044342325.1. Classification (GTDB taxonomy): domain Bacteria; phylum Verrucomicrobiota; class Verrucomicrobiia; order Chthoniobacterales; family Terrimicrobiaceae; genus UBA967. The sequence continues at coordinate 8,870 of JBIIPZ010000061.1, forward strand.
CATTCCTCCCAAGGTCGCCGATGCCATCTTCGGCTTCATCGAAAAATTCGCGCAATACGGCTTCAACAAATCCCACAGCGCCGCCTATGGCTGGATTTCCTACCAGACCGCCTACCTCAAGGCCCACTTCCCGCGTGAGTTCATGTCCGCCATGCTCACCTTCGACGCCAACGATACCGACCGCCTGGCCGTTGTCATCGCCGAGTGCCGCCGCATGGAGATTCCCGTGCTGCCGCCAGACATCAACGCCAGTGCGCTGAAGTTCGCACCCGAGACCGACGGCCCAGGAATTCGCTTCGGGCTGGCATCCATAAAAAATGTAGGTGCGGGCGCGATGGAGTCCGCCATTGCCGAGAGGGAAAAAAACGGCGCCTTCCGCACGCTGGAGAATTTCTGCTCTCGCCTCGATTCCCGCACGGTGAACCGCAAAATTCTCGAGAGCCTTGTGAAATGCGGCGCCTTCGACTGCCTCGACAAAAACCGAGCCGCACTCTTCGCCGAGATCGAATCCTCCATGGCCGCCGCCGCCTCACTCCAGCGCGACCGCGCGAGCGGACAGTTCTCACTCTTTGGAGACACCCCACTCACACCGCCGAAAAAATCCTCCAGTGCAGCAAGGATCGAGCCTTGGAGCAATTTGGACACCCTCAAGCACGAGAAGGAACTCCTCGGCTACTATGTGAGCGGACACCCCCTCGACAGCTACGCAGGGAATTTTGACTCGGGAAAATACAACACCATAGCCCAAGCCCGCGAAGCTACCGAGCCCGGCACATTCAAGCTCGCGGGACTGATCATGTCCGTCGAGAAGCGCTTTTCCAAAAAGGACGGGAAGCCCTTCGGCATCCTCATCCTCGAAGACTTCACCGGCTCGCTGGAAATCACCGCCTGGGATGAAACCTTCTCCAAAAACGCCGCGCTTTTCGTCGCCGGCACAGCGGTGTCCATCAACACACGCATAACCCGCCGCGACGAGGCCATCCGCGCCACAGCGGGAGCCACAGTCGCACTAAAAGAAAAAACCTCCGTCCGCCCCGTCCGACTCCGCCTCGCCCACGAGCGCCTTGATGAAGCCGCCCTGCAAAAAATCCTCGCCGCCGTGAAAGCCAATCCCGGTCCTCGTCCCCTCATCCTCGAGTTCGTGCGCCCCAACGGCCGCTCACTCGACATGCCCGCCGGCGAAGAATTCGACATCGGCGACGAACGCGCCTTGATCTCCGCCGTGAACGGACTGGTTGTTACCTGAACAGGCATCAGGCGATGTCGCAGCACATGACTTGGCAGCAGCGTCTCCGGAACGACATCAGCTCACCTTTCTTGTGCTTTTTCGTGCTGCAGGCAGCTTTCCTGCTCTTCTGTGTATTACACCCTGTGGCTGAGATCGGAATGTTCGATACCATTCACCAGATTGGTTCCTGGTTTATCCTTTTCTGAGGGGTCAGGAATTAATTATTGACCCGATCTTGTGATTGAACCTACCTCGCGCCATACCGAGACTTGCAGGCGTGAAACAAGAAAATCATGTCAATAATTTATGCCCGACCCTTTTTCATCAATATTTTATGCCTGACCCCTTTTATTCCCACGCGCAAATATGTCTCAAGAAAGGCCCTCGCCCACCGCAAGCAGCGGATGGGCGATATGAGGGTTCGAACTAAAGACGGCCTTTGATCAATCCGAGCGGAAGCGGTTCGGGCTGCGGCGGGTTGGATGCTATGGAAACGTGCTTCTTGAGGTCTGAAGACTTTTCAAAGGCATGCATGACTTCCAGCACGTGGTAAGCGAGCGCCCCGCTGCTGCGGTGGCTGCTCTTTCTGCTGTCATCAAGGATCGCGTAGGCCATGTCAGCGGCTCCGATGCTGCGGCTGTTCTCGCTATACGGATGGCTCAGAGCCTGATTACGCCACTCGCCGGTAGTCTGTGTCCAAATCTCCAACGGACCGCCGAAGGTATTCGGATCCGGCACCTTCAACGAGCCTTCGCTGCCATAAAGCTCGATCGGGCTGTGCCCGTGGCCGTGCACATCGAATGAGATTGTCACCGTCACAATGGCTCCCGAATGAAACACGAGCGTGCCTGAGGAGTGGGTCGGAACGGAAACGGGGAGCATCTTTCCGAACTGCTCCTTGCAGGTGGCGATTCGTTCCTCGAAGGCGCGCGTGGTCACACCACTGACCTCCTTCACCGGTCCCAGAAGATGAACCAGTGCTGTGATGTAATAAGGGCCCATGTCGAACATGGGGCCGCCTCCAACCTCGTAGAAAAATGCGGGGTTCGGGTGCCAAGATTCCGGGCCGCGGGACATCATGAACGCCGTGCCGCTGAAAACTTTTCCGATCCATCCGTCGTCCACCATTTTCCGTGCGGTCTGGAGTCCGGCTCCGAGAAAGGTGTCCGGTGCGCAGCCCACGAGCAGCCCCTTTTCCCCGGCAAGGTCGATCACTTTTTTGGCATCCTCGAGATGGACCGCCAGCGGTTTTTCGCAATGCACATGCTTGCCGGCATTGAGCGCTGCAAGGCTGACCTCAGCATGGACTGCAGGGATGGTGAGGTTGACGACCAAATCCACGTCGGGATTCGCCAACAACTCGTCCACCGTCTGGGCCACGCAGCCGTTTTCTGCGGCCTTGGCCTTGGCGGCTTCTGGGTTGAGATCGGCGCAGGCGACCACTTCGAGGACTTCGAAAAGTTTAGCCCCGTTGAAGTAGGCTTGGGAAATGTTTCCGCAACCGATAATGCCGACGCGGACTTTGGATTTGTTTTGCATGGTTTGTCCTTATTTGTTGCTGCGGGCGATGCCGGTGCTCGTGAGGTAATGGTAGCTTTCCTGAATAGCCTTCACCATGTCGCCGGTGTAGCTGTCGAGTTCGACGGCGATGTATTTCGCGTAGGTTGCGGCTTTCGAGGCTGCTTGCAGGTCCACCTGGCCGGTGCCTGCCGGAAGGAAGGGTGAGGAATTGCTGACCATGATTTTGCCGCTCTCCGTCTCGGCCTCAGTGAAGGTGTCGGAGGCGCTGATGACTCCATCCTTGAAATGGAGCACCTTGCCGCGCGGGCCGATCTCATTGATGAAGGCGACGGGATCGAGCCCGGCCTTCGCGACCCAAAAGACGTCCGCTTCCCATAGGACGGTATCCGGCGTGTTCTCCAGAAAAATCCGGTAGCCTGGCGTTCCGTCGACATCGATCAGGTCCCAGTCGTGGTTATGATACCCGACCTGGAGTCCATGGGCGGCGGCGTTTGCAGCCGCTTCGCAATAAAGTTCCGCAATGGCCTTGACCGCATCAGACGATGAGAAATTCGCCTTAAAATCAGGCGGACAGCCGGTGATGATCGCTTCGTGCCCGAGAAGCAGTGCCTCCTCGATCACAGCATTCTTTTGGTCGCCCACCGGCAGAGCGCCGTGGCAGGTTGGCGCCTTGAGGCCGAGTTCTTGGAATAGCTTTGCGGCCTTCGCTGCGGATGAGCCTGGATACCCCGCCGGTTCGACGCAGCCGAATCCCATGGCGGCAATGGCACGGATCGTGCCTTCGTAGTCGGCGGCAGCTTGGTCGCGGACGCTGTAAAGTTGAACGGTAATTTGTGGAATCATGCTGGGTTGTATTGTAGGAAGTTGATGAAAACAGGTCTGGCTTGGTGCGAGATCCTCACAATATCAGAATCTGACCGGGAGAAAATTGACAAAACCTATGATTAATGGTGCTGGAGTGAAGACGGCCTTGGAGAGCGTGGGCCACTATATCAGCGGGCCTGGCGGGGCTGACAGGCCTTTGGTCGTTCCCGAGAATTTTCTGCTGTTCGAGCTGATCACCGAAGGGGCGGTTTATTCGCCTGGCGGAAACGATCTCCATGGCGTGGGAGCTGTATTCGCCCACAACACCGGTCAATCCACTGTCAGTCGAACGCCGGGGGATGGACACTACGCCTGTATGACCGTGCGCTACAGTTTGGATCGGCTGTCGCAGCTGTTTGCCTGGCCGCGTGTTTTCCAGTGGGCGGTCGTAAGCCAGGCGTTGCGGTTTTCGGAGGAGATTCTCTTCGCATTTCACCATACCGATCATGATCACGGAGTGCTTGGCGAACTGATCTGGAGCCAATTCCGTTTCCGGTTGGAGGAATTCCAGCGGAGCGTAAAGCACCGGTCGATTCCTCCGCTCGTGGCGAACGTGATGAGCCACATGGACCGCCACTACGCCGAACCGCTCGGCGTGGAGGATCTGGCCGCGCG
>JBIIPZ010000030.1:0-40828 GCA_044342325.1 Terrimicrobiaceae bacterium
TAGATTCCGCATTTTAATGCGATCTAAAGCTGTGATCTTCAAATGCGTCACACCTATTTTCGGTTGCAATTGCTTCATCTTGAATTTTTAATTTAACCCATTTCTTCTCTCAACCGGACACTAGTGATGCAAAGTCCAATTTCAAAAAGACATTGGTATTACTTCCTCCTGCGCGGGCCATTTTTGTGCTGTGTTCCAGTGGGGAGCATCTTTTAAAAATTCGCCCGCGTGTGACTCGTTGCCAGCAACTCGCCACAGTGCCCGCTCCGCCCTCCCCATTTCGCATTTTCAATTTGATTTCTGTTTGCAAAGCCTCCTTTTTCAGATGATGAGTTGTGATTATAGATGACACAAAAAATCCAGCAACTCGCCCAAGTGCGATTGAATCAGCCATCGCGCACATCGAGCGAAGCCTATGCCCAAATGGAACGGGCCATGAGGGCATCCCAGAAGGTGAGCGAGTTGGATATGAGTGGCGTGCGATCTTCCGTTGGGCTGAGAGAGAAAGCCTCGTCATCCCGCCGCAGTTAGCCCCGGAGCGCGTCGGCGGGCGGGAACATGATTTGACTTTCCTGCCACTTGAGCGCCGTTGGAGGAAGTTCACCAAACCGGATGGTTGCGGACTCATGGTGGATTTTGCTGACGGATGTCCGTTATTGCTGCCAGGCACTCCCTTGCAATATCTCAAGCGCCTGCAACTCCAGAACAGCTTCTGGGGCGATGATATCCGGCTTGAAGGCGTGCAAATCATGGTGCCCGGCGCAAAGATTGTTACGAACCAACCTGATGTGAAAGGGGAAGCGCCGACGCAGGATTTTTTGAACGATTATTTGTGCGGCGAATTTGGTTTCCGAAAATTGAAAATCCCTCCGATGGGCTACTATAAATCCCATTCCTACCTCCACGGGCGTTTTGCCATGTTTGATGTGCACCCGGCAAATTTCGTTCAGGTCTCGTCCAAGGTCGTCCTGCCGATTGATGTGATTATGATGGAGTGTGAAGGGGTTGAACTTGCCGCACTGGAAGCCGCGCTTTGATTGTCCAATCCGCAATCTGTTTCAGGATTTGGCACCGGCACGCGTTACCAGCATCAGAATGCTCCAAAATCAGGCGGCTTGGAGTTTCTCGACGCGCACATGGGCGTTGTAGTCGGGCACTCCGCCGTGGGCGTCCACCACGCCTTTGCGAATGATGGTGTTTCCCTCGGGCCAATGGACCTGCAAATTCCCCTGGGCGATCGGCGCGCAGTGCACGCGGCCTTCATAGCGTCCCAGAGTATTTACAAGGGCGATCCGGTCGCCGGTCACCACATGCAAACGCGCCGCATCCTCGGGGCTCATCAGGATGGCATCACGCGGAGCGTTGTTGAGGGGATCGATCTCGGCGTAGATGAGTGTGTTGAATTGCTTGCCTCGGCGTGTGCTGACATGAAATTCGCCGGGTTTGCGGTGGAGCGGGGGAATCGCGACATTGCGGAAGTGCCCCCGGCCGTCTGTCGTTGGAAACTGCCCGTCGGCGCAAAGGTGTGGGCCGCCGTATTGAAAGGCATCACCGGTCTTCCTGAGGTGCTGGACTCCATCGTAGAAGGGGACGACCCGCGCAATTTCCTCGCGCATTTTCCAACCTGTCTCGCAGCCGAAGAGTGATGCTTTTTCGGGATAGGCCGCCAGCGCGAGGTCGCGCAGGATTTTCCATTCCGCCTTGGCCTCGCCGACCTGACGAGGAATTTCCGGGGTGAACATGACGCGTCGCTCGGTGCTCGTCTCCATGCCCCCGTCGTCCTGTTCATATCGGGTCTTGGCTGGCAACAAAAAGACCGCTTCTTGCGTTGGTATGAACATCTGATCGGTGAGGATGATGTCCTGATGCACACGCACCGGCACTCGACTCATCGCCTCCCTCACATAGTCGGGCTCTGGCAGGGTGCGGAGAAAATTTCCGCCCAGACAGTAAAAGACATCAAGCTCGCCGCGTTCGCAGGCCTCGACCATTTCGGTCGCCGGCATTCCAGGCCAATCGGGAACGGGGAAGCCGTATTCTTTCGAGAGTTTTTCGGCGTTTTCGGGAGTGATCGATTTGTTTCCGGGAAAAGCGGTGGCATAGGCTCCCATCTCGGCACCGCCTTGCACCGAGGAGTGACCGCGGATCGGCATGACGCCGTTTTTGTCGCGGCCGATGTAGCCCCGTGCCAGAGCGAGATTGAGAATCGTCTGAACCCCGTCGCCGCCGAACGGATGCTGGGTGATGCCCATGCTCCAGACGAGAACGGCGTTTTTTGCATCGCGGATGAGTTCCGCAAAGTCGCGCATCGCCGCGCGGTCGAGTCCGGCGTCTTTTTCCAGCGCTTCCCAGTCCATCGCCGCCACATGGGCCTTGAGTTCCTCGAATCCCGTTGTGTGCTGGTCGATGAAGTTTTGATTAACCCATCCCTCGGCGAAGAGGATTTTCATTATGCCCGAGAGGAACGCGATATCGCCGCCTTGGCTCACTGGGAACCAGTAGTCGGCGATGTTCGTGCCGAAGAGCGCGGAGTCGGCATTCGAGGGAACCCAATACTTTTTCATTCCGGGCTCGAAGTAGGGATTCACCAGAACGATTTTCGTCCCGAGCTTTTTGGATTCGTGCAGATACTTTGTGGAAACTGGTTGGTCGTTGGCGGGGTTTGAGCCGAAAAAAATCACGAGGTCGGTTCCATACCAATCCTTGTAGCTGCAGGTCGTGGCGGCCACGCCGAGCGCCTCTTTCATGGCCGCGCCCGAGGGCGAGTGGCAAATGCGGGCCGCGTTGTCCACATGGTTGGTGCCGAGGAATCGGGCCGCCTTCTGTGCCATGTAGTAGATTTCATTCGTCACGCCGCGCGCCGTCACAAAAAACGCCATGCGGTGCGGATCGGTGGCTCGTAGCTTCGCCCCGAGGCGTTGATCGACCTCATTCCACGAAATGCGGCGAAATCCCGGCGCGCCCTTTTCGCGGACCATGGGATAGGGCAGGCGTCCCAGTTCCCGCAGTTGCGCGTTGTCCATTTTTTCCAATTTCGAGACATCAGCCAGAAGCCGCTCGTCGAGGGCGGAAACCGTGTTTAGACGCAGAAGATTCAGACGCGTCATGCACAGATGCGGCCCCTTCACCGTCCAATCGTGCAGACCCGCCACGCCGAGCGCGCAGCCATCGCAGACGCCGCGAGTGATGACTTTCCAAGCATAAGGAAGGTTGTCCTTGTTCTTCCAAACGACATGGAGCATGTCGCGAAAGTGCTTCGGCTTGGTGCGGCCAATGCCGAATGGCGCGCAACCCTTGAGTTTCTGAAGGAACGAACGGCGGACGGCGTGGGATGAACTCATAAAAAGAATAATCCACAAACATTGACAGTCTGGTCAAAACATCTTTCACATGGAAAGCAGGTTATGCCAAGGCCTGATTGCTTTGGGGCTTCTGGATTATAGAAATGCGGAATTCGGAAGAGCTACTCGGCGAGGATTTCGTTCCAGATTTTTTTGATGTCGTTGCCGAGAACGACTGTGTCCTGCCAGATGTTCGGGAAGCAGCTCAGGTTGTAGCCGATGGTGGTGCCTTGTTCGGGCATGACCCATAGTTCGTTGTTCGGGCGTGGGCCTGCGAGCCAGTGCTTGAGGGCTTGACGGATGAACGGGCGGCAATCTTCGTATTCGGGCGAGAAGTTGCCTTTGCCGTCGGTGATCGGAATCATGCAGTGGTGGCCGTTGAATGGGCGCATGTGCCAGAGGTTCGCCTGCTGGAAGACCGGGATGTTGGATTCGTCAAAGAGGCGGGTGATGTAGTCCTTCGGGACGAGGTGCTTGACGATGGCCGGGTGCGAGAAGTCGTAGTTCATGCGGGGTGCCTGGCCTGTGGCTTTGAGGACTCCGGCCACAATGGCGGCGGCTTTTTCCGGAGTCTCGGTGCAGGTGTCGCGGTGGACTTCAAGGTGGACCAGGGCGTTCTGTTTTTTCGCCTCCGCCATCAAGGCGATCGTCAAAGCGACAGCCTCGTCGCTTGGCGTGTCATGGTCGGCGAGTTGGCAATTGATCGGGCCGTTGTCGATGGCCATGAGAGCGGCGATTTTGGGGGCGAATTGCTCGACCCGTCCGGCGTCGAACGCCCCGCCGAACCGCAAGCCGTATTCCTTGATCAGCTCCTTGATCTTCGGGAAATCGGGCGTGCCGCAGTAGCCTTGGAAGCCGGCATCCCGGACCAGCGACAAATGGGTGCGCAGGCCCTCCTCGGTGGTGGGATCGCCTTCGTGGAGGAGCGACCAGTAGTTGATGTGGATTTTCAGGGTCGGGGCGGTAGACATAGCAGTGCTTTCGTTTTTAGAATTCGTCGAAGGCGATGTGGTTTTTATCGACGCCCATGCCTTCGAGCATGGTGCGGGCGGCTTGGATCATCGGTTGCGGGCCGCAGAGATAGTATTCCAAGGTGGCAGGGTCTTTGTGTTGGCCGAGGTATTCGCGGTGGAGCACTTCGTGGATGAAGCCGGTGTGTGAGGTCCAGTTGTCCTCCGGCAGCGGCTCGGAGAGGGCGATGTGGAATTTGAAGTTCGGGAACTTCCGCGCGAGGTCTTCGAAGTAGTCTTGATAGAAAACTTCCTGCTTCGAGCGGGCGCCATACCAGAAGCTGACCTTGCGTCCGGTTTTCAGCGTGTCGAAGAGGTGCGAGAGGTGGGAGCGGAGCGGGGCCATGCCGGCGCCGCCGCCGAGGTAGATCATTTCGTTTTCCGTATCCTTCACGAGGAAGTCGCCGAAGGGGCCGAACGCCTTCACGGTGTCGCCTGGCTTGAGGTTCCAGACATAGGAGGACCCGACGCCGGCTTTGCAGTCCTGCCCGCGCGGCGGCGTGGCGATGCGGACATTGAAGCGGATTTGGGTGTCCGTTTTGGGATTTGTCGCGAGCGAGTAGTTGCGGCGCACCTCGGCGTGGTTCTCGGTGGCGTAGTCAAAGACATGGTTGGCCTTCCAGACGGCGTCGAATGGCGGGCGGATATTGAAGTTTTCAAACGAGATCTTCCCGTAGGCAGGGATGAACATTTGGATGTATTGGCCGGCCTGGTAGTCGAGCTTGGGCGTGTCGGGAAGAGGCTCAAGAACGACCTCTTTGATAAATGTGGAGACATTCTCGTTGCTAACAACGCGGAAGGTGTAGGCCGTGGCGGCTTGCTTCGCGCCTTCGCCGCCGGCTTTGTAGACATTCATAAAAATCCGGCCCTCGGTGACGCGGACCGGATAGGTTTTGAGGGCAATGCAGACCGGTGGACGCTGGGTCGAACCGTCGCGCATGTCGAAGCGGCCATTGTGTTTCGGGCACTCGATGAGGTTTCCTTTCACCATGCCGGTGGCGAGGTGCGTGTTGCCGTGGGTGCAGATGCCGTCGGTCGCGTGGTATTGGTCATCACCCGAGCGGTAGACCGCATAGGTGCTGCCGCCGTAGTCGAAGCGCAGCACATCCTCGCGCAGGAGCGCATCCACAGGGGCGACTTCGATCCAACCTTCGGCGTCCGCCATGCCGGTTGAGACGATGGTTTTTGCCGCCTCGTTTGCTGCGGAGCGGACGGTGGGCGTCGGGAGAACGCGCTTCACAAAATAGCCGGGGTCTTTGACCTGACGCAGAACGGCGGGAATGATCTCGCTCCACGCATGGAAGATGCTGCGGTAGGGAGTCGGCATGTCGGGCTTCACGACTTCGTGGAGTTTCGGCAGGTTGTGATACGGCACCAACGGGAACATGTGGTGCTCCACATGGTAGTTCATGTTCCAATACAAAAATCGGTTGATCGGATTCATGTAAACCGTCCGGCAGTTCATGCGGTGGTCGAGCACATTTTCAGCAAGACCGGCGTGCTGTGTGAAGCCATAGATCGGCATCATCCAGGCCCCGAGGAGGTTTGGCAGGCCGATGTAAAGAAGCGGCAGGATGCTGCCCAAATAGAAGCATGCGGCGATCACCGTGATGTAGATGGCAAGGTAAACGCGCGCTTTGAAATAAATCGCGGGACGCGCCGACTCGGGAATGTAGGTCGCCTCTTCGGCATCCAGACTGCCTGCGGCGTGGCGGAACACCTTCTTGAAATAGGCGATGGCGGCTGGGTAGCCGAGAAATGTCGTCAGAAAGCTTTTAATGCTGGCCGGGCGGGGAACGGCGATTTCGGGGTCGCGGCCAACGACAATCGTGTCGCTGTGATGCCGAGTGTGGCTCCAACGCCAAACAGTGCTCTCACGCATGACCATGAACGAGGAAATCTCGTAAAGCGCGTTGTTCATCCAATCGCTCTTGAACGCGGTGCCGTGGCTCGACTCGTGCCAGCGCGAATCCGAGGTCGTGCCGTAAATCACCCAATACGCCATGAAGGGAACCAGCGCCCAGGCACTTGGCCAGAGGAGAAATCCCGCATAGCCGAAAAGACCGAGTAGGCCGAACCAAATGATTGTGTCGCGAATGGCAGGGCCGTTTTTGCGTTCGAGCAATTGGCGCATCACATCACGCGGAACGGGGGATTGATACCACTCCGCTTCGGCGAGGCCTTTTTCAACGGCCAGTTTGGAATTCACACCGACGAGACTGTAGTCACTCAGTTGATGGGGTTTTGAATCGGATTCGGCAATGGCGCTCATTGTTTTTGGGGTGTTAGTTGATTTTGGGATTTTATGAAGTCAGGGAGGGGATTTGCGGCTCTTTGGGGAAGGTGCGAATCCATCCATTTGGCTTATGCGACGATAGAGTGGGCTGGGATTTTGCCAATGGGCTGGAGTTCGTTAAATATGCACAAAATTCGCATTTCGACTTGTAGCTGGTTTGGGAGTGCTGCGAGAATTTCGGTATGGACCCGATACCCGTGTCGCCGCGCTTGGAACTCAAATATATTTACGGCTCGGTGGTGCATTACCGTCCGGGTGACAAGCTCGCGCCGCGTTTGCTTCAGGATTTCGAGTTAGTGTTGATGATCGAGGGGACGGCCAACTACCGCTGCGGCGCGGTGGACCACAAGGCGCCGCCTGGGAGTTTGATTCTGGCTCGGCCTGGCTTTCAGGAGGCTTACAGCTGGGATACGGGAGGTGCAACGCGACATGCGTATGTGCATTTCGATATAGAGGCCATTCCTGAAGGCTGGGCGCAGCCAGATAAGTGGCCGATTCTGATTAAAAATCCCGCTCCCGTGGTCGCGCCAATGCTGCGCCACCTGCTGGGCCGTATTTCCGCCCATGGTGAAACAGCCTGGCCCACTTTGCGCGCTTGGCCAGAGGAGAGTCTTTTCATGGAGTGTCTGTTGGGAATTTTGATTCAACCCTCGCGAGACGAGGCCCTCGCCGTGGGGGACCGCTTGCCCGAGCAGGTGCACGCTTCGTTGAATTTCATGAGAGCGATCCTGGACACGAATCCTCATTACGCCCTGCAACTCGGCGAACTCTCAAAACGAGCGGGAGTCACCGAAAAACACCTCTGCCGCGTTTTCCAGACATCACTCGGCCATGCGCCCATGGAGACATTTCGCCTCCTCAAACTCCAACTCGCCATGGCCCTGCTGGGGCGATCCAGTTTGGCTATTAAAGAAATTGCCGACCGCTGCGGGTTTGAGAATCCGCTTTATTTTACGCGATGCTTCACACGGGTGTATGGAAAATCCCCCACCGAAACGCGGCAGTCGTTGCTCAAGCAAGAAGCCCCTCCGCCGAACCCGCTGCCACCGGATATCGCGCCGAGGATATATTGGTGAACCATCCATGCAGGAGATCCCGCATGAATGATTTTCCGAGGTGTCTGCGGACGGGACGGGCCCTTACTTGGACTTGCCTTGATTGGCCACGGCGTTCATCGCAGCTGCAATGGCATCCTGGTCGCCCAGGTAGTAGCTCTTGATTGGCTTGAGATCGGCGTCGAGCTCGTAAACCAGCGGAATGCCGGTCGGGATGTTCAGCTTCAGAACCTGCTCTTCTGTGAGGTTGTCGAGATACTTCACGAGGGCGCGGAGGCTGTTGCCGTGGGCGGCGATAATCACCTTTTTTCCGGACTTCACAGTCGGGGCGATCTTTTCATGCCAGAGCGGAAGGAAGCGATCGACAGTGTCCTTGAGGCACTCCGTAAGGGGGAGTTGGGATTCGGAGATGCCTGCGTAGCGTGGGTCGTGTCCGGGCCAGCGCTCGTCGGATTTCTCGAGTGGTGGTGGAGGAATGTCATAGCTACGGCGCCAGACCAGAACCTGCTCGTCGCCGAACTTCGCGGCGGTCTCGGCTTTGTTGAGGCCTTGGAGCGCGCCGTAGTGGCGTTCGTTGAGACGCCAGTCCTTTTCCATGGGAATCCAGAGTTGATCGAGCTCGGTCAGAACGCCCCAGAGCGTGTTGAGGGCTCGTTTCAGGACCGAGACATAGGCGATATCGAAGGTGAAGCCCTCTTTTTTGAGTAGCTCGCCGGCAGCCTTCGCCTCGGCGCGGCCTTTGTCGCTGAGTTCGACATCGTGCCAACCTGTGAAGCGGTTTTCTTTGTTCCAAGTGCTTTCGCCGTGACGGATGAGGACAAGTTTATGCATTGAGTAAAAAAGGATCGAGCGCTGGTTATAGGAAGCCCTCTGCTCCTTGGCAATTTTTACCGGCAAAAAGAGACTTTCTCATGCCGACGCAAGTGAGCGGATATTAACTTTCCAGTTGAATTGGATAAATGCTGTCCGGCCCAAGCGCCTGTGATGTGATCTCCATTTGTGCCGTCTCTGCAGCGAGCGGCAAGTCGGGCGGAGCCTCAGGAATGGAGGAGGCGATTCTAAGAAACTCCTCCGCATATCGTGTCGGAGTGTGCGGTGCTTGAGTTGGCCAAGGGGTAGGGGCGAAGCGTGTGTTGCGGATTTTTGCAAGGTAAGGATTGAGGGCCTCGCAGGCTCTCCAACTCTCCACAGGCGGATGGGAGAGCACTTCCATCTGGGCGCACCGGGAGAGGCGGCTGAAGGAAAATGGACCTCTGGCATCTGCTGCCAAAACCGGAAATATCTTTTGAAATGGTAAAGGAAGATGCCCTCTCGCTGAATCGGCGAGTTGCGATTGTCGATGCATCTCCGCTTCGACATCAAAGAGCCCGGGTGCGATTTGGATGTCATTGTAAAGCTGCGGAAACTCAAAGCCCATCGCGGCGAGGTCTGGCATGACTGCTGGAATCGCTCGCGCGATGAGGGGCGTGCCGGCGGCTGCGGTCTCCACAAAGGTCATGCCGAAGCCCTCCTGCACAGAGGTGTGCACGACCACTTCGGCAATTTGTAAGAGGTCAGCGACGCGCGGTGCGCCCGGCTTGTCGAGCAAGCCGAAATGCACACGCCAACCGTGTTTCGCCGCCGCTTGCTTGAGATCGTGCGCGTAGTTTGCCTCGTCTTGCGAATACTGGCCGGATGTGGTGGCTAAAATCGCTTCCGGCTTGAGCCAGCGTGTGAGCAGGATGGCCTCTAGGAGGTTTTTACGTCTCAGAAAACGGGTTGGGTAAATCCACAGCGGGGCTTCGCTTTTGAGTTCCTTCGCCACCCATGCCTTGGCTGCGTCGATATTCGCCGGGCTTGATGCGGCGGGTCGCAGAACGGGGTTGGGCAAATGAAAAGCGTTCGCCGGAAAGCAGCGCTTGAGTGTTTGGAAGTCCTGCAAATTGATTCCCGCATGCACGGAGCGTGTGCCGGAGGCGAATAGGATATCGGCCGCACTGGAGAGGTCTGGGCAGCCGCATTGCTGCAGTTCGCTCCAGCGCGCCCAGCGGCCGGCGCACCAGAAATCATGGTGATGCAAGATCAGCGCCGCGCCCGTTTCCTTCGAGATTTTCGCGACTTCTCGGCATAGGATGGCATTGCGGGCGAGGGCGGGATTTTGAAACCAAATCAGCGTGCGAGAGGCGGCGCTGCCCTCCATTACCCGCCAGAGAGAGCGCTGAATTTTTCCCGAGATGACCTCTGGAGTCTCTGCTTGATTCGAAAAATAGTCGCAGGCCGGTTCCTGGATGAAATCGGTGGGCAAGCCGAGCGTTCCCAGTTCGGGGCGCTCGCTTTCATTTCCTCCGCTGAGCAAGGTGATCCGTTTGAGCGAGGTGCCCGCCGCTGCGGCAATGGCGGGCAGCGTTAACTCCACCACCCTCCGGACGCCGCCCGGACGCCAGTGGTAATGAATCACCACTAGATGCTCGAATGGTATGGACGCCTTGCTCATCGCTGCAGGCTATCATTTCCCCGGGCTTGCTCAATGCCGCTCAGGCGCTGAGAGTGGCGGGCGTCTTTATGGCGGATTTTTACCAGCACGGCACGATTGCGACTCTTCATCGCCTCGGAAACCCTAACTACAAGAAACTCGAGGAGGAAATGGTCTCTCTGGCCCGCACTTCGCCTCTTGCGCTCGTGCTTCCCTGTCATGCGAGGGATTTGAACTCCACCGCTCTTGCCGCAATCGTCGCTGAGCTTCGTGATGCCCGTTTTGTGAGTTATGTCACAGTCGGCCTCGACGGGGGTGATGCGTCGGACTTCGACACGGCGCATCGGATTTTTTCCATGCTCCCGCAGCGGGTTTCGATTCTCTGGAATGATGGCCCACGCATCAAAGCCCTTCTCGCCGATCTGGTTCGCGCCGGCCTCGATCCCGGGCCAATGGGCAAAGGCCGCAATATGCGTCTCTGTGTTGGGCAGGTGCTCTCTGGCACAGACGCGACAGCCGTGGCCATCCATGATTGCGACATACTCCACTACCGGCGCGAACTGCTCGTGCGCCTTTGTTTTCCAGTGCTCCATCCCGACATGGCGTTTCATGTCAGCAAGGGTTTCAGTGCCCGTTTTTCGACGCAGCTGAATGGTCGCGTCATGAGGCTTCTCATCACTCCTCTGCTTCGCGCGATGGAGGGCCTCGAGGGCTTCTCTGAAACGCTAGCGCCGTTGCAGTTTTTCCGCTACCCGATCAGCGGCGAGGTTTGCCTGCATCGATGCGTTGCGGAAAGCGTGAGATTCCCTTCCGACTGGGGTGTGGAAACCGGCATGATGGCAGATGTTTTTCGCGTGGCTGCCATGCAAAGAATTTGCCAGGTCGATATCGCCGAGAGTTACGACCACAAGCACCAGAGCCTCTCGGAGGGAGACCCTGATGCCGGGCTGAACAAAATGGCATGCGAGGTCGCCCTCTGCCTGTTGCGCGCCGCTGCCCTTGGAATTGCGACCACGGCATCGAATCCGTTCCAGGGCCTTGTTGAAAAATTCCGTCAAGCTGCCAAGGGCATGCTGCACTGTTACTCGGCCGACGCTCGCATCAACACTCTCAAGTTTGACGGTGAACTCGAAGCACGAACGATCGAGCTTTTTGCCGCAAGTCTTGGGCGGGCGATTTCCATTCACGAGGCCGATCCCGGCAAGCCTGCCGGAGCGCCATGCTGGCAGGAAATCGAGTCCAACTTGCCAGGCTTCGGTATCGCCCTCGCGCAGGCTGCGAGCGACTATGCGGCGCGGTGAACAGAAGCCCTCGGAACATTTACTCAAAAACTGCTTGCCATAATAAGGGAAATCCCTAACTTGCCCGCTCCGCTGATTTGGGGGCTCAAGAAAAATCCTCAATCGCTCTTTATCAATCATGGCAGCACAAAACAGTCAGAAAATCCGGATTCGCCTCAAGGCATTCGACTATCGTATTCTTGACGCCTCGGCCTCAGAAATCGTCGAAACCGCCAAGCGCACCGGTTCCAAAGTCACCGGCCCGATCCCGCTCCCCACACGCATCGAGCGCTTCACCGTCAACCGCTCCCCTCACGTTGACAAAAAATCAATGGAACAATTTGAGATTCGCACTCACAAACGCCTTCTCGATATTGTTGAGCCCACATCAAAAACTGTGGATGAGCTCCGTAAGCTCAACCTGCCTGCAGGCGTCGACATCACAATCAAAATCTAATTTCAAGCCATGAGCATCGGACTTCTCGGAAAAAAACTCGGCATGACCCGCATCTATGATGAAAAGGGCCGTGTCACACCAGCCACCGTCATCGAAGCGGGAGGCAACCATATTCTTCAGGTAAAGACCGCTGATAAAGACGGCTACGCCGCTGTCCAAGTCGGCTACGGGGAACAAAAGCCCCAGCGTGTTGGCAAGGCCATGACCGGTCATTTCGCCAAATCCTCATCCACACCCAAGCGTTTCATTCGCGAGTTCCGCCTGGCTGACGGCGAAGCCGCACCGGAATCAGCCCCGCTTCCCGTTACAAACTTTGAGATCGGTCAGTTCGTGGACATCATTGGTCAGTCGAAGGGCAAAGGCTTCCAAGGCACCATCAAACGGCACAATTTCGCCGGGCAGCCTGCCAGCCACGGTTCCACCATGCATCGTCGTAACGGCGCTATCGGTAACCGCTCGACTCCTGGTCGTGTTTGGAAAAACATGGGCATGCCAGGCCACATGGGCGATGAGCGCGTCACCGTTCAAAACCTCCGCATCCTTCAGGTGCGCGGAGAGGAAGGCGTCCTCGTGGTTGCGGGAGCAATTCCTGGAGCGATCGGATCTTTCGTGGTCGTTCGTCCTTCCAAGAAAAAATCCGTTAAGAAGTAAAAAATTTCCCGGAGTTGGTTCGGGGTTTTCATAGCAAAGTGCCCGTGGAGGAAACTTCACGGGCACTCTTGTTTTCCTGCAAAATCTCCCTTCACTCGAATCGTTGTGGACGTAGTCGCCTATGGTTTATCAACCCGTTGGTGCGCTTGCTCGGGCAGGAGGCCTTTATTTTGAGGACGCTTTCTCTGCCATTCAGCGTTGGCGGATTCGTTTCGTATCTGTCCAAGATTCAATCTTTGGGCTAACTATCGCCCGTGATCTCCTTCCTTTCACAACCATGGCGTGTGACTTGTGCGGCGGTGTCGCTTTTTGGCGAGATCGAGGGGGAGCAGCGGGCGGCTTCGTTTGCCTACTATGCGTTGTTTTCGTTGTTTCCGCTCTTGGCGTTGTTGCTCACGGTAGGTTCGGTGTTTGTGGACCCGGTTTCAGCGATTTCGGCGGCTGAGAAAATTTTCCCGATGGATGAAGGGCAGCGGGATTTGGTTTGGAAAATGTCGGAGTCACTCCAACGGGCGCGTGGTGGCGTGGGCTTGGCCTCTTTGCTCGTGCTTGTATGGAGTTCGTTGCGGTTCTTTCAGGCCCTCGTGCAGGGTGTGAACCGGGCTTGGCACCGGACATTGCTCCCTTGGTGGAAGCTACCGGTGAAAAATCTTCTCATGATGGGCGTCGTGGCCAGCGCGCTGGGACTGGGTTTGGTGGTGCCGGCGATTTTGCAGGCGATCCTCAAAACCCTGCTTGCCGCGCAGGTTTGGTTCGGCGGCATACTCCCACTGCCGACGCCGGGCGAAATGACGCTCCTCTACGCAGCGGGTCGCTATGTTCTTGCAGGGGGATTGGTCTTTTACGCCTTGGTTGCCCTCTACATGCTGGCTCCCGGAAGGCGGATTTATTTCCGTCAGGTGTGGATCACTGCGCTTGTTGTGGCGATCGCCCTGCAAGCCGGGCAGAGCCTTTTTGGAACCTATGTGGCAAAGATCGTGAACTACAATGCCATCTACGGCTCCGTTGGGGCGCTCATGTTGGCCCTCATGTGGGTTTATCTGGCCGGTGTGATGATTCTTCTGGGGAGTTGCTTTTGCGCCGCTGCGGATGGCCGCGGCGAGACTACTCCATCCAGTTCAGAAAATTGAAATTTGCGGCGACCAGCGCCACCACGACGAATGCGGAGGTCAGAATGCCTCCGGCGATTGCCACAGCGGTTGAGACGAGGAGGACGCGGATGAGTGGATCTTGAGGATCGGAGGCTGGTTCAGACATGGCGCAAGTCAAATAGAGGGAGCCGCATTTGTCAAATCACTCGTGCCGCAAAGCCTTCACGGGATCAAGTCGCGCGGCGAACCATGCTGGGATCAGAGCCGCCAGCGAGCAGATGGCAAAGGCGCTCACGCAGATCAGGACGACATCCGAGGGAACGATCTCGGCAGGGATTTCGCTGAATTGATAAACCGAGGCGGGAAAAATCTCGATGTTCAATGCGGATGACAGGAAATGGCTAACCTCATTGCGGTATTGGACCATCGTAATGCCCATGGCGAGGCCAGTGAGTGTTCCAAAAACACCGACGACCATTCCCTGCGCGACAAAGACTCCGATGATCTGGTGCGTCTGCGCCCCGAGCGCCTTCATGACGCCAATCTCGCGGGTTTTTTGCACGGTCACTGTAATGAGCGTGTTCATGATTCCGAAAGCCGCCACCAAAATGATGAACATAAGAAGAAAAAACATGACATTCCGTTCCATGCGGATCGCGTCGAAGATTTGTTTGTTCATGTCGATCCAGCTCATCGCGAACTGTGGGCGTGGGAGGGAGGTGTTCAGTTCGTCGCGCACGGCATTGGCGAGGTAGGGGTCGGTGGTGGCCAGGGCCAGTCCGTGTGCGCCGCCGCCGAGATTGTAAAGTTCCTGGCCGATGTGAAGCGGCACGAGGAGGAACTCGCTGTCGTAAAGATAGCGTCCGCTCTCAAAGATGCCGGCCACTTCCAGTTCGGTTGGCAGGATCATTTGCTTCAAAGCTGAGACATCGGTGGATTTGTCGCCTGAGCGCTGGATGCGGTCGAGTTCGTCGAGGATCTGGTTAAAATTTCCGGGCGAAAAAATCGTCACATTCTCTCCGATGCCCACTCCGAGTTCGCGGGCGAGTTCGGACCCGATCACGGTCTTGTTGCCATCCAAGTCGTAGCTACCATCGACAATGAAATCCGCGACATTCACGACTTTGCGCTCGAGTTGGGCATCGACGCCCCGGATTTTTGGAGCGAGGCGGCGGTTTTGATATTCCACGATGACCGGCCCTTGAACGAATGGCGCGGCGGCTTTGACATGGGGATTTTTCATCGCCTGCTCCGCTGTGGCCTCCCAGTTTTCCAGGACCCCTCCGTTGCTCACGATGACATGGGCATCAAAGCCGATGACCTTGCGGCGGAGTTCCTGCTCGAAGCCGGTCATCACCGAAATAACCAAAATCAAAACCATGATCCCGAGCGTAACGCCGAGAATGGAAACCAGGGTGATGATCGAAAGAAATGTGCGCTTGGGCTTGAGGTAGCGCAGGGCGAGAAAAAGACTGAAACTTTTCGGCATGGGTCGGGCAGTATCCTTACACGGGCCCTGCGCCGAGCGCATTCCTTGTTTTAGCCGGGATGGGCGCTGGGGCATGAAGCCCAGGGTCGATATGGCAGAGCGTGGCCTTGCCGCCAAAACATGCGGTGCCATCCGCTTTCGCCGCTGTGAATGAAAACCCGAGCGATGAGGTGCCGATCTTATCCATGCTCAAAGAGACCGTGATTTCATCCTGGAAACGGCACCCTGCCGAGTAGTCAGCGTGAATGGAAACGACAGGCCAAGCTGTTGCTGCATTAAGAATGGGCAAGCCTCTGCTTTGAAAAAAGTCATGAACCGCTTCTTCGATGATCACCAACAGGCGCGAGAAGTGGGCGACTCCGGCGGCATCGGTGTCGGCAAAGCGGATGGAACGCCGGTAAACATGTGTGGCAGAGGCTGGCATGATCGAAATTCTCTACCTGTTTTCATCCGGCAGGGAAAGGAAACGACAACACAATGGGGCTGCGGTGCGTAATGCTTGATGCCGCCAAATTTGCCGCAGGGAGTTAATTCCCCTATCGCATCCTGCGTCGGTCTTTGGAAGAATGGTCGCACTCTATGGTTTTTCATCACAGCTCGAATCTTCGTGCGGGAACCCGCCCTGACCTGCGTGGGCTTGTGGGAGGGGCGCGGATTTCCTTTTCCGGCATCCGCCGCTTCGAGTGGGATCTTGAGGATCTGGGGGGCTTTTCACCGCTGTGGCTGGATGCCGCCGCGATTTATCCCAAGGTCTTCTGGAGATCGCGCTCCGGTGCGGCACAAACGCTGGCGGTGGGAGCATTGCAGGGAGGCAGCCTGCGGGATTTGTTGCCGCTCCTGGATGGCGCCGACGAAGGGGTGCGACTCTTCGGGGGTGAGCGGTTTGCTGCAGCTGCTGATCCAAAGGAGGGTTGGAAGGAGTTTCCCGAGCGTTACTTTTTTATTCCGAGGGCGGAGATCATTCATGCTGGAGGGCGCACTCTGCTTGCGGTGAATCTGGCTGGAGGCGATGAGGCGATGGACGAGTTGGAGGATTGGGTTGCGGCGCTCGGGGAGTGCCCTCCGCCGCACCAGCCTGCTGTTCTGACACGCTGGGACATTCCGAATTTTACCCAATGGTCTTCGGCTGTCAGTGCCGCGCTGGAGGGCTTTGCTTCGGGTCCGTTGCGCAAGGTGGTTCTAGCCCGGCGCTCCACACTCGATCTTGTGGAAAAGGTATCGCCTCATCTTCTGCTTGCTGTGCTGATGGGAGCCGCCCCGGCATGCTTTCACTTTTCATTCCAACCCTCCGCACGGGCTGGAGCTTTTCTCGGAGCGAGTCCGGAATTGCTCTACCGCCGTATTGGGACACGCCTCGAGAGTGAGGCCGTCGCGGGAACCCGTCCGCGCAGTCTGGATGCCGCTGAGGATGAAAGGTTGGAATCCCAGCTCTTGAAACTTTCCAAGGAACAATTGGAGCACCGCCTTGTCGTGGAGGCTCTGGAGCAAACCTTCCGCCGTCTCTGCGTCGATTACGCCTGCGATGAAAAGCCAGGCGTGCTCAAGCTCTCCCGCGTGCAACACCTCCGAACTGCCGTTTCCGGAACGCTCCGCGGGGCGGTGGATGACGCCGCAATTCTTGAAGCCTTTCATCCCACGCCCGCCACATGCGGAGCCCCCGTTGCCGATGCGCTGCGTTTTATCTCCGATCACGAGAATTTCGACAGGGGCTGGTATGCCGGTCCTTTTGGATGCGTCTCGAAGGACTCTACTGAATTCGCCGTCGCGATCCGGTCGATGCTGGCCAAAGGATCTCAAGTCGAGGTTTTCGCAGGAGCGGGGATCGTCGAGGGGTCTGATCCCGAGCGGGAGTGGTTCGAGCTGGAGGATAAAATCTCGGGCGTCTTGAATGTGCTTTCGGCATGAGCGGTGTTCCGTCCAACCGCACTTGGGGGCAGTCGCTCGTGGATGGGCTTTGCCAACTGGGCGCGGATCGGTTTTTTCTCAGCCCTGGAGCGCGCAGTGCCCCATTGGCCGCCGCCTTGAGCGGACACAATGTGACCACCCATTACGACGAACGCGGCATGGCCTTTGCCGCTCTGGGATGGGCGATGGCAACCGGACGCCCTGCCGTTTGCGTGACAACCAGCGGGTCTGCCGTGGCAAACCTCCTTCCCGCTTGCGTGGAAGCCTTCCACTCGAATGTGCCGCTCATCTTTCTGACAGCCGACCGTCCACCGGAATTGAGGGGCACGGGTGCAAACCAAACGATTCATCAGCCCGGTCTCTTCGGAGGGTTTGTCCGGTATGCCGTGGATTTGCCATGTGCCCAGGATGCCGGGGCCATGTCGCGTCTCGCTGGTGTGCTTTCGCAGGTTGTCGCGATAGCAATGGGGCCTCAGTCCGGGCCTGTGCATTTGAATGTCCCGATTCGCGAGCCTTTGCTCGAAAGCGGGATTGCGGCGCTTGATGAGAAAATCGAGTTTTCGAGGGTTGCGAATTCATTTCCATTTGATTGGCCATCCGATTTCGATTTCCAGAGGTTCGCATCCGGTCGCGGCGTTGTTGTGATCGGTCGATTGCCTGTCGGGGAGCAGAACAAGGTGGGTGCCATTTTGGATTTGGCAAAAAAATTGGGCTGGCCAGTCCTTGCGGATGCCGCTTCAGGAGTGCGTTTGCGGCCTGAGATCATTCGCCATGCGGATTGGATTCTCCAGCGCCACGATGTGCCCGGGCCGGAGCGAGTCCTGCATTTCGGGGGCGCACTAGTTTCGAAGCGCATCGGGAAATGGTTGTCGGCATGTAGTGGAGCCGACTGCCTGCAGGTGCGGATGTTCCCCGAGCGGCTTGATCCTTGGAATCAGAATCCCGTTTTCCTCCGTGCTGGGATTCAGCCGTTTTGCGAATTGGTGAATTCATTCGCCCTGCCGATGCCAGTCGACACTTGGATCGAATCCTGGCGCCGGGCGGATGTGGCCGTCGGGGCCGCGATTGAGGCCGAGTTGCCCGCAGATGATGCTGTCAGTGAACCGGCGATTCTCCGTGCTTTAGCTGATGTCGCCGCCGAGACAAATTGGCCAGTGTTCCTTGGAAATTCCATGCCGATCCGGGATTTTGATTCCTGTGTGTCTGCGGTTTCGAATGATGTGGTCAATGTTTTTGCCAACCGGGGAGCCAGTGGAATCGATGGGAATATCGCCACTGTGGCTGGACTGGCTCTGGGCTGCGTGTCTCCTCTTCTGGCCGTCATGGGTGACCTTGCCGCACTGCACGACTTGAATTCACTTCCGCTCCTGCATGGATTGTCCGTCACGCTGGTGATTATCAATAATGGGGGGGGCGGCATTTTCCGTTTTCTACCGCTCGATGTGGAGGAGAGATTGCTGGAAACTCCCCATGCATGGGAATTTCGCGGAGCCGCACAGCAGTTTGGCATCGAATACCACCAAGTGGCCTCGCTTTCGGAACTACGCAGATTTCTCGCAGAGCGCCATGTCGCGCCTCGAATCCTCGAGTGCCGCACAGACCGCACTGAGAATCACGCTCTCCACCTTCGCATCGCCGAATCTTGTCGTTCGCTTCCTTTGTCATGGAGCTGAAATTCCGCACGCTCGGCACCGGCAGTCGAGTTCTGCTCTGCCTTCACGGGTTCTTGGGCGAAGGGAGTGATTGGGAGAAATTTGCAGATGCATTCCTCGTGCACTCGCCGGACTGGCAACTCGCCCTGATCGACCTGCCGGGCCATTCTGACGAGGAAGCTGGCTGGCTTTGTCCGACGGTGGCTGAATTTTCTCAATCCATGGGTGACTTGGTGTTCGCCGAAGGGTGGGGGACAGCGGCGATTGCTGGATATTCTTTGGGTGGGCGTCTGGGGCTTCAGACGGCTCTTTCTTTTCCTGAGGTCTTTCCGGTTTTTATCGGAATCTCCACCACAGCTGGAATCGATGATGAGGAAGAGCGCACACGCCGGGTGGATTCCGATGCGGCCCTCGCCAAGCGGCTCCGCTCGGGCGCCGATTTTGACGGTTTTCTCCGCGAGTGGTGGCATCAACCGGTCTTTGCATCCCCTGCTCGGGTGGGTGACGATGTGGAAAATTTTGTGACCTCCCGCCAACGGCGTGACCCTATCCGCATGGCGGCGTGTCTCGAGACTTGGAGCTCCGGCAAGATGCCTTCGCAATGGTCTGCCTTACCTGATTATCCGGGTCGCGCCCTGCTGCTCAGCGGCGAGGTCGATACAAAATACATAACGACCGCTGAGCGAATGCAGGCTGGATTTCAGAATGCCAAGCACTTCGTCGTTCACGGAGTCGGACATCAGATTCTCATGGAAAAGCCCCAAGAAGTGGCCCTCGCCATGGCTGCTTTTCTAAACCAGCGCGAGTGACCTCGCGCGGCAGTGCGATTGTTTAAATTGGAGGGTCATCGTCCCGCATGGCCCAAATATTGATCACGGAGGCTGCAAAACCACTCACGGACACCACCACGCCCAAAACCGCCCGAACCACACCTGTAACAATTATCGGTTCACCAGATTTTCTTGCCCGTTGGTATGTCTTACACTGCTAAAGTTCGAAATCCGGTCGGATCAATTGACCTGCAAAATAGAGAGGGTGAAACCGCATTCGTTCTTCTACCAGCCTTGCGGGCGGGCGTGAGGAAAGAATGACTCCCGTGGGGCAGTTTGGATAATTCTGCAAAAAACGATGAAGGCTTCGCTGCCCCAACGATCGCTTTGGCCGCTTCAGACATGTGGATATTGTTTCTCAGGGTAAACAATTTAGAAATGAAGTGTTTTTTTAAAGAAACGAAACCTCATCGCTTCTCAGAAGGGAGCACGCTTGTCTCGAGCGTGGATTGCAAAAGCCTGGCAACCTCATCTTTGCTCAAGTGCCGCACTCCGCCTGCACGCTGGAATGCGCGGGGTTTACTTTTGAATCCGGAAGGCGCCTGTTTGTTTGTCGGGGTTGCTTTCCTTCATGATGAAGGGGATGCCTTTGAGCCAGAGGCGGAGGGCTTCCCAGTGGATGAGGAAGATGATTTTCAGGGTGACGAGGGGGAATGCGAGGGTGAGTCGGGCGAGGTTGGAGGTGGTGAGTTCTGTCCGCTTGCCGGTGAGGGTGCTGATGAGGTTTTTTTTGTCGCCTTGATAGTTGTCGATCGCGATGTGGAGGTGCTGGCCGGGGTTTTTGAAGCGGAAGTCAAACGCGAGGTCGAGCGCGGAGAAGGGGGAGACATAGTAGTTTTTCGGCACTCGGATGTGGAAGCCATTGCCGGACTCGTCGAGCGAGACGAGGTAGGGCTTGAGTTCGCCGAAGGTATTGCCGACTTGAACGACGGATGTGAGCGGGCGGTTTTCCGAGTCGAAGCAGAAAAAAATGGAGATCGGGTTGAAGGTGTAGCCGAGCATGCGGGGGAGTGTGAGGAGGCGGATGCGGGCGGGACGTGCGGAGATGTTTTGGGTTTGGAGAAAGGTCTCAAGATTCGCGCGGAGGCCGCGTGAGTGGAATTGGAAGTAATCCTCGTTGCGGAGCGAGTAGAGATTCGGTTCCTCCGCGCTGAAGATCGGCACGGTGCGGGTGAGCGAGGGGATTTCGTCGAGATCGAGGAGGAATAGGAAAATCCGGTAAACGAACTCGTGTGGCTTAGGGTGCAGTCTGCGGTGCATCACAGTGCACTCGTAGAGGCAGGATGCCGCCGGGTGGTTCATTGGCCGAGGAGCGGGCGCAGCACGGCGGTGAGGTCCACGGCGGAGCTGTAGGCGTCCTCGTGAAACCCATGCCGGAAGTAGCTTCCGCAAAAGAAAATTCGTTGCCGTGGCGAGCGGGTGTTTAGCGTCGGGAGTTCATGCTGGGCTTCCATGGCGCGCAGCGTGAAGACGGGGTGCTCGTAGTCGGTCTGGTAGAGGACGGCCTCGGGGCGGATTTTGTCGGCGCCGTTCACGGAGACAAAGTAGTCGCGGGTTTTGCTGACGCCTTGAAGGGCGTTCATCCAGTAGTGAGTGGTCGCCTCGCGGTCGCCGTGGGCATCCTGCTCGACTCGGTAGTTCCAGGACGCCCAGGCTCGACGGATGCGTGGCATGACGGAGTGGTCTGTATGAAGCGTGGCGGTGTTTTTTTGATATCCGAACGCGCCCAGCAGGCGGCATTGGGCTTCATCGGGCGCAGCCAGCATGGCGAGGGCCTCGTCGGCATGGGCGGCGATGATGACGCGATCGAACTCGCACACTGTTCCATCCTCGATGCACACGGTGGCCGAGATTTCGGATTCCTTCACTTCGACGGCCTTGGCGGGGAGTTGGACGGGGCGAAGATGGGCGAGGAGCTTGTCTCTGTAGCTGCGCGAGCCTCCGCTGACGGTGAACCATGGGTGGTGGGTCGTGACTCCGAGAAATCCGTGGTTTTGAAAAAAGCGGATGAGGCTCAATGCAGGGAAATCGAGCATCTGGCGCGGATCGGTGGACCAGACCGCAGAGCTCATCGGGATAAGGTAGAGGTTGAGGAAATCGACGCCCAAGGCGTTCCGGTGCACAAATTCGCCGACGGTGCAGTTCAGCGAGTCGGGTTTTTCCAGAAGTGCGCGGGCGACACGGAAGAAGCGCAGGATTTGGAAAACGAGGGCATGAAAGCGCGGGTTAAGGATGTTGCCGCGCTGGGCGAAAAGTTTGTCGAGCCCCATACCATTGTATTCAAGGCCGCTCGGCACGTGCTGGACGCTGAAGGACATTTCCGAGGGCTTTGTCTCGACGCCGAGTTCCTCGAAGAGCCGCACCAGATTGGGGTATGTGGCATGGTTGAAGACGATGAATCCTGTATCAATCGGGATTTCGCGTCCGTTTTCCTCCACCGTCACGGTGTTCGTGTGTCCACCGGGCCGAGCCTCGCGTTCGATGAGTGTGATGTCGGCATGGTTGCGGAGTTGCCACGCCGCTCCCATGCCGGCGATGCCAGAGCCGATGATGCCGATGCGTTCTCTCACTGGCGTGTGGGTTGCTCGACCGGGGCTTTGTCGTAAATGCGGGCTGGAACTCCCTTGATGTCCCACACGAGACCAAATGTGCTGAGCAGGCGGATTACATAGTAGGAGATGTCGATTTCCCACCAAAAGAAACCCTGCCGTGCGGAGGATTGGAAGTGGTGGTGGTTGTTGTGCCAGCCCTCACCGAGTGTCAGCAGCGCAAGAAGCAAGCTGTTCCGGCTTTCATCACCCGTATTGAAGCGTTTTTTTCCGAAGCAATGCGTGAGTGAATTGATGGTGCAAGTGGCATGGAACAAAACTGTGGTGCTGATGAAAAATCCCCAGATGACCATTTGCCATGGTGAGGTTCCAAGTCCGGGTGCAAAGGCTTCCAGTGAGGCTCCGAAGCCGTAGAGACCGGTAAACAAAAGCGCCGGGCCGATCAAGTCGAAGCGGTTCAGGAAAACCAGCTCGGGATATCTTGCGAGATCCTTCACGCGGTCGTAGTCGGTGGGGAAATTCCTGCTGCTGGTCAACCAGCCAATGTGGGACCAAAGGAAACCCTTCATGCCGGGGGAGTGGACGTCGTGCTCGTCATCCGAGTGCCTGTGGTGGTGGCGGTGCACGGATGCCCACCAGAGAGGGCCGCGTTGCACGGCGGTGAGACCAAGAAGGGCGAAGAGGAATTGGGTGATCCGCGAGGTGTGGTAGGCGCGGTGGCAGAAGTAGCGGTGGTAGATAGCTGTCACAGCAAACATGCGGGTGAAATACAGCACCACGGCAGTGATGACGGCCGCCCAGCTCCAGCCTGTCCAGATGACGCCGAGGCAACCGAGATGCAGGATGATAAAAGGAATAGCCCGCGAGAATTCAAAGCGCTCTGGCATCTCACGCACTTTCTCAGCGCCAGCGGGAAAGTAATCCGAGTCGATGGCGCGGATGAAAGGTGCGAATAGTTTTTTTAAAACGGGCATTGGTATCAATCCTCCTCGAGGCCGAGCAAATCAAGAATTCGGTTCAGGTCGTCTGTGCCGTAATATTCGATCTGGATGTGACCCTTCTTTTCGGAGTGGTTCACTTGAACGCGGGTGGCAAGTCGGTGGGTGAGGAGGTTTTGGACGCGTTGAATGGCGGGAGCGGGCTCGGTGGTGACTCCAGTGCCGTTGCGGCGTGGTCGGGTGATGCCGGTATCCGCCAACTTTTGCGCGGCCATTTTTTCCGCGATTCGCACGGAGAGGCTTCCTCGGACGATCTGGTCGGCGAGCCATTTCTGTTCGCTGTGGTTTTTTAGCGAGAGGAGGACTTTGGCGTGTCCTACAGAAATCCGGCCGTGTTTGAGAAGCGATTGCGCATCGGACTCCAAGTCGAGTAGTCGCATCGCATTCGCTACCGAGGCCCGGCTTTTGCCGACGCGGCGGGAGATTTCCTCCTGCGTGAGGCTGAATTCTTGGTGAAGCCTGGCGTAGGCTGCGGCCTCTTCGATCGGGTTCAGGCCTTCGCGCTGGAGATTTTCGATGAGGGCGAGTTCCAGCACTTCACGGTCGCTGGCTTCGCGAACGATGACGGGAACATCCGCGAGACCGACTTCTTTTGCCGCCCGCCAGCGGCGTTCGCCGGCGATGAGTTCATAGACTCCATTCGACTGTCGGACGATGAGTGGCTGGATGATGCCGCGTTCCCGGATGCTCTCGACCAGTTCGTGCAATTGATCCGAGGAAAAATCCACGCGCGGTTGAAGCGGGCTGGGGGTAATGTTCGCAAGCGGGAGCCTTTGGATTCTCTCGCCGTGTTCTTCAATTGGGGCCGGACTGGCCACGCGCTTGTTAATGAGTGCGCCGAGGCCCTTGCCGAGTGCTTGCTTTGCCATGGATGCGGAGCCTAAACATGGAGCCAGTCGCCGACAAGTAGAAGGCGCGTTTCATTTTTTTCAAACCAGGCCCAATGCCAAAAATACTTAGCCGTCTTCAGCTCTGGGAGGATTCCTCGACGCGCACACCTGCCGGGCAGATGGCGTGTGACGAGGCGCTATTGCATTTTTGCGAGATGCCGGTTTTGCGTGTCTATCGTTGGGCCGCGCCTGCGGTGACATTTGGATACGCACAGAGGCTTGCGGCGGTTGAGCCCTTGGCGCGCAGATTGCCCCTCATGCGTCGATGGAGTGGGGGCGGGATGGTTTTTCACGGCAGCGATGTCACGCTGGCGCTGGCGATTCCCGCTTCAGAAGCGGCGGCATCCGGCAGCTCGCGGGATATCTACAGTGCGATCCACGAGATCCTGCTTCCAGCGATTCAAAAATACCTTCCGGATGCGCGTTCGGTGCTCCCAGAGGAATGCCGTTGCGGGCCTGTTTGTTTTGAGAGTCCCGTGGCTTTTGACATCATCGCTGGCGCCTCAAAAATCTGCGGCGGAGCCCTCCGGCGCTCGAAAGCGGGCGTTCTTTATCAAGGTTCGCTTCATCTGCTGGGTGCGGACCCAGCTGAAATCGCCAACTCGCTTGCAGCCGAAGTTTCCCGCTTTGAAGAAGCCAACTCGCTGGACCCGCTCATCGAAAATCTTACTTCCGGCAAATACGAAACCCCGGCGTGGTTGGCGATGCGCTGAGTGATGTGAGGAGATCAATGTCCCAAACTCTATGGCAATAATCGGCATCACCGGCGGCATAGCCTCGGGCAAATCAACTTTCAGCCGCGCCTTAGCTGAAATCCGGGGAGCGAGCATTTTCGATTCCGATGCCTGTGCCCGCGAGCTTCTCGATTCCGATCCCTCCGTGCGCGACGCCGTGATTCGCGACATTCTGCCCACGGCGTATCGAGCGGATGGAACGCCGGACCGCTCTGCCATTCGGGCTCTTGTTTTTTCAGATCCTGCAGCCAAAGCCCGACTCGAAGCGATTCTGCATCCCCTTGTTCGCACCCAGAGGCAGGCTCTGGCCTATCAAGCGAGAGCCGATGGGCTCGATCTGCTGGTGGATATTCCACTCCTTTTTGAAACCAGCGCCTCGTCTGAATTTGATCTCGTAGTGACAGTCGCCTGCTCCCCGGAAATTCAGGCACGGCGCGCCATGACGAGAGGTCTGACACTGGCCCAGGTGGAGCAAATCGTGGCCTCGCAGTGGGGCAGCGCGCAAAAAATAGCTCAGTCGGATTTTGTCATTTGGAATGATGGCTCCCTGTTGATGCTTCAGGCTCAGGCGGAGGAACTGGCCGCCCGCTTGGAATCGAGGGCGCGAAAAATAAAGCCTTCGGTTTCTTGACATCCTTTCCACACCCGATAGTTTCTCCCCTCCGTTCACAAAATTGATCCTATGGCATTCACAGAAGTCATTCTTACCGCAAATATTCCTAAGCTCGGCGCAGAGGCCGACATCGTCAAAGTCCGCCGTGGCTTCGCCCGCAACTTTCTCTATCCCCAAGGCAAGGCCCTTGAAATCACTGCCGGATCCCTCCGTCAGATCAACCATCTCAAAGCCAAGCGCGCCGAGCGTGAGGCCCGCGAGGTGACCGCTGCCGAGGAAATCGCTTCCAAGATTAACAAACTCTCGATCAGCTTCACGCTGGATGCCGGAGCAACAGGCAAGGCCTTCGGTTCTGTCACTGCGAAAGACATCCACGACCGCATCACTGCCGATCTCAAACTCGAAGACCTTCCCAAGCACGCTGTCGTTCTTGAGAAGGCCATCAAGGAAAGCGGCGCCCACACTGTGGCCGTCAAGCTCCACCCTGATGTCACAGCAAACCTCAAGATCGAGGTTAAGGTGAACGCTCCTGCAGTCGAGGAACCGACCGAAGCGGCTCCGGAAAAGAAATATCGCCGCAAAGTCACCACCGAGGCCTGATTTTTCAGCCCCGCGCAATCATTTCAAATTCACCATGAGGCCGTGCGTGGAAGTTATCTTTCCGTCCGGCCTCATTCTTTTCCCCAAGCTCTTAAGTTTTTCCTGATCGACCATGTCCTCCACTCCTGAACAAAACGTCGGCGCCCCCTCTTCAAATGGCGATGCGGCAGGCAAGGGTCGCGGAAAAAAGAAGCCTGATTACCAACAGCGCGGAGCGGCCTATCTTCCAGACGCCCGTCGTCCGCTACCGCAGAGTCTCGATGCCGAGAAGGGGCTCCTTGGCTCGATTTTGCACTCCGCCACGGCGTTGGACGACACCATGGCGCAGATGGAGGCGCGGCACTTCCATCTGCCGGCCCACCAGAAAATTTTCGAGCTCTTGGTCGAGATGCGAAATGGCGGGAAGCCGATCGACCTCATCGCGCTCACGCAGACGCTTGAGGACCGCCGCATGCTCGACGAGGTCGGTGGGGCGGTCGCCATCACCGAGCTTTTTACTTTCGTCCCGACGGCGGCAAATGCTGATTACTACCGCGAGATCATTCTCGAAAAATATCTCCTCCGCCGCGTCATCACGACCTGCACCGAGTATGTCGCCCGCGCCCACGATGAGCAGGGCGATGTGAGGATCCTCCTCGACGAGGTCGAGGCCCGCGTGCTTGAGATTGGCGAGCAGCGATTCCAATCCATCATGCCAACCATGAAGCAGATGGTGAGCGACGCCATCGACAATATCGAGAAGCTCTCGCGCTCCGGAGGCGGCATCACCGGCCTCCCGACCGGATTCCATGAACTCGACCGCATGACGAGTGGCATGCACGAGGGTGAGATGTTCGTCATCGCCGCGCGTCCCTCGATGGGCAAAACCGCGCTCGCCATGAATATCGCAGAACATGTGGCGATCGATGCCGGAAAGCCCGTAGCTGTTTTTTCGCTGGAAATGGGCGCCCAGCAACTCGTGCAGCGTCTCCTTTGCTCCCGGGCGAGGGTGAACGGCTCCAAGCTCCGCGACGGCTTCATCGCCAATCGCGAGATGACGAATCTCATCAATATCGCCGGTCAGCTCTCCAAGGCAAAAATCTTCGTCGATGACACTCCCGGCTTGAGCATTTTGGAACTCCGCGCCAAGGCCCGCCGCCTGCACAACCGCGAAAAAATCCAACTCATCGTCATCGATTACCTCCAGCTCCTGAGATCCGGTTCCCGCCGCGCCCAAGAGAATCGCCAGATCGAAATCCAGGAAATCTCCTACGGTATCAAAGCCCTCGCCAAGGAACTCAAACTCCCCGTCATCGTCCTCGCCCAGCTGAACCGAAATCCCGAGCAGCGCACCGGCTCCAGCGCGGGACGCCCCCGCCTCAGCGATCTGCGCGAATCCGGCACCATTGAGCAGGATGCCGACATCGTCGGACTCCTCATCCGCGACAAATACTATGCAGAGGACGAGGAGGCCAAAAAGGAAGCTGCCGGCAAGGCCACCCTCATCATCGCCAAACAGCGAAACGGTCCCACCGGCGATGTGCCTCTGACCTTCCTCGAGGAATACACCCGCTTCGAAGACGCCGCTGTCGAGCGCACCGATCCGCAATAAAGCCCCCACCTCGCCGGAAAGGCAGTTTTTTCCCACCCGCTCCCTTCTCGCTCCTCCCTCGCCGATTTCGCGCGCTCATGCCTAAGAGAAAGCGTCCTCTTAAAATTTTATAACACTCTCCCCCTCTGTGCTCTCTGTGTCCTCTGTGGTCAATCCCTTCAGAGGCCCGTCGCTCCGCAAAAAGTTGGTTCGGGAATTGCTACGTAAGAAAGCATAACCCGGCCTCACGGCTACCAAGAAACCAATCGACCATTTTTTCCAAAAAATCATGAGCCAAGACGATATTGCCTCTCGCATCGACGAAGCCCTCGCCCTCCTAGATATCGGCCTCGAAAAAGAGTCCGAAGCCATCATCCAGACTCTCCTCGCGCAGACCCCCACTGCCGAAGTCCACTCGGCGGCCATTTTTGTTTTCAACCGCCTCGGTCGCTTCATCCGCGCTTCTGTATCGGCGGATATCCTCCTCGATCAAAAAAAGCCCCTCCCTCCCGAAGAGCTTTTCCGAATCTCCCTCGCTTTCAATTTTTCCGGACGTCTCCAAGAGGCCTACGAGATCGAAAAATCCATCGCCCCGCAAAACAACGAGCAGTCCCTCGTCCGCCTCTACGGCCTCGCCTGCAAGGCGAACCGTCTCGGTCGCCACGCTGAGGCCCTCATCCATTTGCTCGGCTGCTTCTCGTTTCAGAACACAGAAGCGGGGGACGCCCACCGCAAAATTTTCCTCGATAGCGAACTTTGCTCACTTTGGGAAAAAATCCCCTCTATCCCGCTCACGCTTCGTCAGGCCATGCGCTACTGCAACTTGCCGTTCGACGAAATCCTCGACCTCAACGAATCGGTGACTCCTCTTCGCTGCGTGGACCAGATGGATATGCATATGATGCCGGCTAAATTCCACGCCTTGCTCCACCCGGTCTACGCCACCTGTTTTGAGGTTGCCCCCTCTGCCGAGGCTGCCAATCCCGAATTGGCTGCTGAGTTTGCCGCCTGGCAGGGAGCTGTGGTAGCGCCCCGCTTGGATGCCTTCCGTGCGCTCCGCGACCGCATTTCCGCGATGGTCTTGGAGCAGCAGCTCACCTTCGCCCGATTCCAAGCCGCCAAAGGCCGCTTCGGCTGCGCCCGCAACCACCTCGTTTGCCATCTGCTCAAAAGTCCCGGCGCAAGCCTTGCAAACCTTCCCGAGATCCCGCTTCTGCGCCCTCTCATCGAGGAATTCCGCGCTCAGGAAGCCGAGTGCCCGGAGTCTTTTCGCACGCTCATTTCGTGGGCATACCGCGACGAACCTGAAAAATTCCTCCGCGATGTTCTGCCGGAAATGCCCGCTCTGAATCGCACTTCTGGCTACGCCCTGCTGGCCGCCGGTTGCATGCACTACCGCCTTGGCGACAGCGCCGCTGCTATCGAGAGCTGGTCAGCCTGCGCCAACAAGTGGCCCCTCGACGACGCGCCTGTCATGAATGCGGCCATGCTCCTCAGCGGCGAAAAACGCTGGGACGAAGCTACCCAACTCATCAACTGCCTGCCCGACGAGTGCATGAAATCCTTGCTCTGGAAACGGGCGCAGCATGCCATCAGCGAACGCCGCACCTTCTCTCTCAGTAGCAAAACAAATCCCACGCCTCGCATTCCCACGCCCACTTTCGGGAATCTCTACTCGGGCGCGGACGAGGAATTCCTTGTGGAACACAAGCAATTCACGCCCATCGTTTGCTGAAGGCTGCGCCGAAACTGGCGCGCCAGGCATAGTTGCTCAGTTACGCAGTCACATTGTTCTATCAAACGAAAACACCCCGGCAGCCTTGATGCTACCGGGGTGTTTTTATTGAATCGAACTGCTTCTGTTTTTAGTAGCGGTAGTGCTCGGGCTTGTAGGGGCCTTCGGACGGCACGCCGAGGTATTCGGCTTGGCTCTTGGTGAGCTTGGTGAGGACGACGCCGATTTTTTCGAGGTGCAGGCGGGCGACTTCCTCGTCGAGCTTCTTGGGCAGGCGATAGACGGTGTTTTTGTATTTGTCCTTGTTCTGCCAGAGGTCGATTTGGGCGAGCGTCTGGTTGGTGAAGGAATTCGACATCACGAAGCTTGGGTGGCCTGTGGCGCAGCCGAGGTTCACGAGGCGGCCATCGGCGAGCATGTAGATGCTCTTCTTGCCGCCGGGCAGGAAGTAGCGGTCGTATTGCGGCTTGATGGTTTCGCAGCGGATGCCTTTGTGTTTCTTGAGTTCCTCGACTTGGATTTCGTTGTCGAAGTGTCCGATGTTGCAGACGATCGCTTGGTCTTTCATCGCGAGCATGTGCTGGAGCGTGATGATGTCTTTGTTGCCGGTGGTGGTGACATAAATGTCGCCGACGCCGAGCGTGCTTTCGATGGTGTTGACCTGGAAGCCCTCCATGGCGGCCTGCAAGGCGTTGATGGGGTCGATCTCGGTGACAATAACTCGGGCGCCGTAAGCGCGGAGCGAGTGGGCGCTGCCTTTGCCGACATCGCCGTAGCCGCAGACGACGGCAACTTTTCCGGCGATCATGACATCGGTCGCACGCTTGAGGCCGTCAGCGAGGGACTCGCGGCAGCCGTAGAGGTTGTCGAATTTGGACTTCGTGACCGAGTCGTTCACATTGATAGCTGGCACGAGGAGTTTGCCTACCTCGGCGAGTTGGTAGAGGCGGTGGACGCCTGTCGTTGTTTCCTCGGAGACGCCTTTCCAAGCCTTGGCCACCTTGGTCCAGTAGCCGGGGCGCTCCTCGGCGACGCGGCGGAGGAGGGCCTTGACGACCGAGACTTCATGGTTTTCGGCGGGTTGGTAGGCCCACTTGTCACCTTTTTCGAGTTCGGCACCTTTGTGGATAAGAAGGGTCACATCGCCGCCGTCATCAACCACGAGTTGTGGGCCGAGGTTGCCGGGGAAGGTGATCGCTTTGAGGGTGAGTTCCCAATACTCTTCGAGGGTTTCGCCTTTCCATGCGAAAACTGGCGTGCCGGTCTCCGCGATGGCTGCAGCGGCGTGGTCTTGAGTGGAGAAAATATTGCAGCTGGCCCAGCGCACATCAGCGCCGAGATCAACCAGCGTCTCGATAAGAACTGCCGTCTGAATCGTCATGTGGAGTGAGCCAGTCACGCGGACGCCTTTGAGTGGCTTCTGCTTGGCGTATTTTTTACGAACCGCCATGAGGCCCGGCATTTCATGCTCGGCAACGCTGATTTCCTTGCGTCCCCAGTCGGCCAAGGCGATGTCAGAAACAATGTAATCCGCGCCCTTCGGAGTGGCTGCGGCATATTTTGCGAGATTGGCAGTCGCGGCGGTGAGTTCAGCGAGAACAGCGGCGGCGGATGCTTTTGATTTGGAAGCGGATTTGGTGGCCATAAGAGTTTTAAGTTTTAAGAATTAAGTTTTAAGTGGTTTTGGTTCGGGTGTTGTTGGGCTTGGGTGCGGTTTTTAGATTGGAGAGAAGAAACAAGTCTTCGGAATCAAGCGCGGCGCGGTAGCGCCAACTTAAAACTTAATTCTTAAAACTTAAGACTCGTCTTTGTCCTTATCTCGCCGCCTTTTTCAGCGCCGCCGCTTTGTCTGTCTTCTCCCAAGTGATGTCTTTGTCTTCCTTGCCGAAGTGACCGTAGTTGGTGGTCTTGCTGTAGATCGGGCGGAGGAGGTTGAGTTGGGTGACGATGTCGGCGGGTTTGAATGAGAAGACGGATTTGACGGCTTTTTCGATGTTTTCCTCGTTCACTTTGTGCGTTCCAAAGGTATCAATATGGATGCTAACGGGTTGCGGGTGGCCGATGGCGTAGGCGAATTGGACTTCGCAGCGATCGGCGAGGCCGGCGGCAACGACATTCTTCGCGACATAGCGGCCCATGTAGGCTGCGCTGCGGTCAACTTTCGAAGGATCTTTTCCAGAGAAGGCTCCGCCTCCGTGACGGCCCATGCCGCCGTAGGTGTCGACGATGATTTTACGGCCGGTGAGTCCAGAGTCGCCTTGCGGGCCGCCAATAACGAAGCGGCCGGTTGGATTGATGAGGAACTCGGTGGAGGCGTCGAGGAAGTCCTTCGGAATCACCTTGCGAATCACATTTGCGATCAGGAACTTGCGGATTTCCTCGATCTCGACATCTTCGCTATGTTGGGTCGAGATGACGACATTGGTCACGCGGACTGGTTTGCCGTCTTGATAGAGAACGGAAACTTGGCTTTTCGCGTCAGGGCGGAGCCATTTCACCTTGCCGGCTTTGCGGATGGCAGTGAGTTCGCGGCCGAGGCGGTGGGCGAACATGATCGGAGCTGGCATGAGTTCCGGGGTCTCGTTGCAGGCGTAACCGAACATGAGGCCTTGGTCGCCGGCGCCTTGCTCGGCGGTGGCTTTGCCTTTGGCTTTTTTGTTATCTACGCCCTGCGCGATGTCGGCGCTCTGTGCGGTGAGGAGGTTTGAAATGAAGACGCGGTCGGCGTGGAAGACATCGTCGTTGTTCGTGTAGCCGATGCCACGGATCGCCTCGCGGATGATCGAGCCGATGTTCATCACGGAATCAAGTGCGGCGCCTTTGATTTTCGGAATGGTGATTTCACCGCCTACCACGACGGTGTTGCTTTTCACAAAGGTCTCGCAGGCGACGCGGCTGGTTTTGTCAATCGTGAGGCATGCGTCGAGCACGGCATCGGAGATGGTGTCGCAGACTTTGTCGGGATGGCCTTCGCCAACGGATTCGGATGAAAAGATGTAACGGCGTGACATGGGATTTATTGAGTTTGGGTTGATGTTGAGCTTTACGTATCTTCGCATCCGAATATATTGATATGTTCAATGGCGTCAATCCTGAAATCTCTCCGTGTTTTGTCGGATCCGATCCGTTTGCGCCTGCTGTTGCTTTTGATGGAAGAGGAGCTCACGGTCGCCGAGTTGCAGGAGATACTTGGTCTCGCGCAGTCGCGCATTTCGACCAGTCTGTCACAGCTGAAACGCGAGGAGTTGGTGAAAGACCGTCGGGTGGGAAAAAACATCTTCTACTCGGTTGGGGAGGATCCCGGTGAGGCTACTTTGGCGGTTCTGGAGGCGGCACGGGCGGAGCTGAAGGAGGCCTCGGCGGACAAGGCGCACCTAGTGTTCACGCTCAAAAAGCGCAAGGACCGCGCGGCGGATTATTTCAACAAGCTGGCGGGAAAATTTGGCCGTGCGTATGTGCCCGGCCGCTCGTGGGAGGCGCTCTCACACGGGCTTCTGCGCCTACTGCCGCCCATGGTCATCGCGGACCTCGGGGCAGGCGAGGGGACCCTCTCGCAACTGCTGGCCCGGACCTCAAAGAAGGTCATCGCCATTGATAACTCGGAGAAGATGGTCGAATTCGGTTCCGCCCTTGCCAAGGAGCACGGGTTTTCCAACCTCGAATACCGACTCGGTGACATCGAAGATCCGCCGATCGATGCAAACTCTGTCGATGTGGCTCTTTTCAGCCAGGCTTTGCATCATGCCGCCGTCCCACAGCGAGCTTTGAATGCGGCTCAGCGGATTCTCAAGCCTG
Source organism: Terrimicrobiaceae bacterium (assembly GCA_044342325.1). Classification (GTDB taxonomy): domain Bacteria; phylum Verrucomicrobiota; class Verrucomicrobiia; order Chthoniobacterales; family Terrimicrobiaceae; genus UBA967. The sequence goes on from JBIIPZ010000030.1 coordinate 32,994, forward strand.
GCGGGCGTGTGATGATTCTCGATTTGCTGAGCCATACTCACGAGCCGGCCCGCGAGCTTTACGGGCATGTGTGGCTGGGTTTTTCCGAAATCGAGCTTCACCGCATGATGAAAAAGGCGGGGTTCTCTAAAATCGAATCCTCCATCGTCTCGCGTGAAGCAGAGGCGCCGTTTTTTCAGACCGTGCTGGCAACGGGCATGAAATGAGGGCGAGTTGTCGTCTGATGTCTTTTTTATCCTCGCCAATCCTCTGCTTCGCCGCTTAACCTGCCGCACGCTTTTTCCAAATTATGAAGACTAAAAAATCCGCCGCTACGAAATCCACCGCTACGCCTGAACGGGGCAAAGTCATGAATGGTGCGGAGATTCTCGTAGAGTGTCTCGAGCGCGAGGGCGTTGAGGTTGTTTTCGCCTACCCCGGCGGGTGCTCGATGCCGATTCACCAAGCGCTCACGAAAACAAAAAAAATCCGCACCATCCTTCCCCGCCACGAGCAGGGCGGGGTTTTCGCCGCCGAAGGCTACGCTCGTGTCACCGGCAAAGTCGGAGTCTGCATGGCGACCTCCGGCCCTGGCGCGACGAATCTTGTCACAGGCATCGCGGACGCCTTTATGGACTCGATTCCTCTCGTTGCGATCACCGGTCAGGTTCCTCAGGAAATGATCGGACGCGGAGCTTTCCAAGAGACCGATGTTTTTGGAATGACACTTCCGATGGTGAAACACAGCTACCTTGTGTGGGATGTGAATGAGCTTCCCCGCATCGTCAAGGAGGCCTTCCACATCGCGTCCACCGGTCGCCCAGGCCCAGTTCTCATCGACATTCCGAAGAATATCCAAAATCTCACCACGCAGCCTATTTTTCCGAAAACCATCAACCTGCGCGGCTACAAACCCGAACGCAAAGCTGATGATGTTGCCCTCAACGAGCTCATCGGAATGCTTGGCGATGCGAAAGCCCCGATGATCTATTGCGGTGGCGGAGTGATCTCCGGCGAGGCTTCAGCCGAGTTGCTTGAGTTCGCCGAGCGCACCCAGATTCCTGTGGCCACGACGCTCATGGGCATTGGTGGATTTCCAGAGACGCACACTCTTTCCCTCAAATGGCTCGGCATGCACGGCACTGTGTATGCAAATAATGCCGTCAACGAAGCCGACCTCCTGCTGGCTATTGGTGTGCGTTTCGACGACCGCGTCACGGGCAAGGTCGAGAAATTCTGCGAACACGGCAAAATCGTCCACATCGACATCGACAACTCCGAGATCAATAAAAACAAAACCGTCTGCCTGCCGATCCTGAGCGATCTCAAATACGCCCTGACTCGCCTAAACAAGCTCCTCGATCAAGCCGGCTACAAACGCACGACGAAGAATTTCTCCCGCTATCCGGATTGGTATAAACAGATCGACGCGTGGAAGACTAAGCACCCGCTATCGTTCAAGGACACAGAGGATGTTATCCAACCGCAGTATGTCATCCAGCTCCTCTGCGAAATGACAAAAGGTGAGGCCATCATCACCACTGGCGTCGGTCAGCACCAGATGTGGGCTGCTCAATTCTACGACTTTGACTCGCCCCGCCGCCTTGTTACCTCCGCTGGTCTCGGATCCATGGGCTTCGGCTATCCCTCCGCTATGGGTGCCAAAGTCGGAATGCCTCACAAGCAAGTCATCGACATCGATGGCGACGGTTCATTCCTCATGAATGTCCAAGAGCTCGCCACCGCGCACATCGAAGGCATCGCCGCAAAGGCAATTATTCTGAACAACCAGCACCTCGGCATGGTCGTGCAATGGGAAGACCGCTTCCACGGCGGCAACCGTGGCCATACCTTCCTCGGCGATCCCCGCGACTTGCAGCGCATCTATCCCGATTATGTCGACATTGCGAAAGGCTTCGGCGTAACCTGCGAGCGGGTCATCCATAAAAAAGATCTTCCTGCCGCGATGAAGCGCATGCTTGATTCTAAGGAAGTCTATCTCCTCGATGTCATGACTCCTTACACCGAACATGTGTTGCCAATGATTCCATCGGGCAAGACTTACAAGGACATCATCACCGAATAACGCCCTGCTTCTCAGTCAAGGTTTGCAAACACGGAGCCCGTCGAGAGACAGGCTCTGTTTTTCGCGTCAAGGCTTACAGGGCAAACTGCTCGATTGCCTCTGCAAGTAACTTCGCGGTGGCCAGCGTCAGCTGATTTTTTCCAACAGGTAGTTTTTGAGGTCGGAGATGGCGATGCGTTCCTGGGTCATCGAGTCGCGATGGCGCAGGGTGACGGTGTTTTCCTTTTCAGGGCCGTTTTCGCCGATGGTGTCGAAGTCAATCGTGACGCAGAAGGGTGTGCCGGCCTCGTCTTGGCGGCGGTAACGGCGTCCGATGGCACCGGCTTCATCGTAGAAGACATTCATGATCGGTCGCAGGGCGGTGGCGATCTCCTTGGCTTTTTCCACAAGCTGGGGCTTGTTTTTCAGCAGCGGGAAGATGCCGCATTTGATCGGGGCCATGCGGGGATGGAAACGCAGGACGGTGCGGGTCTCGGAGTTTCCTTTCTCGTCGGTGACCGTTTCCTCGTCGAAGGCCTCGCAGAGGAGCGCGAGTGTGGTGCGGTCGACGCCGGCGCTAGGTTCAACGACATGCGGGACGAAGCGTTGCTTGGTGGCCTCGTCGAAGTAGTCGAGCGGCTTGCCGGAGTGCTCGATGTGTTTACCCAGGTCGTAGTCAGTGCGGTAGGCGATGCCTTCCAGCTCGCTCACGCCGAATGGAAACTCGTATTCCAGATCGTAGGTCTTCTTCGAGTAGAACGCTCTTTCTCCATCCGGAATGTCATTGATGTGAATCTTCGAGCGGGGAATGCCGATGTCCTCGTAGAATTTGAGTCGTTGCTCGAGCCAGTAGTCGGTGAGTTGCATTCCATCCTCTGGACGGCAGAAATACTCGATCTCCATTTGCTCGAATTCGCGGGAGCGGAAGATGTAGTTGCGGGGATTGATCTCATTACGAAAGGCCTTTCCGATCTGAGCGATGCCGAAGGGGAGCTTCTGGCGCGAGGTGTCGAGCACATTGCGGAAATTCACAAAGATCGCCTGCGCGGTCTCCGGACGGAGATAAACAAGGTTGTCCTCGCTCTCAAGTGGACCCGCGTGGCTCTTGAACATGAGATTGAAATCGCGCGCTTCCGTGAGGTCGCGGCTTCCGCATTGTGGGCAGTATTTTTTCCCGTCCTTCTCAGGTAGTTGGTCAGCGCGGTTGCGGGAGTTGCACACTTTGCAGTCGACCATCGGATCGCTGAATGTCTCCTCGTGACCCGAGGCCTTCCAAACCGCACGGTTCATGATGATCGATCCATCCATTCCCTCCATGTCGTCACGCTCGCGCACATTGCGCCGCCACCAGAAGTCCTTGAGGTTTTTCTTCAATTCCACGCCCAGCGGGCCGTAGTCCCAGAAGCCGTTCAGGCCGCCGTAGATTTCGGAGGATTGGAAAATGAACCCGCGTCGCTTGCACAGGCTGACGATTTTTTCCATTCGGGTGGCAGAAGCATCTTTGGACATAAGCGCGGAATGAAACCCCACTCGCGCCGTGGCGTCAACGCGGCAGTCGTGCTTCCGCTTTTTACGAGGCGATGAATTTTGCGAATCACACGTCTTGCGCCGTGTGCGATTCGGTTTATCGTTTTCACCATGTTTGAGCTGACGCGCCGCGAGCAGACGCTTGTTGTGGGCATTGTGTTCATTCTGGTGCTGGGCCTCGGTGTCCGGCACTGGAGAGAGTCACGCCCTGACATCGCCGCCCCCGCTGCCGAAGCCGCGAAGACCAACTAATGCAGAACACAGGATTTCAAGAAGCCGTCGAAACGGTCTGTCAAGAGGACCGTCGTTATCATCCCGAAGCCTATGCCTTCCTCCGCGACTCGCTCGAGGCCACGATCAAGCGCCGCAAGAAGTCGAAAAAGGAGCCCGGCCCCCATGTCGGTGCAGCCGAGTTGCTCGATGGCTTTCGCCTTCACGCCCTCGCAGAGTTCGGTCCCATGGCGCTCATGGTTTTGAATTATTGGGGAGTCAAAGCCACGGCGGATGTTGGGCAGATGGTCTTCAATCTCGTTCAAGCCGGCATCTTCGGGAAGACCGATGAAGATACGGCGGAGAGCTTCCTGGATATCTTCGATTTCCGTGAAGCCTTTGTCGCTCCCTTCCGTCCACTAGCCGATTCTTTGAACGGCGAGCCCCCATTGCAGGTCGGAAGCCTTCTATGAAATCCCGTCTTCTCACCACTGCCATGGCAGTTGCCTTTTCCTTTATGCCCGACCACACCCAAGCCAAAACCTTCGACAGCATCACGGTTCCCGAATCCAAAGCCCAGGTCTTCTCTTACGAAAACGGCCTCACGCTTATCGTCGAGGAGGATCGCAGCGCACCGGTGGCCAGCGTGCAGGCTTGGTGCGGCACGGGAAGTATTCACGAGGGTGAAAAGATGGGTGCCGGCCTCTCGCACATCCTTGAGCACATGCTCTTCAAGGGCACCGAGAAACGCCCTCCAGGCGAGATTGCCAAGCAGGTCCAAAACCATGGCGGTTACATCAATGCCTACACTTCCTTCGACCGCACGGTTTACTGGATCGATGTCCCTAAAGAAGGCGCCTCGGATGCCGTAGCGATCCTTGCCGATGCAATGCAGAACGCCACGCTGCCCGAGGAAGAATACACCAAGGAGCAAGAAGTCATCCGCCGTGAGTTTGCGATGGGATTCGATGATCCCGGTCGCCAGAGCTCCCAGCTCATGCTTGACACGGTTTTTACCACCAGCCCATTCCGGCATCCGGTGATCGGCTACCTCGATGTCTACAACAAGCTCACTCGCGAGGATGTCCTGAACTATTATAAATCCCGCTATGTCCCGAACAATCTAACTTTCGTTGTGGTGGGAGATGTCGATGCCGCTGCGATCCACAAGGAACTCGGCGAGCTTTTTGATTCCGCTACCCGCAAGGCTCTCGAGCCGGTCTATGTCGCCACCGAGCCGCCTCAAATGGGCCGCCGTGAGATTCACGAGGAATTCCCCACCGAGCTTTCCCGGTTGTCGATGTCCTGGCGCGTGCCGGGTGTGACAAATTCCGACACGCCCGCATTGGAAATCCTCGGAGAAATTCTCGGCTCCGGTGCGAGTTCCCGCCTGAACCGTGAAGTCCGCGAGCGAAAACAAATCGCCCACAGCGCTGGCGCCGGTATGTTTTCCCTCCAGTCCGAAGGCGTCTTTCTCATGCAGGCCGTTACCGATCCCGACAAGCGCGAGGCCGCCGAGAAGGAATCCCTCGCCATTCTGGAAAACCTCAAAAAGGACGGCGTCACAGAGGCGGAACTCGACCGCGCCCGCCGCTCGCTGCTCTCCTCGCAGTTGCACGGCCTCACCACGGCGCGCGGCAAAGCATCGGACCTCGGTTCGAACTGGATGCTTACCCGTAATCTGAATTTCACCCGCCACTATTTGGACCAGATTTCCAAAGTCACAGTCGCCGATGTTCTGCGCGTCGCCCGCGAATACCTCCGCGACGAGGCGCTCAATGTGACCTCTCTCAACCCGCCCGTTGCCAAGCAGGATGCCGCAGAGGTTGCCGAAAACAAAGCGGGCGAAATCAAGAAATTCACCCTTTCTAATGGCCTCCGCCTCCTCGTGCGTGAGGATTCTCGCATCCCGCTCGTTGCCATGAGTGCGGTCTTCCGTGGCGGCCTCCTCGCCGAGACGAAGGAAACAAATGGCATCACCCGCCTCTACTCCCGCACCATTCTCAAGGGCACAAAAAACCGCACCGCCGAGCAACTCGCCGACGATATCGAAGGCGTGGGCGGCAGTATCGGGTCGGACAGCGGTAATAATTCCTTCACCGTGTCGGTGGATGTCATGCGGCCGGACCTGAAGCTCGGTGTCGATATCCTGGCCGATGTGCTTTTGAATCCCACCTTCCCCGAGCGCGAGGTCGAGTTGGAAAGGCGCACGCAGATCGCCGGCATCAAGGCCGACGAGGAGCAAGTCACCTCGGTGGCCCGCAATCTTGTTCGGGAAAATCTCTTCGGCACGCATCCCTACGCCCTGCGCAATCTCGGTTCGCCGGATTCCGTCTCCGGCATCACTGCCACGCAACTCCGCGAGTTCCACAAAAAATTCGCCTGCGCTGCAAATGGCGTCATCTCCGTCTTCGGCGATGTGAAGGCGGAAGAGGTCGTGAAACTTTTTGAAAAATCCTTCGCCGCCATGCCCAAAGGCACGCTGGCATTTGAGAATGTCGAAAAGCCCGCTCCCGTTGCAGGCCTGGCTCCCGCCACCGCGCATCTCGACAAGAAACAGGCTGTCCTCATGCTCGGCTTCCAAGGCGCCTCGGTGAACGACTCCGATCGCATCGCTCTGGAATTGATCAGCGAGGCCTCCAGCGATCTTGGCTCGCGGTTCTTCAATCGCATCCGCGAGCAGATGGGCCTCGCCTACTTTGTCGGAGCCGCGCAGTTCTGCGGCCTCGCGCCCGGCGCCTTCCTTTTCTACCTCGGCACCGATCCTCAAAAGATCGAGCCGGTCACCAAGGAAATGCGCTCCGAGATAGAGGACCTCGCCACAAACGGCCTCACCGAAGAGGAACTCACCCGCGCACGCGCCAAGCTCCTCGGCGGCGAGGCGATTCGGAACCAAAGCAACAGCGCTTTCGGTGCCGCCGTGGCCGTCGATGAACTCATGGGCCTCGGCGTCGATGCCCACAAACGCCGCAAAGAGGAGATCGAGAAAATCACCCTCGACGACACGCGCCGCGTCGCCGCAAAGTATTTCCACTCCGATTCCCGAGTCGAAGCCACCGTGCTTCCTCCCGACAAAAAAACATCCACCAACTAAAAAAACCATGCCCGAAGTCCAATCCGCCACCCACTCCGGTGAAATGACCCAGCGTTTCATCGAACTCGTTATGATGCAGGCCCAGCAGGCCGCCATGTTTCTAGGCCATGTGCCGAATCCCCAAACCGGCCAGCCCGAGGTGAATCTCGAGTTCGCCCGCATGTTCATCGACCAAATCGAAATGCTTCAGGAAAAAACCCGTGGCAACTTGAGCAACGAAGAGACCCAGATGCTCACCAGCGTCCTCTCCGACCTCCGCCTCGCCTTCCTCCAAGCCTCCAAAAATCCTGCTCCCGCAGCGAGTCAACCCGTCGCGCCGGCAGTCGAAGCTGCGCCTACGCAAGTCACAGCGGCAGCGGAGCCCGAATCAGAGTCGCGCAAGCGTTTCAGCAAAAGCTACGGCTCATAAGGACTCAGGCTGTAGCGGCGGTCTGTGACCGCCGATGGCTAAGGATTCCGGCGCTCACAGAGGCACCGCTAGAAATGAAAACGGTTCCCTGAAAATCCAGAGGGCCCGTGGCCGTTGGTATCAGGCCTTCTCGATGTTTTGGACGAAGCGCAGGCTCACATCGCCGATTTCGAGGTCCAGGGCTTTGGCGGCCGTGCGGAGAAAGCGCTCTGTAGCGTCTGTGAGGGTGACATCGAGTTTGCCTAGGCTTTCCGGTGGTGCGGAGAGGGCTTTTTTTCAAGAATGGCTTTGACGGCCAGCGCGCAGTTTTCTGCGGAGTCAACAAGCGTGACCCCCGGCCGTGCGGTGCGGGCGATGGATTCGCGCAGCAACCCAGCATTTTCTGAATGAAAAGCGCTTGCCACGCCCGGGTTCTGGGATTATGCAACACTACCGAAAAAATTGGCGGCCGGGAGGTTCAAGCTCCCGGCCGCCATCACTAACACTGGGCCGTCAACCGCAAGGAAGACGGCCCTCTCTTTTACTGCGCCTCCGGATCCGCAGAATCTTTA
>JBIIPZ010000067.1:0-8825 GCA_044342325.1 Terrimicrobiaceae bacterium
GCCGGGTAGCCAAGTCCAGACGATCTGCGTGGAGACGGCGTAGTTCCACACCGCGCCCACAAGTGCGCCCGCCGTCCCGGCAAACCACCATGGAATATTTTGTTCGAAAAGATATTCTGCGGATTGGACATTCACCACGGCACCTATGCCGCAGATCACCATATACGCGATCAATCCCGGAAGCAGGAGACGGCCTTTCAACCGCTGCTGACGGAAGGTCACAGAGTTGTTCACTAGGAAATTTGACGCCATGGCGGCCAGAGTCGCTAAAATTTGTGCGGTGATGAATGGAACATCAGCCAGTTTGTGCAAAACGCCCAGAATCCCGATGTGCAAAACCAATCCGCTCAGTCCTGCCAACACATAAAGCACAAAGCGAACTGGCACGAATCGGCCGAAAATTTTATCCGCCAACAGGTAGAGGTATTCAAACGCCACCACGATATCCAGCTTGCTCTCCCCATGTTGCCTCGTGCGGAATTCATACGGAAATTCCCTCACCCGAAGCGGGCGACCCGCCGAGAGCACGATGTCGAGCAGGATTTTAAAGCCCTTGCCGGTCATCTGCCGCACCGTTTCCTCAAAAATATTGCGCCGAATCGCAAAAAAACCACTCATCGGGTCGGTTAGCTCCGTCTTGCGAACAATCGACCCGATCCTCGTCGCAAAACGGCTCACAAAAACGCGCGACTTCGACCAATCCCCAGTCCCTCCACCCTTTCCCGTATAACGACTTCCAACAACCAGCTCCAACGCGGAATCCTCCTCAAAAGCCCGCAACATCGCCGGAAGGATCGTCTCATCATGCTGAAGATCACAATCCATCACCGCAAAAACATCCGCCGCACTCGAAGCCATCCCCTCCAAACAAGCCGAAGCCAATCCCCGCCGCCCGATCCGCCGAATAAACCGCACCCGTGGCTTGGCGCGAGCCAGCTCCATCAAAACCTCCCGCGATCCGTCCTGCGAATCGTCATCAACAAAAACAACTTCCCAATCAAAGTCCGCCAGCAGCGCCTCGAGCCGTTCCACGACAAGTGGGATGTTGTCGCGTTCGTTATAGGCTGGGATGATGATGGAGTATTTCAATTTTATCTCTGATTATCTATACGCTGGCGTCAGCGGATCCGGCACTGGGAGCCCCTGTAGCGATGCCATGTCGGCGTCGACCATGATTTTTACGAGTTCCGGGAAGCGGACTTTGGGCTCCCAGTCGAGTTGTTTTTTGGCTTTCGCGGGGTCGCCGATGAGGAGATCGACTTCGGCTGGGCGTTCGTAGCGGGCGTCGTATTTGATGTGATCTTTCCAGTCGAGGTTCACGCGTGCGAAGGCGTGTTCGACAAATTCCTGGACCGTGTGTGTTTCGTTTGTGGCGATCACATAGTCGTCCGGTTGATCCTGCTGGAGCATGAGCCACATGGCTTCGACATATTCGGGGGCGTAACCCCAGTCGCGTTTGGCGTCGAGGTTGCCAAGGTAGAGGTGCTGTTGCTTGCCGAGTTTGATGGCGGCAGCGGCGCGGGATATTTTGCGGGTGACGAAGGTTTCGCCCCGGCGGGGGCTTTCGTGGTTGAAGAGGATACCGTTCGAGGCGTGCATGCCGTAGCCTTCGCGGTAGTTCACGGTAATCCAATAGGCATACATTTTTGCCGCGCCGTAGGGGCTGCGTGGCCAGAAGGGCGTTGTTTCAGTCTGCGGCACGGCTTGCACCTTGCCGAACATCTCGCTGCTGGAGGCCTGGTAAAATCTGGCATTCACGCCGGCCTCGCGCATGGCTTCGAGGATGCGCGTCGTGCCGATGCCAGTGACATCGCCCGTGTATTCTGGAATATCAAAGCTCACGCGCACATGGCTTTGTGCGCCGAGATGATACACCTCGTCCGGCTTCAGGTCGTAGATGAGCTTCACGAGGTTCACGCCATCGGCCAAGTCGCCGTAGTGGAGAAAAAGTCTCACGCCGTTGACATGCGGGTCTGAGTAAATGTGGTCAATGCGGGCCGTGTTGAAAGTGCTCGCCCGGCGGATGATGCCATGGACTTCGTAGCCTTTGTTGAGAAGGAGGTCGGCGAGATAGCTGCCGTCTTGACCTGTGATGCCGGTGATGAGTGCTTTTTTCATGAGATAGGAATTATTTTAACAAGGCCTGCTGGACTCCACTTTACTTGTCGATAGGCAGACTGATTCGCAAACGCAAAAACTCAAGCCTCCTTTGCCTTTCACCCAATGCCGAGCACAAAGCGCATGTAGAAAAACAGCAGCGGCGCCGTGAAAAGAATGCTGTCGATGAGGTCGAGCGTTCCGCCGATGCCTGGCAGCATGGCGCTGGAGTCTTTCGTGTGGGCTCCGCGCTTCACAATCGATTCCGCCAGGTCACCAACTACCGCTGCAAAACCAAGCAACAGCCCGAGCACGGTGAGGTCGCCAAAGCGAAAGGCCGAGAGTTTTTCCGGCATGAGTGCATACATCCAGTAACTACACAGCAGCGACGAGATGAGCGCTCCCGCAAATCCTTCCCAGGTTTTTTTAGGACTGATGTGCGGCGCAAACGGGCGACGCCCAAAGAGACTGCCGAAGACATACGCACCCATGTCGCTGAATTTGGTCACGGCGACGAGATAGAGCACATAGTATTGTCCGCTCGTCAGTCCGCTCTCCAGACGCGGAGTAAGGTAAATGATTTTTGTCAGAAAGCTAAAAAGCCAAGGAATGTAAAAAAGCCCGAAAACCGTGTAGCTCATCGCCCGCAGCGGATCGTTTTCTGCGCCGCGAAACATCTGCCGAGTAAAAATTGTCAGGAGAAAAAGCACGAGCACAAGCAACTCGAAGTCGTGGCTATTTTCCGGTCCCTCCGACCGCACGATGAGAAATCCCCCCACCAGCAACACCGCCGCGCAGATCAGGCCCGTGAGCGTGAAGACGCTGATTCCGTCATGCTCGAGCATGCGATAGTATTCCCACAGCGCCCGCAGCGCCATGAAGGACAGCAGGGAGAAGAAGCCGATATCCCAACCCGCAAAAACGGTGGTCAACATCAGCGCCCACAGCACCAGCGTGCTCGTAAGTCTGGAAAAAAATGTCAACCGCCCCGGCGTCATCGGCAGCACTCTGTCCGAGTCGGTGGCGTTTCGCAATGCGGGAAGAAAGAAGCTTGCGGTGGATGCTTAGGGCTTTTCCCCCTTTCCAATTCGCATTCCCCCCCTTAAATGTCGCGCTCACCATTTTTCGCCATGTTCAGTTGGATCCTTAAAAAAATCGTCGGCTCAAAAAATCAGCGCGAGTTGCGCCACATGATGCCGATCGTCAAACAAATCAACGAAATCGAGGCAGGCCTCCAATCCCTGTCTGATGATGCGCTCCGGGCGAAGACGCATGAGTGGAAGGAGAGGTTGGCAAAAATTTCCGACTCCGGCAAACTCGCCGCCGAGTTGAATGCCATTCTCCCCGAGGCCTTCGCGGTGGTAAAAAACGGCGCCCGCCGGCTGTGCGGACGCGAATTCATGGTGTGCGGATATCCCCTCACCTGGAACATGATTCATTTCGATGTGCAGCTCATCGGCGGCATGGTGCTGCATCGCGGCCGCATCGCAGAAATGGCCACCGGCGAGGGCAAGACGCTCGTCGGCACGCTGGCTGTTTACCTGAACGCCCTCTCCGGTCGTGGCGTCCATGTCGTCACGGTGAACGACTACCTCGCACAGCGCGATGCGGAGTGGATGGGCCAACTCTATACTTTCCTCGGGCTCACGGTCGGCATTATTCAAAACGACCAGATGCCGCAGCTCCGGCGCGAGCAATACCAGTGCGACATCACCTACGGCACGAATAGCGAGTTCGGATTCGATTACCTCCGCGACAACGGCATGGCCACCAGCCGCGAGCAGCAAGTGCAGCGCGGGCATTACTTCGCCATCGTTGACGAAGTGGATTCGATCCTCATCGACGAAGCCCGCACGCCGCTCATCATTAGCGGCCCGGCCACCGTTTCGACGCACCAATACGACCGCTTCAAGCCGCTCGTCGAGCAGCTCATCCGCAAGCAGACCATGCTCTGCAACCGCCTCGCCACCGAGGTGAAGGAACTCGCCGACGCTGGAAAACCCGCCGAGGCAGGCCGAACCCTTTTCAAGCTCAAGCTTGGCCAACCCCGCAGCAAGGCCCTCCTCCGCCATCTCGAGGATCCCGAAATGCGCAAGCTCATGGACAAGGCGGAGCTGGAATTTTATAAGGATACCGAGGGCAAGGCGGCTCTCGTCGCGCTCAAGGAAGAACTCTATTTCACCATCGAAGAGCGTTCCCACGAAGCCGACCTCACGGAAATGGGCCGCACCTACCTGAATCCCGATGACCCGAATGCCTTCGTGCTTCCTGATCTTCTCACCGAGTTCGCCGATATCGAGAATGACTCGACTCTCGCAGCAGCCCAGAAGCTCGAGAAAAAATCCGCCCGCCAGCAGCATTGCGACGCCCAAGGCGAGCGCATTCACAACATCACCCAACTCGTCAAAGCCTACTGCCTCTACGAAAAGGATGTCGAATATGTCGTCGAGGAAAACAAGGTCGTCATCGTCGATACCTTCACCGGCCGCAAAATGGCCGGTCGCCGCTGGAGCGATGGTCTCCACCAGGCCGTCGAGGCCAAGGAGGGCGTCCAGATCGACCGCGAGACCCAGACCCTCGCGACCATCACGATCCAGAATTATTTCCGCCTCTACCACAAACTCGCCGGCATGACTGGCACCGCGGAGACCGAGGTGAGCGAGTTCCACGACATCTACCGCTTGGATGTGAATGTCATTCCCACCAACCGCCCAGTGAAGCGAGCGGACGAGAACGACCGCATCTACAAAACTCGCCGCGAAAAATACAACGCGGCCATCGAGGCCATCAAAGAGGCTCATGCCAAAGGCCAGCCAGTCCTCGTCGGCACAGCCAGCGTGGAATCCAGCGAGCTCCTCGGCCGCATGCTGAAGCTCCAGAAAATTCCGCATACCGTTCTGAATGCGAAATTCCATATGCAGGAGGCCGAAATCGTCTCCCGCGCCGGCCTCAAAGGCGCCGTGACCATTTCCACCAACATGGCCGGTCGTGGCACCGACATCAAACTCGGCGAGGGCGTCGCGGAAGTTGGCGGGCTCTTCGTGCTCGGCACCGAGCGCCATGAGTCGCGCCGCATCGACCGTCAGCTCCGCGGCCGCTGCGCCCGCCAAGGCGATCCCGGCCGCTCCCGCTTCTATGTGAGCTTCGAGGACGACCTCATGCGCAACTTTGGTGCCAGCGACCGAATGACCAAAATCATGGAAACCTTCGGCCTCCAAGAGGGCGAGGAACTCGAGCACCCCTGGCTGAATCGCAGCGTGGAAACCGCGCAGAAACGCGTCGAGCAGCGGAATTACATGATGCGCAAACGCACCCTCGAGTTTGACGATGTCATGAACCAACAGCGCGAAGTCGTCTACGGCTACCGCAACGAAGTCATGGACGCCGAGAACCCGCGCGAGCTCATCCTCGAAGTCATCAACGAGGTCGTTCCCAAAAAAATCTCGCCGTTCCTCGAATCCGCAGAAGGAGAGGAGCCCGACCACGACGGACTTCTCCACTGGGTCAACACCACCTTCCCGCTCGGCCTCACCAAGGAGAAAGCCGCTCTGCACACACGCTCCGTCGAGGAGAATGCGAACTTCCTCATCGAAACCATCCGCGACGCCTACGAGCGCAAGGCCTCCCTCGAAAACCCCGACGCCCTGCGCGGCCTCGAGCGCTACATCATCCTCAACGCCATCGACCGCCTCTGGCAGGAGCACCTCTACGCGATGGATGGCCTCCGCGACGCCGTTTACCTCCGCGCCTTCGGACAAAAAGATCCGCTCGTGGAATACAAAAATGACGCCTACGCGATGTTCGTCGACCTCATGGACACCATCAAAGGCGAAGTCCTCGGCAACCTCTTCCGCAGCACCACGAATCTACAGGCCTTTGAGCAAATGCTCGCCAACATCCCGCAGATCCTCTCCCGTCCCGACTTCGCCCTCAATCCCGAAGCCGCTCTCGAAGGACAGGCCCAGCCCTCCACGCCCGACCAACCGCCCGCTCCCAAGTTCGAACTCCCCCTCAAACGCGAACTCCCCAAAGCCGGCCGCAACGACCCCTGCCCCTGCGGCTCAGGCAAAAAATTCAAATCCTGCTGCGGCCGCACAGCCTGATCCACACCAACGCGCGGCAGCGCGCTTCGTTTGCCAAGGTAGGGATGGCGCGCCGCCGCCGTCCCACTTGCGCGGCTTGGCCGCCTTTGCATCTGGAGACAGCGCCGCATCCTCGGCAATTCTCGCGAATCACCATCTGCCCCATCCTCCGCAGTATCTCCAATTCCCGAGCCCTTCCTCCGTGCTCTCCGTGGTTAAATTTTCTTATCCACCGTTTGAACAAACCTCACGCAAATTTGTCCAACCACATAAGCAGGCAACCCCAACCCCCGCCTCACATTTTACCCCACCCCAAACCGCTCGCCAAAAGATCAACATGAATCCTTAGAGCCCCGCTCCACTCAACCCCCCACAACACACTCCGGAGGTCCGTTCCATGATAACGAATGTTTTCAAATCGGTCTCATATGCGGGAATCAGCATGACTCTCACATTGACCACACCACTGGAGGTCGATACCCACACGGTCACAGTCCACACCCCCGAGCCGCCGCTCTCCGGCTACTTCAAACTCGGCACAACAAAAAATCCGGCGGGGGATGAAATCTCGATCGACAGCCGAAGCCTGCTCTTCAACGGCAAGCCGTGGTTCCCCATCATGGGCGAAATCCATTTTTCCAGATATCCCCGCGCCGAGTGGCGCGAGGCTCTGGAGAAAATGAAAGACGGCGGGATCAAAATCGTTTCGACCTATGTTTTTTGGAACCACCACGAAGAGGTCGAGGGCGAGTGGCATTGGGAGGGGAATAAAGACCTGCGGGCTTTTCTCGAGACATGCCGCGAGGTTGGTCTGCTCGCCATCGTGCGTGCCGGGCCATGGTGCAACGGCGAAGTGCGCTACGGCGGCTTCCCCGATTGGGTGGAGAAAAGCACGCGTTGGGCCCCGCCAGCCCGCTGGGGCCTGCGTCCCGAGCACCCCGAGTATGACGAAGCCGTCAGGCGGCTTTACACCCACATCGGCGAGCAAATGCGCGGCCTGCTCTGGAAGGATGGCGGCCCCGTCGTCGGCATCCAACTCGACAACGAGTATTCAGGCCCCTCGCGCTACCTTCTCGGCCTGAAAAATCTCGCGCTCGAGGCCGGCATGGATGTGCCGCTTTACACAAAAACCGGCTGGCCCCGCATGGAGGATCCCATGCCGGTCGGCGAGATGATTCCCTTCTACGGCGCCTACCCCGATGCCGCCTGGGAGGGGTCGGTCGAGAAGTCGGAGAGCCTTGTTTATAACTACATCTTTCGCAAGCAGCGCATCGACGAATCGATTGCGAGTGATGTCAACACCGTGCGCGGCGGGGAGGACGAGTCGAGCCGTGCGCAGTATCCCTTCCTTACAGCCGAAACTGGCGGCGGCATGTTCGTCTCCTACCATCGGCGAAACAAGGTGGAGCCCCGCGATGTCGCATCCCTCGCCCTCTGCCAAGTCGGCAGCGGCTGTGTGGGCATCGGCTACTACATGTATCACGGCGGCGAGAATCCCGAGGGACGCCTCACCCCGTTGCACAAATCGAACGAAATCGGCGATGTCTTCGATACGCCGATCAAATCCTACGACTTCCAAGCACCCATCGGCCAATACGGCCAAATCCGCCCGCACTACCATTGGCTGCGGCGCTTGAATTTCTTCATGGAGGACTTCGGAACCGAGCTCTCGCGCATGCCGGCCTTCCTCCCCGGCCGCGAAGAAATGGACTTCTCGAACCCCGCAACCCTGCGCTGGAGCGTGCGCTCGGATGGCCGCTCCGGATTTCTCTTCGTAAACAACTACCAAAGACTCGAACACATGCCGGGCAAGCCGAACACCCAATTCCGCATCGATCTTCCCGTCGGTAGCCTCAACATTCCAAGCAAGCCCACCACGATTCCAGCGGATTCCTTTTTCCACTGGCCCTTCAATCTCGAGCTCAATGGCGTGAAGCTCATCTACGCAACCGCTCAGCCCATCCGCCGCACACTCGATCCCGATGGCGGCCTCACCGTCGTCTTCGCCGAGGTCCCCGGCATGAACGCCGAGTTTGCGTTCGACCCCGCGACCATTCAGGCCCCGCTCCGCCGCGAGCCGCTCGTTTTCAGCGGCGTCCAAGCAAGCCGAAGCCCAGCTATCCGCGTGTCGGGAAAAAACGGCCGCGAAGTCCGGATCATCCTGCTCAGCGAAGCCGAATCCCTGGCCCTCGCTCCCAAAGCCAGCGACGGCAGCCTCGCTTTCGACACAGAGCCCAAAGCGCGCTCCATCCCCGTCGTTCTGGAACTCCTCGAAAACCCGAAAGCCCTCCGCTCCTGGAAATCCAACGATCCCGAATTCGCCCTCCCCGTCTCACCGGGAAAAAACGATTTCCAGTCCGCCGCCGTCTGGAGGGTAAAACTCCCCGCCGACTTGGACATGGCATCAAACCCAATCCTCCGCATCCGCTACACCGGCGATGTCGCCCGCCTTACCCTCAACGGCCGCTTGCTCAACGACGACTTCTACAACGGCTCCACCTTCGAAATCGGCCTGCGCCGCTACGCCTCTGAGCTCGCCTCCGGCGACCTCCGCCTCGAAATCCTCCCCCTCCAAAAAGACATGCCCGTCTACTTCGAGCCCAAACACCGCCCCGAATTCAACCCCGACGGCACCGCCCTCCGCAT
>JBIIPZ010000063.1:0-12494 GCA_044342325.1 Terrimicrobiaceae bacterium
CTGCTTCAATGGGACCGCGCATTTGATAGCGCGGAAGGGCGGTCCCATTGAAGCAAGAAGCTCGCCAAGCGAGTGGACAAGCTCACCGCCCTTCCGCGCTATCAAATGCGCGGTCCCATTGAAGCAGTAAGGCTGAGTATGCCGCTCGCCTTCTTCCTCCCTTCCGCGCTATCAAATGCGCGGTCCCATTGAAGCAAGCCGGAGTTTGATTCGGCGGATTTCAAGAAAGCGCCCTTCCGCGCTATCAAATGCGCGGTCCCATTGAAGCGCAATACGAGGTGGGCGGCACACTCTGCACCCAGACCCCTTCCGCGCTATCAAATGCGCGGTCCCATTGAAGCGGCCAAAACCCACGCCGGGTTTTTTGCGTCTGCCCCTCCCTTCCGCGCTATCAAATGCGCGGTCCCATTGAAGCATGCCGTTGGATTTCATCAGACCCGTCTGGTCGTAGTCCTTCCGCGCTATCAAATGCGCGGTCCCATTGAAGCTATCTCCAGACGCTTCCGCAAGAGCCTTGTCAAAGGGGTCGGGCATTAATTCTTGATATTTAGTTACCTGAAGCATGCCTTTTAATCAGGCGAGAGCACGAATTGGCCCCGCATTTAGATCAGAGGGGTCAGCAACTGTCTGAATTCGCAAGGGAAAAGTTCGGATTTTTCAGGGGAACTGGGGCTCAGGCAACATTTCCTTTTATCTTGCTGTGGATGGGAGTTCGCGGCCGAGATCACGATTCGCATTGAGTAGGTGTTATCGCGCAGCAGGGATTTGAGAGTTTCGGCTGCCGCATTAAGGTGGCCTTGGTTTTTCAGCAGGAGGGCTTTTCCAAATCCTGGATTGGAAAAAAATCAGACCCGGTTATCAATATTCTGACAAAGCAATGGATCCCAAACCGAAAATGAATCTCCGCACCTTTTCCACCTCAGGCCGGCAAGTATCCGAAATTGGCTTGGGCTGCTGGCAGTTGGGCGGTGCGGACTGGGGCGCTATCGATGACGGAAAGGCATTTGAAATTCTTGCGACTGCGATGGATTCTGGAATCACTTTTTTCGACACAGCTGATGTCTATGGTGCCGGGCGCAGTGAGGAGTTGATTGGACGCTTTCTGAAGCAGAATCCGAGCGAGGTCTTTGTGGCCACCAAACTTGGTCGCACACCCGAACTTTTCCCAAACGGATACACCGAGGCTGCCATGCGAGCTGCTACGGAAAACTCTCTGCGCCGTCTCGGCGTGGAGGCGCTCGATTTGACCCAGTTGCATTGCATTCCAACCGCTATGATTCGTCGGGGCGAGGTTTTTGACTGGCTGCGGCGGTTGCAGCAGGAGGGAAAAATCCAACGCTTTGGTGCCAGCGTGGAATCTGATGAGGAGGCTTTGATCTGCCTACAACATGAGGGCCTCGCGT
Source organism: Terrimicrobiaceae bacterium (assembly GCA_044342325.1). Taxonomy (GTDB): domain Bacteria; phylum Verrucomicrobiota; class Verrucomicrobiia; order Chthoniobacterales; family Terrimicrobiaceae; genus UBA967. Next base: position 1,404 of record JBIIPZ010000063.1, read on the forward strand.
CTTTGCAAATCATTTTCAATGTATTGCGACAGAAGCCTGCGTTCCATGTGCTGGAGGAGGCGAGAAAGCGAGGTGTCGCAATTATTGTGCGCTTGCCCTTGGCCAGTGGCGTTCTGTCGGGGAAAATGACACTGACGACCCAATTTCCTGAAAAGGATCACCGCAACTACAACCGGGATGGTGCAGCATTTAATGTGGGGGAAACCTTTGCCGGAATTCCTTATGACAAAGCGGTGGAGCTGTGTGACGAACTCAAGGCCTATCTTCCGCCTGGGTTGGCATTGGCTCAAATGGCCCAGCGGTGGATTTTGGATCACCCAGCGGTGACGACCGTGATCACCGGCGCGAGCAAGCAGACTCAAGTCTTAGAGAATGCCGCTGTCTCCGCTCTTAGTCCTCTCTCGCCGCACTTGCATCAATCGCTGCGGCGTTTTTATGACGAATCCGTTGCACATCATATCCGAGGTGCTTATTGAAAATCGCGATTGAGGTTAATCCTCACTTCCCCGTGTCACGATTTCGAAAAGGGTTCGGGGAATTTTGAAACCATCAAACCTTCAGGAGAAGTCTTCTGGGCGCGTTGGGTCAAATTCTTGAAAATAAGACTTGTCTGGATCCGTCAAAAAGCCGATGGGAAAACTATGAGCACTGTCATGGAAATCGAGAAAGCGATTGACAAATTGCCTGCTCCGGAATTCCGCGAGCTAGCTGTTTGGATTGAGATGCGTCAGGGTGTTTTGGCGGGTGATTGCGCAATTTTAAGTGAGGATTCCTTGGCCGTGGACTGGAACAAACCGGAGGAAGACGCGGCATGGATTCACCTTCAATCGGATCAATAATCCTACTACCGTTTCCGTTCACGGATCTCTCGAAGTCGAAAATTCGGCCTGCTGTCATTTTGGCAAACGCTGGATTGACTCCGCACGAACACGCTGCTGCCGAAGAGAAGGAGGATATTTCGCTCACTCCGATGGCGATGCCGATCCTTGCGGGTCCGGGCGCGATGAGTCTGGCAATCGGCCTCTCGACCTATGGCCAAACCTTTCCGCATTACATCGGCTTCGTGCTTGGGTTTGCTGCCATCGCGCTGCTCACCTGGATCTGCTTTCGCGAGAGCGATGCCATGGTGCGTGTGCTGAATGTGAATGCCATCGGAGCGCTCAACCGCGTGCTTGGGTTGTTCATCCTTGCCATCGGCGTGAACATGGTGGTCAAAGGCGTGCTGGATGTCTTCCCGCGTTGACCGTTCTTTTAAAGGCCGGTCATTGTTGCCAATCATAGTTATTTTTTGTGTCTAAGTTGTTTCGGCTCTGCGAAACTGATGTGTTATGAGAGAAGCCTCAAGCTTGTCTGGTTCAAGAGACTCGCCAGCAACGACACCAACTCCTCTGCAGCGCCTCTTGATGAGGGATTGTCCGGCCTCTCGGCCGGTGATGCGCCAGCGGTGGAGCCAGCTTCTGTTTCTGCATTGGCCCGTAAATCCAGAATGGATCCGCTCCCGTTTGCCAGCGGGCCTGCATGTGGATTTGTTCGATAATCAAGCTTGGATGGGGGTCGTGCCTTTTGCCATGGAGCGCGTGCATCCGGTCGGCCTCCCGCCGCTGCCGTGGATTTCGTGGTTTCTGGAACTCAATGTGCGGACATATGTTCACGACGATGCTGGGCGACCGGGTGTCTGGTTTTTTTCCCTGGATTGCAACCAACCGCTGGCTGTCGAGGTGGCACGCCGATTTTTCCATCTTCCCTACCATCACGCGCGAATCCATGCGGCGTGTGAGGATGGTGAAACTATCTACACCAGTCAGCGCAGGGGATCAAAGAACACATCGAGCTTTCGCTACCGCAACCCGGTCCGCGCTGAGCCCGCGCCAGAGCATTCGCTCGAGTGGTTTTTGGTCGAGCGATACCTGCTTTTCACCACCGATCGCACGGGTCAAATCCGGTCCGGGCGAGTGCATCACACCCCTTACCGAATCGAGGTTGCAGCTTGTGCGGAGTGGTCGTCAGAGCCGATCGTCGAGGATGGGTTTGGCTGCATCCAAGGGCCTCCCGCGTCGATGCTTGTTGCTGAACCGGTGGATGTGCGGATTTTTCCCCTCGTGTAGATGATAAAAGTCAAAGAGTCAGCGCGCGAGAGACAATTAAAAGCCAATCAAGAACAGCTACCTGCTCTGTTTCTTCAACCACGAAAAGAGCGAATTTTCACGAGTGGGGACCGGCTTCGCCGGAGAGTTTCGTTGCAGGTATTATTCGTGTTGAGTCGGTAAATTTGTGGGTCAAATGATTAGAGCACGGGCAGCCACGCAGGGCTGGCTTCGCCGTGAGGGCTTGACGGTTTGGGATGCTGGAAGAATCATTTCCACGGCACTGACTGAGCAGCGCCCTCCAGGGTGGCTTTCAGAGGGGCAATAAAATGCAATGATATCGGAATAAAAACTGGAAAACTGCGAAAATATCTATATCGTTGCATTTCATTTAACCTTTAAAACCGTGATTATTGATTTTTCTGTAAAAAACCATCGTTCATTCCGTGACGAGCAGCGCCTGAGCTTTGTGGCCAGCAATTATGTGAAAGAGTTGCCAGATCATCTGATCGATCCTGCTTTGCCGGGATTGGATGGGCTGAAGCTCCTGAAAGGTCTGGCTCTCTATGGGCCGAATGCGGCCGGGAAGTCGAATGTGCTGAACGCGCTGCATTTTCTGGCTGTGTTTGTGGAAAAATCCGCGACGGATTTTGACGAGGGCGATCCGACAGGTGTGGAGCCTTTTGCTTTGAGCGAAGATGCGGCGGCGACTCCGAGCGAGTTTGCGCTGCGCTTTGTGGTGAATGGTGTTCGCTACCATTTTGCGTTGGTCCTGGATCGGCACCGAGTGCTCTACGAGTCGCTCTCGGCTTTTCCGAAAGGCAAGGAGCGTGTCTGGTATGAGCGCACATGGGATGAGGATGCCGGGGCCTACACTTGGGAGCCCGAGCGGCCCACCGATTTTCGCAGAGATGCAAAACTCGAAGGCTACACGCGGCAGAATGCGTTGTTCCTCTCGACAGCGGCGAAGTGGAACAACGAGCAACTGGCGCCGATTTACCGGTGGTTCAAATTCCAATTGCGATTTTTGAGGGTGAATGCGGATTTCCCCGCTCTACCGCCAAGCATCACGGCAGAGGCCTTGCGAAAAGGCCCGAATGAGCGCAATGCGGTGGTGCGCCTGCTGCGCCACGCGGACATGGGCATCCTCTCTGCCAAAGCGGTGGAGAAGGAACTGCACCGCGAAGAGTTGCCGGAAGGTCTGCCAGAAGAACTCGCGGCTATGTTTCTCAAAAACAAACGCATCGAAATCACGCTCGGGCATCGTGGGGCGGCAGGCCGGGAGTATCCGCTCCCGTGGGATGAGGAGTCCTCGGGCACGCAGAAGCTATTCACCTTGGCCGGACCGTGGCTGGATGTGCTGGAAAACGGCTATGTGGTGGGCGTGGATGAGATCGAGTCGAGCATGCACCCCTCCATGGTGGTGGAGTTGCTGCGCTTGATCTTTGATTCCTCAACGAACGCGCACGGAGCGCAGTGCCTCTTCACCACGCACAATCCGCTGCTACTCGATCCCACGCTGCTGCGGCGCGACCAGGTGTGGTTTGCGGACAAAGACGAGGAGGGGGCCACCCATCTCTACCCGCTCACAGAATACAAGCCGCGCAAAGGCGAATCCCTCACACGGGGCTATATGGCGGGACGCTACGGCGCCGTGCCATTCATCCCCGAGGGCCTTCTCGGAAAGGAGGAGGCGGGTGTCGGCCAAGAATAAGTGGAAAAAGCAGATTCCCTCGGATGCCGCATCCTTCCGCCGTCCGAAGGGCAGTGCCCGTCCCGGCAATGCCATTCTCATCGTTACGGAAGGCCTCGTGAGTGAGCCCGCCTATTTCACAGCACTGAAAAGACGCCTCGCTCTCCAAACGCTGGAGATCGAAGTTCAGCCCGGTGGCATGGGCGATCCTCAGAAATTGGTCGAGTATGCGGTGGGCTTGCGCGAGGCACGGCGGCGCGAGGCAAGAAATGGAACGCTATCGCTTTCCAAGGCGCTGGATTTTGACGAAGTCTGGATCGTGTTTGATACGGATGTGCCACTGGCCCACGGCCGCTTGCAGGCAGGGTTGGCCAAGGCGGCATCCAAGAAAATTCAAGTCGCGCACAGCACTCCATGCTTTGAGTTTTGGCTCCTGCTGCACAAGACCTACACCACCGCGCCGATGCTCATGTGCGCGGATGCCGTTGCCAGGCTGGAGTCCACATTGACCAGCCGTTACTCCAAGGCCAGCCAAGATGCGGCGAGTGTCATCCCTCTTTTACTGGAGGGCCTCGACACAGCTATGGCGAATACCGCAAAAATCCGGCTTCACCACAGCGCAGTTGCCACACTGCCGCCTGCGAATCCCTCCACGGAAGTGGACCATCTCATTGCGTCCATTCGCAGCACAGCATCCCCCGCCCATAGCTGAAACCATGCCCGAAAACCTCTATAGTTCTTGGATTTAGTCAAACACCCGCATGCATCAAGCATGACTTGGAGGGATGGTCTCCGTGCCGTCCCAAGTAGTGATGAGCTTGAATCCATCATGCACGAGGCACGAAGGGAAATGCTGAACCCACGCCAGCGGGCGGTGGCCGGGGATGACCCGGAAAGCCAACTTCATTCAAAGATCAACAGCTGTCCAGACACATGGGATTTCTTTAACCTCGAATAGAACGAATATTCACGAATAGGGAGTGGCTTCGCCGGAGAATTTCGTTGTCGGAATCATTCGTGTTGATTCGGTAAATTCGTGGTTCAAATGTTCAACGCTTGAGAAGAGCGCCGGGCCGAGGAGGAACTCGGTGTTCCCACGAAGCGGAACCCCGCCCGCCCGGTTTTCATGAAATGAAAAAGGCGGAAGTCCGAAGACCTCCGCCTTTGTTTTCAAATAACCGACTTGAGCGAACTATTGCTTATCGAGAACCGCATTCCACTCGTCGATGCGTTTTTTCTCGGCGGCGAAGAGAGCGTCGGTCGAGTCGAGGATTTCGATCTTCTCGATCGTGTCGCCCATGCGGATCGAGTCGATCACATCTTGGCCCTTCGTCGTGACACCAAAGACCGTGTGGCGTCCGTCCAAGTGAGGAGTGGGCACATGGGTGATGAAAAACTGGCTGCCGTTTGTTCCCGGGCCTGCATTTGCCATGGAGAAAATGCCTGGCTTGTCGTGCATGAGACCGGATTTGACCTCGTCCTCGAAGCGGTAGCCTGGACCTCCACGGCCAGTGCCGGTGGGATCGCCGCCTTGGATCATGAATTGCGGAATCACGCGGTGGAAGGTGATGCCATTGTAATAACCGCGTTTGGCGAGGTTCAGGAAATTCGCCACGGTCACTGGTGCTGCCGAAGGTTGGAGTGTGGCCTCAATGGGGCCTTTGTTGGTGTTAACGATGATGCGGATGTCTTGCATGGAGGCAGTGTCTGTCGCTGAGTGGGCGGTGATTGTCAAACCGAGAAGCAGGGCTGAGAAAATTCGTTTCATAAGGAAACCAGACTATGCCGCTTGGATGAGGAATCTCAACTGCAAGTTGCGTCTCTGGAATAGCGCCATGGACCTTTGGGAGTGTCATCCGCAAAGAACCTCTTTAAACCCCAATACGCCGGAATTAACCGCATCCTCACCAATCCTCCTGTAAATCCTGTCATCCTTTCTAAAAATCCGCTCGCAAATGTTGGAAAAGCCCGACAACTTTTGCGCCTCGATCATTTCCCCTTTTTTATGAACAAGCCTTCCCTCTTTCGCACCGCTGATGGGCGCAATCACTTTGTGACCTTTGCTTTGGTTAGCTCCCTCTTCCTCTTGTGGGGCTTCTGCAATGGCATGATCGATGTCATGGACAAGCATTTTCAGGAGGAGTTGCACCTCTCTTTGGCCCAGTCAGCCTGGGTTCAATTTGCTCACTATCTTGGCTATTTTCTCATGGCGCTACCGGCCGGTTGGTTGGCGACGAAACTTGGCTATCGCGGCGGCATCATTGCCGGACTCCTCATGGTGGCTGTGGGTGGTTTGTGGTTTATTCCAGCGACTCAGATCGCGCAGTTCTGGGCGTTCCTGCTCGGCGTCTGTTTGATTGCCGCCGGCCTCACTTTTTTGGAAGCGGTGGCGAATCCCTATACGACCGTTCTCGGAGCGCCCGACTTCGCCGCGACGCGGATCAATCTCGCCGCAGCCTGCAACGGAATCGGATGGATTTTCGGGCCGATCGCCGGCGCGATGTTCTTTTATTCCACCGACGCCAGCGGCAAGAGCACCGGTGCGGAAACCCTCTGGATGCCATACGCGGGTGTGGCCGTCGTCGTGCTGCTGATGGTTTTGGTCTTTGCCAAGGCCCCCATGCCAGACCTCAAAGCCGAGGAAACCTTACCTGCCGAAGCAGCCGGAATTCCCGGCAACCCCGCCTCCACTCACAGTATGGCGGGATTTCTTATCTGGCTGAATCTCGTAGTCCTCTCCGTTTCTCTCGGCATGATTGCTTGTGCTATTGCCACCATTTTTTCAGAGGCCCTTTTTCTTCCGGTTCTCTCGGGAACAACAGCGCTCTTTCTCCTCGTTTTCTCGCTTGTCCTGCTTTTGCAGCGAAAAAAAATGCGCCGCGAATCGATCTGGTCGCGGCCTCATTTTTCTGGCGCAACGCTGGCCCAGTTTTTCTATGTAGCCGCGCAGTCGGGTATCTTCGCCTATTTCATAAACTACATGACCACCCAGCCGCCTGTTCCTGTGGGCAACGCCACAGCCTCCACTCTGGCATCCGTCGGCTTCGCCTTCTTCCTCGCCGGTCGAGTCATCGGCGCGGGTGTTGTGAAAAAGTTTTCCGCCCACATGGTCCTCGGAGTTTACGGCGCGGTGAATGTTCTCCTCTGCGCCTGCGTGATGCTGCGCCTCGGTTGGGCATCCACCGTTTGCGTGTTCCTCGCGTATTTTTTCATGTCGATCATGTTCCCGACCATTTTTGCCCTGGGCATTTCCGGGCTGGGGGATGGGGCGAAAAAAGCCGCCTCCTTCCTCGTCATGGCGATCATGGGTGGGGCAATCATGCCGAAACTCATGGGCCACATTGCCGACAGCTCGAATGTCTCGCTCAGCTTTATCGTTCCGCTTTGCTGTTTTCTCTGCGTGGCGGCCTATGGGTTTTTCTGGAGCAAACTCGGCGGTTCGCCTAAATCGATGGCGGTCATTTCCGAATCCAAAATCTAAAAATGCAAACAATCCTCGACAGCCTCATCAAACTCTCACGCGAAATTGGCAAGGAGGAGCGTCGTCTGGCGATCCTCGGAGAAGGCAATACCAGCGCCGATCTAGGCGATGGCACATTTCTCGTGAAGGCATCCGGCTCCAGCCTCTCCACGCTGGACGAAAACGGTCTCACCCGCGTTCGCATGGAGACTGCCCTCGCGGCTCTCGATGATTCCGCTCTCACCGACTCCGGCGTGCGAACCGTTTTGGAGGCCTCCCGCGTTGATCAAGCATCCAAGCTCCCATCGGTGGAAACCTTCATGCACGCCATCTGCCTCTCGGAAGGCGGCGCGAAGTGGGTTGGCCACTGCCATGCGGAGTCCGTGCTTTCCATCCTGGCATCCACCCACGGCGCGGCTCCATTTCTTAAACATGTCTTCCCCGATGCCATCGTCGTCTGCGGACGCCATCTCGCCGTCGTGCCATACATCGACCCTGGCTTGGAACTCGCCCGCAGTGTCCGCGCCTCCCTGCGCCAGCACATGGCAACACACGGCGCAGCTCCAAAAGTCATTCTTCTCGAAAACCACGGTCCCGTGGCTCTCGGCGCGAGCGACACCGAGGTTTTCAATATCCTTCTCATGCTCGACAAATGGGCGCGCATCCTTTGCACCACGCTCGCCATGGGCGGTCCACGCTTCCTGCCGGAAACCGTCAGCGACCGCATCGACAATCGCCCCGATGAACACTACCGCCGCGCCCAAATCGCCAAAACCGCTTAAAAAAATTAATTATTAAAACTTAAAACTCAACCTATGAACAACCTACCTAAAATCGGCATCCGTCCGACCATTGATGGCCGCCTCGGCGGCGTTCGCGAATCCCTCGAAAAACAAACCATGGCTATGGCCAAGAATACGGCCGAGCTTTTGACTTCCAAACTTCGCCTCCCGACCGGCGAGCCTGTGGAGTGCGTGATTGCCGATACCTGCATCGGCGGCATCCGCGAAGCCGCTGCCTGCGCCGACAAATTCCGCCGCGAGAATGTGGGCGTGTCTCTCACTGTTACACCCTGCTGGTGCTACGGCTCCGAGACGATGGATACTGACCCGCTCACACCCAAAGCGGTTTGGGGATTCAACGGCACCGAGCGTCCAGGTGCGGTTTACCTCGCCGCTGTGCTCGCTGCGCACACCCAGAAAGGTCTGCCTGCCTTCGGCATCTATGGCCGGGATGTCCAAGATGCGGGTGACAACACCATTCCTGCCGATGTCGAAGAGAAACTCCTGCGCTTCGCTCGCGCCGGCCTTGCTGCAGCGACCATGCGTGGCCGTGCCTATCTGGCCATGGGCGGCACATCCATGGGCATTGCCGGATCCATTGTGGACCCATCTCTCTTCGAGCAATGGCTCGGCATGCGTGTTGAGTCTGTGGACATGACCGAATTCATCCGCCGCATCGAACGCGGCATCTACGACAAAGCTGAATTCGACAAGGCCATGAAATGGGTCAAAGCCAATTGCAAGGAAGGCAAGGACTGGAATGGCGCTGGAAAAAAACGCTCCCGCAAACAACTCGACTCGGAGTGGGAGACCAGCGTGAAGATGGCCCTCATCGCCCGCGACCTCATGGTTGGAAATCCCAAGCTCGCCAAGGCAGGCTTCGGCGAGGAGGCACAAGGGCACTATGCCATCGCATCCGGCTTCCAAGGTCAGCGCCAGTGGACTGACCACATGCCGAATGGCGACTTCCTCGAGGCGATTTTGAATTCGTCCTTCGACTGGAACGGCCGTCGCGCTCCTTATATTGTCGCAACCGAAAACGACGCCCTCAACGGCGCCGCCATGCTGTTTGGATGGCTCCTCACCAACACCGCGCAGATCTTCGCCGATCTCCGCACCTACTGGAGCCCGGATGCCATCGCACGCGTCACGGGAACCGATGTTCCCGCAGCAGCCGCGAACGGCCTCCTGCACCTCATCAATTCAGGCCCTGCCGCTCTCGACGGTTGCGGCGAGCAGACCCTCAATGGCGTGCCGGCCATGAAGCCATTCTGGGACATTAGCAACGCCGAGATGAACGCCTGCCTCAAAGCCACGAGCTGGCATCCCTCGATCACTGAGTATTTCCCCGGCGGCGGTTGGAGCACACGCTTCGCCACACGCGGCGGCATGCCCTCGACCATCTACCGCCTCAACCTCGTGCAAGGTCTCGGCCCAGTCCTTCAGATCGCTGAGGGCGAAACCGTTTCGCTCCCTGAAAAAACGCACCGTATCCTCGAAGAGCGCACCAACCCAACTTGGCCGACGACCTGGTTCGTCCCGCGCCTCACCGGTCATGGTGCCTTCCGTGACACCTACACCGTTATGAACAACTGGGGTGCCAACCACTGCGTCATGAGTCACGGCCACATCGGAGCCGACCTTGTCTCCCTCGCCAGCATGCTCCGCATCCCGGTTTACATGCACAACCTCGAAGGCTCCCAAGTCTTCCGCCCCGCAGCATGGACCGCGTTCGGAACAGCCGACGCCGAGGCCGCCGATTTCCGCGCCTGCCAAAACTTCGGACCCCTCTACCGCTAAGCCGATAGGGCGATCTGCAAATAATCCAGACGGCAGGAGTGCAATCGCTCTCCTGCCGTCTTTCTTTTGATCAAAAAAACGATATCGAAATTATCCCCGTCCGCCGACCGATTTGGGACACCGTCTTGCATGGCCCAAATAAAAAACATGGAAGAGGCCGGAATCACTCCCCGAAACCTTACTGCTCAAAGACCGGATGAACGCCTGATTCCCCCCCGCCTCTCCTTATTGATCCGAGAGTTTTTTATACCAAAAGCTGAATACTTTTGGACTCTACTGTAGCGGCGGTCTATGACCGCCGATGGTTAACGACTCCGGCGCTCATAGAGACGCCGCTACAAGTTAAAACGTCGCGCTAAAGTTCCAAACCTTATAGATATTGGTATTACTCCTTCAGCGCACGGCTGAGGTCGTTGGGGTGGCGGTATCCCAGATGATAGGCGGCGGCTTTGACTTGCCAGCCTTCTGTGTGCACCAGTCGGCGGGCTTCTTGCCATTTCAGTTTCCGAAAATAGGCGCCGGGCGAGAGTTGGGCTTGGCTGCGGAAGAAGCGGTGCAGGGCGCTGGGGGACATTCCAAGATAATCGCACAGGGCGGGAACAGGGGTGTGGATGGAAAGGTTATTCATCATCCAAGAATGTGCCAGTTCCCATCGCAGGTCTCCGGTCACTTCTGCCGGTCGCGAGGCGCGCAGGATTTCGACTTCCAGCAATTGGCACAGCGCATTCAGGGTTGATGGCAGGACGCTGTCCGGCCTGGCGATTTCCTCGCGGCAGCGGGTGTGAATGCCCTTGAGCGCGTCGAGTGAAGCGGCCTTCAGTTCGAGTAGGAGGTATCCCCCTTCGCTGATCTGAAGTTCTGGCAACTGTGGTCGGTCCTTCCAGACCCAGACGATAATGCTGACATTTTCGCGTTGGGCTTGGGTGATTCCGAACGGGCAGTCGGAATCGATCAGGATGGCTGCCGGTGCCCTCACGGTCTTTCGCTCTTTGCCCAGGGACATAACGATTTCGCCGCTCAAAAGGATGAAGTAGTTTGTGCCACGGTCGTAGTGGAAGGGGAGGGGATTCTTTCCAAAATCGCGCCGTCCCCAGCCAAGGTAGATGAGCGGGAGATTCCCTTGCCCGCCCCAACTCGGACGCCCCGGCGGGCATGCGCGTCAAGTTAAGCAAGGTTGGACCATTTTTCAGAAAAGTTTGGGCGTTTTCGCTGGTCGTAGCAGCAGTAGCGCAGGAGAGCTTTGTGAAAGCCGTCGGATTGTTCGATGCCGGC
>JBIIPZ010000031.1:0-38144 GCA_044342325.1 Terrimicrobiaceae bacterium
AGAAATTCTCGGGCGTGTGGATGTGATGGAATACTTTCTGGATCGGCTAGACACCTTGAACCCGCGACTGAAGGCCACCGAGATGGTCACGGAGTTCACCGACCGCATCAAAAAAATCCGCCTCGTCGCGATCGAGACCCAAGGCGCGATACCAACGCCGGAGCAGGTCGCCAAAATGCGGAAGCTCGCCGACGAAGCCGAACAGATCGCCACCGCGAAGGTGGACGGCGATGGCAAGCTGCTGCGCTGAGGGTTTGCTCACGCGAAACCCGCTGAGGCAATCGATGCGAAGCAGGTGTCGCAGGATTTGCACCATGGCAAACTAAACGCGCTTTTCGCTCTGGATTCTTAAAAAGTGATAATGCGAGGGCGGTTTATCATGCGAGGAGTCGTGTGGAACACAAGGCGGCGACTTTTTTCCAGCGACGCTTTTGCAAGCATTCTCAATGCTCTTAAATGTCAATAATTAATTCCTGACCCCTATGACCTACCACGATGAGGAAATGGCCCACATGGTCAGCCTCGGTGGATGGCTGCGCGGCTTCCAACTAGGAGCTGTCAGCACCGATGACCGCTACTCCCCGGCAAAGGCAGAAATTCTCGGGCGTGTGGATGTGATGGAATACTTTCTGGATCGGCTAGACACCTTGAACCCGCGACTGAAGGCCACCGAGATGGTCACGGAGTTCACAGACCGCATCAAAAAAATCCGCCTCGTCGCGATCGAGACCCAAGGCGCGACGCCCACGCCAGAACAGGTCGCCAAAATGCGGAAGCTCGCCGACGAAGCCGAACAGATCGCCACCGCGAAAGTAGACGGCGACGGTAAGCTGCTGCGCTGAGGGTTTGCTCACGCGAAACCCGCTGAGGCAATCGATGCGAAGCAGGTGTTGTAGGATTTGCACCGTGGCAAACAAAAAGCGCTTTTCGGTCTGGATTCTTAAAAAGTGATAATGCGAGGGCGGTTTATCATGTGAGGAGTCGCGTGAAGCACAAGGCGGCAACTTTTTTCCAGCGACGCTTTTGCAAGACGCTGTGAGAGGCTGCAGAAGGAAAGCGCGGGTGGAAAATGGAGGATAATATGTGATTATTTGGGACTGACTCTTTTGTTTGCAAGCGTTCTCAAGGCTCTTAAATGTCAATAATTAATTCCTGACCCCTATGACGTTTCCTGATTCCGCGCTGGGTGCGGGTCCCGCACCTCGCGAGCCATGTGCTCGGACTCATTGCCCGTCGCATCCGCTCCGACTGGCAGGAAAAATACGGACACCCCGTGCATGCGCTCGAAACCTTCGTGGAGCGTTCGCGCTTCCAAGGAACATGCTACCGAGCGGCCAACTGGCAGCGGCTCGGCGAAACCTGCGGGCGCACCCGCAACGACCGCGACAACACGATCCGCGTCGAGATCAAGGATGTGTATCTGCATCCGCTCACCCCCCGCTTCCGCGAGGAACTTTGCTCGGCATGACACGCGAGGAAGCCCAAGCCATTTACCGCGCCGGCGAGGAAACCGTCGTGCGCGTTCTTGTGGAACTCTCCGCCCGGGTCGATCAACTCACAGCCGACTTCGCCCTCCTCAAAGCGGAAAACATCGCCCTGCGCGAGCGCGTGCGCACCCTCGAAGGACAACTCGCCAAAGACTCGCACAACAGCAACAAGCCCCCCTCCTCCGACGGCCTTTCCAAGCCCGCCCCCAAAAGCCTGCGCCCGCCCAGCCAGCGACCCACGGGAGGTCAGCCCGGGCATCCCGGCCACACGCTGCGCATGGTTGAAAAACCCGACCGCACCGTCACCCACCGCGTCGAGCGCTGCAAGGCCTGCGGCCAATCCCTCGACACCGTCCATCCCGACCGCATCGAGCGCCGCCAAGTCTACGACCTGCCCGAGCCCAAGCTCGAAATCACCGAGCACCAAGGCGAAACCAAGGTCTGCTCGTGCGGTTGCGTCAACCGCGCTGCCTTCCCGCCCGAAGTCCCCGCCCCCGTGCAATACGGCCCCCGCCTCAAAGGCACCGCTGTGTATTTGAGCCAATACCAACTCCTGCCCTTCGAGCGAACCGCCGAAATCCTGCGCGACCTCCACGGCTGCGAATCCTTCAGCCAAGGCACGCTGGCCAACTTCCATGCCGACTGTGCCGCCCGCCTCGAGCCCGTCGAAGCCGCCATCCTCCAGCAAGTCGCCGCCTCGCCCATCGCCCACTTCGACGAAACCGGCGTCCGCGCAGAAGGCTCCCTCCACTGGCTCCACACCGTCTGCACCGAAGTCCTCACCTGGTATTACGCCCACAAAAACCGCGGCGCCCAAGCCATGGACGACGCCGGAGTCCTGCCCACTTTCCAAGGCCGCGCCATCCACGACTTTTGGAAATCCTACCTCAAATACGACTGCCCCCATGGCCTCTGCAACGCCCACCTGCTGCGCGAACTCATCTTCCTCCACGAACAGCACAATCAAACCTGGGCCCAAGCCATGATCGACTGCCTGCTCGCTGCCAAAGATGCCGTCACCAACGCCCGTGCCGCCCATCTCCAAGCCGTTCCCAACACCGAAAAAATCGCCCTCATCACCCGATACAATCGCATCATCACCCAAGGCTACGCGGAAAACCCAGTCCAGCCTCCCAGCGGCCCCAAACGCCGCGGCCCTCGCAAACAAAGCAAAGCCCTCAACCTCCTCGACCGCTTCCGAGACCACTCCCCGAGCATCCTCGCGTTCCTCCACGACTTCGCTGTCCCCTTCGACAACAACCAAGCCGAACGCGACCTGCGCATGATGAAGGTCCGCCAGAAAATCTCAGGCACCTTCCGCAGCCTTGACGCCCTCGAAAACTTCTGCCGCATCCGCGGCTATGTCTCCACAGCCCGCAAAAACAGCCTCACCGCTCTCAACGCCCTCCGCCGCCTCTTCCTCGGCGACCCGTTCCTCCCAACCCCCAACTCCTCCTAATCCTCCCGCCCACCTACTCAAAAAAATGCTGACGCCAGCTCGCGCCTACCTGAGTAGTTACGAATTGCAATGGATTAGAAAAAAATTAGAGGGAAGTTAGGTTAAACCCGATCTGGCGGGTGTAGGCTTTTTCCACCTCTATGCAAGGGACTTCCTCGAGGACCTCGACTCTGGAGACCATCTGCGGGAACTGGGTGAGAAAATTGGATACCTTTCCTGTCGTCCAGGGTCAATTCAGGTAAAGGAAGAATTACGACAGATGCACGGCGATAACGACACCACTTTGATCAAGGAGGCACTGGACGGCAGCCAGGCGGCCTTTGGCTCACTGGTCGAACGTCATCTCCCCATGGTCGCCGCCCGGGTGGCACCCCGGATCGCGGGTTATCACGACCGTCAGGAAGTGGTGCAGGAAGTTTTCCTGCGCGCCCATGCGCAACTGACGCAGCTGCGCGAACCCGAACGGTTCCCCGCCTGGCTTGGCCGCATCGCGGACAACGTCAGCCGCCGCTGGCAGCGTCGTGCAATCGTCCAGGGGGACCTCTTCACAGGCCCTTCTGATGACCAGGCAACCGAAGCCGCTTCGCACAAGCCCGATCTCGCGATTCGCGCGCGACTGGCGACGGCTATGGCCCGGCTTTCCGCCCGGCACCGGGAGGCTCTGTATAACCACTATGTCGACCGTTTCAGCTACCAACAGATGGCACTCACGCTTGCGTGCGGACCAGATGTGGTGCGCAGCCGACTTCAGAAAGCACGTAACCAACTCAAAAAGGAGATCCAAAAAATGACAAAGAACAACGAAACCCATAACATCATAACACTCGACCGTGTGACCGCAAGAGCCCTTCAGGCTGCCTGTGGATTCCGATTCCGCGCTGATCGCGACAACATCAAAAAACGGGTGGTGTCCGGCATCCTGCTGGAGAAATCGGGGACCATAGCCTCCACGGACGGAAGGCGGTTGCTCATTCGGCACTGTCCTGCATTGGCCGTGCTGGCCGCCGACGTCGTCCTCGACAACTGCGATGCCGAGGACTTCGTGGATGTGGACGGCGCGGAACTGGCGATTGGTGTGACCGAGGCGGTTTTGCGGCGCACGGGGGGGACGGACGTTGTGTTCCCTCTCATAGCCGAGGCCTATCCCGACTACCGGATGGTTGTCCCCGAAGAACGGGTTTGGCAGTTCCGTGTCCGAGCCTGCCAGGCGCGGAATCTCTTCAACGAGATCGAGCCCTGCCTCGCGCCCCGCCATCCCCAGCATGACGGCCTGCGCTACGAGCCGGTTGTTGAACTTGTGCTCGACGTGGTCGGCGGCAAGCTATCTCTGGCGACCCGGAAGAGTCTGGGCTATCATATCGATACTCCCAGCGCGGAATCGGGACTCGCCGATCTACCGGACTGGGAACATAGCGCCTTCATTCAGGGTGCCATCGACAGGAACGAGGCGGCACCGGACGAACTCGTCATGCACATCAACTTCGAGTATCTCCGGGATGCAGTCGCTGCGCTGGATCTGGCGGATTCCGACACACTGGATTTCGACTTTTTAGACAAGAAACGCAATGTGGTGATCCGACCGACTCGCCGAGCGCGCGACATGGCGGTATTGGCACCCTTCCACTCGAAGGCGGGCTCGTGAAATCGTCCAATTTCTCAAGCGCAGAAACCATCCCAAAAGGCTCTTAACTTAGCGCCATTCAACCCTGACCCCTAGTTTCCTTGACCCCTAGCAGCCTGTCGGACTTAGGCTTTTTAGATCCAAAAATGACATTTTTGCCCGCCACCTGATGTCTCCCAGAAAATAAAAACGCGATATAGGCGATTTTAGGAGGTCGAGTTTTCTAAGTCCGACAGGCTGCTAGTTTCCGCTTTGAACCTTTAATTTGGTCTCCCCTCGGAAATCAAGACGGTTGCCCTTCAGGGACGGCTTTGCGGATGCTGACCGCCGAGGGCATGCCAACGCGGCCGGCGTCGTCCGGCCGGACCAGAAGCGTCAGGACGCGGTCGCTGCCTGAGGGGGGCAGGGCGATCTGCAGCGGGGCGGGGGAGGGATCGGATTTTTCCGTGATTTTGATTCCGTCCAGCCAGATCTCGGCGCGGCCATGCAGGGAAGTCAAAGGGGTCGGGCATTAATTATTGATATTTGTTCGTCTGGAGGCGCGAGAACCAAACTTGCGGATGGTATGGGAGCGCCAACGTCCTCGTTGGCTTCGCTGGAGTGGCGGGGGCCGAGAAGGACCTCCGTGTTCTGCTCTCCATCGGCCGAGCATAGCTCACCGAACCGTGAAAGGTGCTGCTTGCAGGATTGCTGTGGAAAAAGACAACGGTATCCCAAGCTCGCAAAAATTCTGTTGACTTGGACTACACTCGTGGTATCTCTTGGACATGAGTAAGAAGTTTTCGCCTTCTAAAATCTCCGCATCCGAGTGGGAGGTCATGGATATCGTCTGGGACAAGCACCCGATCACGGCTCCGGAAGTCTTCGCGCTTCTTGGCAAGGATCAGAAGTGGTCGCAAAAAACCGTCAACACATTCCTTGCCCGCCTTGCCGGGAAAGAGGCGCTATCGGTCGAGAAGCGTTACAACATGAATTTCTATTCGCCCCTCGTTTCCCGCGAGGAATCGGTCGCCCTGGAGAGCCGCAGTTTTCTTTCCAGGTTTTTCCAAGGTGGCACCGGCGCGTTGCTGGCACATTTCTGCGACCAGGGGAGCTTGAGCGATGCCGAGCTGGCGGAACTGGAGCGCCTGATCGCGAGCAAGCGTTCGGAACGAAAGAAAAAGAAATGAACTTCCAAGAACTCATCGATCAACTGCTCGCCAACTCCTGGCGGGCCGCGATTCTCATTGCAGCACTTTTCGCGTTTCGCGGAGTTCTGCGGCGGTTCCTGGATGCACGGGTGATTTATTTGTTTTGGGTGCTCGTGGCGCTCAGGCTGCTGCTGCCATTTGATGTGCCTGTTTCTGTGAGCGCCGCGCGATATCTTCCTCCCGCACCGTGGACCTCCGCGATGGACTTTGATACAGCGCCATCCGTTTCAGCATCTGCGCCGGTTGTGCCCAACAGCGTTGCTCCTCCCGCAGCCGCTTCGCTCCGTGAGATTCTATTGAATGAAAAAACGCTGGCGATCGTCTGGGCGGCCGGCGTGGCGACTGTGCTGCTGGCTTATTTTTGGGCGAGCCTCTCGTTCCGGCGCCAGCTCTCGCGCAGCGGCCGGCGGGCGGGAAAACGGACGGAACAGGCCGTTTCCGACTGCTCGCGAACCATGGGGCTGAAACCCATTCCGGTTTTGGAAATGGACGCCCTCTCCGGTCCGGCATTGTTTGGTGTTTGGAGGCCGCGCCTGCTTTTTCCGTTGGGACTTGCCGACCAGCTTTCCGACGAGGAACTGCGACTCGTGGTTTTGCACGAACTCGGGCATCTCAAACGCCGCGATCTTCTCTTGCAAGGGCTGCTCGTTCTTTCACAGGCGGTCCATTGGTTTAATCCGCTGGTCTGGCTGGCGGGACGGCTGGCGCGCGAGGATCGCGAGCTGGCCTGCGATGAATTTGTCATGGCGCACACCTCCCATTCCGGGAGTCACGCCTACGCAAAAACGCTGCTGCGGGTGCTGGGTCTGTCTCGGCCGGGTCGATCCATGCTCCCCGCAGTCGGCATCCTGGAAACAAAAAACCAAATCAAACAACGCATCCTTATGATTACAAAATATCAATCGACTAACGCCCGGCGACTCATGCTGGGAACCGCATCCATCCTCGCTGTCAGCGCAGGACTGCTCATGGTTAATGCCGCCGAGAGCGGGTCCAATGCTTCAGCGGCGGCCGACGCATCCTCGGGTGCTCCCGAAGGCTGGTGGAAAAACGGAAGCGCTCCCGCAGCCTATGACGTGGGAATTGACTCCACACAACCCTACAAAAAACCAGTCAGTGTTTATGTGAAATCCTTGGATCCCAAAGCTTCCGAAGGCAAGTTTGGAGGCATGATGCAGATGTGCAATGCCGAGTCATTCCGGGGAAAGCGACTTAAATTCACAGGATATGTTAAAACCCGTGATGTTGTGGGAACCGCGAATCTTTGGTTTCGCGTCGATGGAGAAAATGAGCAACTTCTTGCATTCGACAACATGCAGGATCGCCCAATCAAAGGGACCACGGATTGGAAGGAATACTCCGTGGTGCTCAACGTTCCTGAGACAGCCACCGCGCTTGCCTACGGCATTTTTATTTCGGGAGCGGGCATGGCATGGCTGAACGATGTCCAGATGATTGAAGTGGGTTCTGATGTGAAGAGCACGAATATCGCAGATTTAAGCACTTCTCCGCAGAACAAGTTGCCGGACGCTCCGCAGAACCTCGATTTCTCGGTCACCGAGAGCGGTTTCAATGCTTCAGCGCCAGCGTCCGCATCCTCGAGCGCTCCCAAAGGCTGGTGGAAAAACGGAAGCAACTCCGAAGCCTATGATGTGGGAATTGACTCCACACAACCCTACAAAAAACCAGTCACTGTTTATGTGAAATCCTTGGATCCCAAAGCTTCCGAAGGCAAGTTTGGAGGCATGATGCAGATGTGCCGTGCTGAGTCGTTTCGGGGAAAGCGTCTGAAATTCACGGGGTATGTTAAAACCCGTGATGTTGCGGGGACCGCGAATCTTTGGTTTCGCGTCGATGGAGAAAATGGGCAACTTCTTGCATTCGACAACATGAGCGATCGCCCAATCAAAGGGACCACGGATTGGAAGGAATACTCCGTGGTGCTGGACGTTCCTGAGACAGCCACCGCGCTTGCCTACGGCATTTTTGTTTCGGGAGCGGGCACGGCATGGCTGAACGATGTCCAGTTGATTGAAGTGGGTTCCGGAGTGAAGAGCACTGCAACCAAGTTGCCAGACGCTCCGCAGAACCTCGATTTCTCGAATGGCAAATGATCTGATGCCGACCCCGGCTCGGTGACCACACGGGTGCACGGGATCGAAAAAATTCCTGGCATGTCAAGCCTTGCAGCGCAAGGCTTGACATGCCTTTTAGTGAAAGGCATTGTCGGGTCGCATGAAGACAAAAGAGCATCTACTCGATGGCGTGCCCGAACTGCTGGTCCTCCGGCTCCTCGCGCACGAGGAAATGTATGGTTATCAACTTGTGTCCGAGATTCAGCGCCGATCAAAGGGCGCGTTCGAGTTCGGCGAAGGCTGCATCTACCCGGTGCTGCACCGCTTGGTGGCGCAGCGCATGTTGTTGGAGCGCCAGCAAGAGGTCAGCGGTCGCACGCGGCGCTACTACCGGCTGAGCGCGACGGGCGGGAAGCGTCTCGCGTTTTTGGAGAACACCTGGCAGCAAGTCTCGGCCACCATTGATGCCTGTGGACTGGAGGTGCGCCATGCGTGAGGAATCCTTTGTTTTCAAAATGCGGGCCGCTTTGCATCGGCAAGGCGTGTGGGGCTCGCGGTCGGCAAGACTTTTGCAGGAGTGGACAGACCATGTGAGGGAGGATGTCACCCACCGCGTGGAGGAGGGGGCTGATCCAGTGTCCGCCGAGGCCGCAGCCTGGCGGGCGCTTGGAAGTCCAGACGAACTCGCTGCCCATGCCGCGCGCGAACTCGCAGCGGGAACATGGATTGGGCGCCACCCATGGCTGGCCGGACTGGTGATGCCGGTGCTCGTTTTCGGGCTGACTCTCGCGACAGTGCTTTTTGGCGGCGCGTGGTTGGGTGGCCTGCTTTCAGGCTCCCAAGCACAGCCGGCCAATCTCGCGCTCCTGGAGTGGTGGGCGCGAACCTTTAACTGGCTGCCGTGGCTGCTTGCCATGGCATGGCTTGCGTGGGTTGCCGCGCGCATGCCCGGAGGCTGGAAGCTCTTCTGGATCACTGCAGTCGCTCTCACTCTTTGCTCCACGGCGTTCCAGATGAACATCAAGCCTCCACTCAACGGACCGGGAAGTGGTGAACTTCATGTGCTGCTGTCCGGGCCCGGCGGATTACTGCTTGGTGGAATAGCCAGATTGTTTGCGGGAGAGGTCATGGGGCCTTGGTCTGGCATTTTCTCAGGAGTGACGCAGTGGGTTCAGTCGCTGTTGCTTGTGGCCGGTTCGATGTTGGTGAAAATGCTGGCAGGTGCCCGACCCAAGGTTAGAAGCCGAATGCAAGTGTCATGATCACAATACCCAACCGACCCCCGGCCCTGTGATCATTTGGGAGCGCGCGGCCGTTCAAAGATCAGCAGCGATCCATGAGCAATGGATTTTTTAACCACGAGTAGAACGAATTTTCACGAGTGGGGAGCGGCTTCGCCGGAGAATTTTATCTTCGGTCTTATTCGTGTTTATTCGCAAATTCGTGGTTCGAATGCTTAGCTCTTGGACATCCAAGCAGGACGGACTCATTTGGTTTCCCAGCGGGTCAGGATGTCTGAACTTGGGTCAATATGGGGTGAATACACCATATGGGGAAATCTTGGGAATGCGTATTTCTTTATCGCTGGGACAATCACCCACTGAGCCTCAGCCAGGCTCATGCGCAAGCAGAGACCATGGCGTGACGACAAAGAGGAGCGCCGGCTATTCCTCTCCGGAGTCGCTAAAGAGGAAGTTGAAATCCTCGAGCGTGAGGGCGCGGGCGAAGTTTTCCTCGCCGAGGATGTCGTTGGCGAGGGCGCCTTTCTTTTTTTGGAGGAGGCGGATTTTTTCCTCGATCGTGCCTTTGATGATGAGGCGGTAGGCGAAGACGGTTTGTTTTTGGCCGATGCGGTGGGTGCGGTCGATCGCTTGGGCTTCGACGGCGGGGTTCCACCATGGATCGAAGAGCACGACATAGCTGGCGGCGGTGAGGTTGAGGCCGGAGCCGCCGGCTTTGAGGCTGATGAGAAAAACGGCGGAGCCTTCGTGTTTCTGGAAGGAATCCACGAGCGGGCCGCGGTCGTCGGTGGAGCCGGTGAGTTTGAATGTCGTCCAATTTCTGGCCGCGATCTCGGACTCGATGATTTCAAGCATTTCCACGAACTGGGAGAAGACGAGCACCTTCTGGCCCTCTTCCATGAGGGGCTCTAGGAGTTCGAGAAGCGCGGAAAGTTTGGCACTGTCCTCGGCGTTGTCGGTGGATTTCTTTTTCTTGGTATCCTCAAGGCCGAGCAAGCGCGGATGGCAGCAAATCTGGCGCAGGCGCAGGAGGCTGGTGAGGATATTAAACCTCATTTTATCGAGCTGCTTTGAGGTTTCGATTTTGAGCAACTGGGCGCGGGCGCGCTTGATCTCGGCTTTGTAGAGGGTGGATTGCACGCCTTCGAATTCCACGACGAGATCCTCCTCCACACGGTCGGGCAAATCCCGGGCGACTTCATTTTTCGTGCGGCGCAGCAGGAACGGCCGGGTGCGTGCGGCGAGGCGGCGGCGTGCGAAGGGATCGTCTTTTTTGTCGAACTGCTTGGTGAAAGCCGTGCGATTTCCAAGGGCGCCAGGCATCGCAAAGGCGAAGATCGACCAGAGGTCGAGCAGGCGGTTCTCGATCGGGGTTCCGCTGAGCGCGAGACGATATTTCGAAGGGAGAGAGCAGGCGGCTTTTGCGTTTTGCGAGGTGGGATTTTTGATGGCCTGCGCCTCGTCGAGGATCACCGCTCCCCAAGAGACCGCGCGAAGGGCGTCTTCGTGGGAGCGCAGTTGCGGGTAGTGGATCACGAGCAGGTCCACCGACCCGTCGAGGCCCGTTTTTCCAGCCGAGGCGCGATTCCAGACATCGACTTTGAGTTCAGGAAAAAACTTGCCGCACTCGTTGGCCCAGTTGTCCTGAACGGACTTCGGACAGATCACGAGCACGGGATCGGTGATTTTGCCTTCTTTGCGCAGCCAGGCGATCCAAGAGAGGGCCTGGAGGGTTTTCCCAAGGCCCATGTCGTCGGCCAGCACGCCGCCAAAATTGTTTGCCGTGAGGTAGGCGAGAAAGTGGAAGCCCTCGAGTTGATAGGGCCGGAGGGTGGCGGTGATGGCGTCGGGTGCCGGCGGGGTGACGCGCGTCTGGATTTCCTCCACGCGGCGGCGGACCTGGGCGATACGCTCGGCGCCGAGAAGCGATGTGGTTTTTTTGGTGAGGCCGGAGAGCTGAAGCGCGTGCAGGCGTTGCTTTTCGTTGCTGAAATCGTTCACCGAGAGGCCGAGGTCGGCGAGTTCCTTGAGTTGTTCCTCGGTGAGTTGGTATTCGAGTTTCCTCCAGCCTTTGCCTTCAAGGCGCACCCATTTGCCCTTGGCTTTGAGCAGGAGGTCGATCTCCGCTTGGGTGAGCGTGCTGTCATTCACATGCAGGGCCACGCTGAGATCAAACCAGTCGATCCCGTCTTTCGAATCCTCAATGTCGATCTGAACATGGCCGGCGACTTTGCCGTCGCGCAGGCTCGCGAGCTGGGCATCCAGTTCCACGACGCAACCCGCTGGGCGCCGATCGAGCCAGGCGATGAATTGGTCCGGCCACTCCTTGCCGGACATGCGCTGCTCATGCCAGATTTGGTGTCCGGCATGCATAGCCTGCTTGAGGGGAATCGAGCGGAGCCACTCGGCGGCGGGACCCATGGCGGATTTGTCGAACTGGATCAGCGCATCAACTGCCAACTTGGGCTGGAAGTCCCAAGAGTTGCGATCCCACCAGTTCGTTCCGCTCCAGACCAAGGGCTTCTCGTAGCCTTGGAAATCCGTCTGAGCGTTGAGTTGGAAAAAATCCGCCGTGCCTCCGTGGTAGCGATAAATCCTGCACTGGATATTCACCGTGGCCGCGATGCGCTGAACTTTTTTCTCCATGTGCGATGGCACGGGAATGCGGAGCGTGGCGAGCGCGCCCATGCCCTCGCGGGACTCCATCGCTTGCGCCGGAATCGCGAGAGGCCACTGCGGGCTTTCCTCTCCAAATGGCCAAACTGCGATGGGGTAGACTGCGGTGCTCGTCACATATTGGAGCGGCCTGCCGGAAAGAATGGCGACGGGGGGCGGCGGCATCTTGCCGGCTGCGTCTAGAAGCAGGAGAGAGTAATCATTCGCCGTGCCTTCCGGAGCTCTGAGCTCCCAACGCAGGGGCTGGTCGAAAAACCTCACCGGCTGACCGTCTTCCCCAACGACATGTCTATTGAAGAAATCCTTGCTGGTGCCGAGTTGAGTGAGGCTTTTGGAGAGGCTGGGACGCATTCCCCGGATTTCGAGGTTCGAGATGGTTCCGTAGTCATCCTTTCCCGCTTGGAGAACCAGATTGGACCCGAGGCTGAGCAGGGGCGCATTGCGCGATTGATAGGATTTCTCGATGAATTGGTTGACGAATTTCATCGAGGTTTTGCCAAATTCCGAGCTGCCGGATTCGCGCGCCTGAATGACTGCCGAGTCGGGCAGGAGCATAAGGCGGAATTCCACATCCGGCGGGAGGGCGCTCCCTTCGGAATCGTCCCATTTATCGAAGGTGTGCTTCCATTTCCTGACCTCTTTCGCGCGCTTCCACCCTTCTTCCAAACGCGCCCATACGGCGGCGTCAACAGCCTCCGAAAGTGGTCCCGGCAGCTTGATTTGTTGGGATTTGCAGGCGGCAGCAAGATACGCGAAATACTCTGCAGCGTTGGCCGGGGGATTCTCGACAGGAAAAATTTCGATATCGCCCATGCGCCAGAAAGCCGGGTCTCCGACGGCGTTTTTGAGGTCGCTGAGATTGATCCGGGGTAATTTTTTCGTCCACCACACCTCCGCGTCTCTTAAAAAGCGCTGAACCGCCCGGGGTAATTTTGCCGGGAGTTTATTGGCAAGGGCCGCGTAGAGGGTGTCCGAGCCTATATCCATAATTGGGGCCTCCTCGGCGACAGACATTTCCCGCGCCTTCAATAACGTGGCCGCAAGGTGCTTGCAGAGTCCGTGCACCGGGCAATTGCAGTTTAGCAGAAGTTGTTTTTTTTGAAAAAAGACCTCAGTCGAATAGATCGATCCACCGATTACTTTGGCCA
Source organism: Terrimicrobiaceae bacterium (assembly GCA_044342325.1). Lineage (GTDB taxonomy): Bacteria > Verrucomicrobiota > Verrucomicrobiia > Chthoniobacterales > Terrimicrobiaceae > UBA967. Next base: position 12,898 of record JBIIPZ010000031.1, read on the forward strand.
AAATTTTTTCGCCTGCGTCATCCCACGATAAATAGCTCACAGCTCCACGCCGGAAGAGGGCTTGTCCCTTTCGGACTTCCTTGGCGCCAAAGGAGCGCACGGCGTCATCGATTCTTTTGCGTTGCTCGTTGGTGATGAAAAAATCCGCTGAAGCCATGTGTCGTTGGGCAATGATGCTCTTTATTGCGCTAAAAAAACAAGCCGGCAGGCGCGAGACTTTTTCGCCTTGCCGCTCGACAGGCATGGCTCATCGGGGTAAACCGAAGCCCTGTTATATATGGAGATTCTGAATTTTCTCATGAAGCCGGAGCCATTCTTGGTGTGGACCTCTCTGGCGAAAACGCTCGGCCTGCTTGGCCTGATTCTGGGTTTGGTTTCCTACACGGTCTATGCCGAGCGTAAAATCTGCGCTTGGATCCAGGACCGCGTCGGACCGAATCGCACCGGTATTCCGCTTACGAAAATCCGGATTCTCGGCCTTGGCCAGCCGATCGCTGATGCGCTGAAGCTTCTCTTGAAGGAAAATTTCATCCCCCACGAGGTGAACAAATTTTACTACTACATCGCGCCAAAGCTCGCGATGGTGCCTGCGATTCTCGTCTTGGCGGTATTGCCCTTTGGAAGTTCGCTTTTCGGGGTTCCGATGGTGATTGCGGATATCAATATCGGCGTCCTTTATGTATTCGCCGTTTCCTCGCTGGGCGTCTACGGCATCGTGCTCGCGGGCTGGGCCTCGAACTCGAAATACCCCTTCCTCGGCGGCATTCGCTCCACTTCGCAGATGATTTCCTACGAGCTGGCGCTCGGTCTTTCAGTGATCCCGGTTTTTATGCTCTGCGGCACCTTGAACATGCCCGACATCGTGAACTGGCAGCGTGAGAATGGCTGGATGGTCGCTCCCTTCTGGGCCAAGGGCCTGACTTGGGAAATGCTGCTCTCGGGCGATTTCAAGGCCGTGCTGGACACATTCGTGAACGGCTTTTCCTTGTCCCGCCTGCTCATCTGGATCCCGATGTTGATTTCGTTCATCATTTTCCTGATCGCGATGTTTGCGGAGACCAACCGCGCGCCGTTCGATCTTCCCGAGGCCGAGCAGGAACTCGTCGGCGGCTACCACACCGAGTATTCGGGCATGGGTTTCGCGCTCTTCTTCCTCGGTGAATACGCGGCGATGATCGCGGGTTCGGGCGTTATCGTGACACTCTTTCTGGGTGGCTGGAGCCTGCCGATGATCCCCGATGGCTCGATGCCGGGTCTGCCGGGTGTGATCTTTGGCCTGATCAACATCGGTGTCTTTTTCGCCAAAGTGAGTGCGCTTTTGGTGCTGTTCATCTGGGTGCGTTGGACGGTTCCCCGTTTCCGCTATGACCAACTGATGAAGCTCGGTTGGTATTTCTTCTTCGAACTGGCCTTGGTGAACATTTTCATTACAGCCTTCATCTTGGCCTACATCAAATAACCAGCGCCCGGTGCAAATTCTCCGTCCGAAAGACAAAGCCTACCGGCGCGGCATTGAATCGCTGAAACGCTCCTACGAAGCGGATCCAGCTGTTCGTGCGACTGTGGAAGAAATTCTCGGCGCGGTAGCCAAGGAAGGCGACGAGGCATTGCTCCGCTACACGAAGAAATTCGGCGGCCCTGATATCGCGCCATACCAAATCCCCGTTACTCCCTTGGAGATTTCCGAGGCTTGTAATTCACTTCCGGCGGAAACACGCAAGGCGATCGACGCCGCGCGCTCGAATGTGAAGGCGTTTGCCAAGCGCAGCCTGCGCAAGAGTTGGTTTATGAAAAACCGGCAGGGAGCGATTACCGGTGAACGATTCGACCCCTTCCAAAGAGTCGGCATTTACATTCCCGGTGGCACGGCACCGCTGGTCTCCACCGCTATCATGACCTGCACACTCGCCGAGGCTGCTGGCGTGCCGGAGATCATCGCGGTGACTCCCGCCGGGCCTGATGGCAAGGTGCATCCCGCTTTGCTGGCAGCCCTTTCGCGCTGCGGCGCGACCGAGATTTATCGCGTCGGCGGAGCGCAAGCGATCGCCGCACTGGCCCATGGCACGAAGACGATTCTTCCCGTGCAGAAAATTTTCGGCCCTGGCAATTCCTATGTCGTCGAAGCCAAGCGCCAAGTCTTCGGCAAAGTCGCCATCGACCTCTTGCCCGGCCCAAGCGAGGTGCTGGTGATCGCCGACAAGACAGCCAAGCCCAATTGGGTCGCGGCCGATCTTTTGGCGCAGGCCGAGCACGGCCACGGCAGCCAAGCGATTCTGGTGACGGATTCCGAAAAAATTCTTACAGGCGTGGAAAAGGCCGTTGAAAAACAGACGAAGCTTTCCAAGCGTCCCGCCGAACTCGCCAAGGCGCTCAAAAACACCAAACTCATCCTTGTCGAGGACATGGAGGACGCCATTCGGATTGCGAACGAATACGCCTCCGAGCATGTCGCCATCGCCACCGAAGCTCCCGGCGAAATTGCCCTCCAACTCCGCACCTCGGGCGCCATCTTTCTCGGTGGCCTGTCGCCGGTTGTCGGAGGCGACTTTTTGGCGGGGCCGAGTCATGAGCTTCCCACAGGCGGGGCCGGCCGGTCCTTCGCCGGCCTCACAGCGGACCAGTTCCAGCGCCGCACAAGCATCGTTATGTTTGACGAGGACTCCCTGCGCGCCTCGCTGCCTCATATTGAAACCTTCAGCGCCATCGAGGGCCTCGACGCCCACGGCCGCTCCGCTTCCATCCGCCTCAAAAAGTGATCTGGAAAATCCGCGATCGCGAAATCGACCTCTCGCGGCGCGCACGGGTGATGGGCATCATCAACGCCACGCCGGATTCCTTCTCGGATGGCGGTTCGTTTTTGAATCCCCAAGCTGCTTTGGCACACGGTCTACAAATGGTGGCCGAGGGTGCTGAAATCCTCGATATCGGCGGCGAGTCCACGCGTCCCGGCGCACAGAGCGTCGAAGCGGATGAGGAAATCCGGCGCGTGCTGCCAGTCATCCAAGCCCTGCGACGGGAGAGCCAGGTTCTGCTATCAATCGATACCTCCAAGGCCGCTGTGGCCCGGGCGGCGTTGGATGCCGGAGCGGATATCATCAACGATGTCACCGGTCTGCGCGGCGACCCCGAAATGCCGGCGCTCGCGGCATCTACCAGCGCGGGAGTGGTCATCATGCACATGCAGGGCCAACCGCGCACGATGCAACTCGCGCCGACATACGATGATGTCGTCGAGGAAGTGGGGAATTTTTTTCGACAGGCCCTCGAGCGCTCGGTAGCTTGCGGCATCGACCCGATGCGCATTGCACTCGACCCAGGAATTGGATTTGGAAAAACGCCCGAGCACAATCGCAGGCTGCTGGCGGAGCTTTCGGCGTTCCTTGAGTTTGGGCGTCCGCTCCTCGTCGGAGCCTCCCGCAAATCCTTTCTTGGCTGGCTTGCGGGATCATCTGCGATGGATGACCGCTTCTGGCCAGGTGTCGCTCTCACCTCGCTCTGCCGCGAGCGCGGAGCCCGCATCCTGCGCGTCCACGATGTCAACCCCCACACGGAGGCGCTTCGGATGACCGAAGCGATATTGGGCGATGTTTGAGCAGGCCGTCGCCTTTCTTCAGGAGCAGTGGACCTCCGGTATCGAGATCGTAATTCTCGCGGCGGTCATCTACTACATTTACCTCTACTTGCGAGGAACCCACGGGGCGCGGATTCTGCTCGGTCTGGCCCTTGTTTTTCTCACCCTCACGCTGGTGTCCCAGTTGCTGAACCTGGAGGTCATCGGCTGGCTTTTGCGGAGCATTTCCGTCTTTCTGGCCATTGCGCTGGTCGTCATTTTCCAGCCTGAATTGCGCCGCGCTCTCACGGAACTCGGCAGCCACCGTTTTTTTACATCAGCCTCCCAGGAGTCCGAGACTATCGAGCTCATCACGGATGCAATCTTCGAGCTTTCCAGCAAAGGCTTTGGCGCTCTGATCGCGATCGAACGCGAAATCAGTCTCAAAACCATCGTGGAAACCGGTGTCGCGCTGGACGCAAAGTTTTCAAAAGAACTCGCTCTCACTGTTTTTCATCCCAAGACCGTTCTGCACGATGGCGGCATGATCGTCAGTGGCGACCGCATCGTGGCGGCGGCGTGTATTTTTCCCCTCTCCCAGCGCGAGGATCTCGACCGCAACCTCGGCCTGCGCCACCGCGCGGGGCTTGGTCTGGGTGACGAATCGGATGCCGTTTCGCTCGTGGTCTCGGAGGAAACCGGTCAGGTTTCCATTTGTCATGGCGGCAAAATCGAACGAAATCTGAGTGTGGAAAAATTCCGCCAGCGGCTCAGCCAGCTTCTCTTAGACGAAAAGTATGAAAGCGATCCTTCTCAACAATTGGAAAATCAAACTCACAAGCCTTCTTCTGGCCTTCGCCCTTTGGTTTCTCATCAAGCAGAACGTCAGTCGGAATCCCGTCCGGCTTGACCTCCTGAAGCCCTCCACCGCACAGCTTCAGTAACCGGAAAACCACATCACCAAAATGAGTAACAATCGCAAACTTTTCGGAACCGACGGCGTTCGCGGCGTCGCAAATATCGAACCCGTCACTGCCGAGACCGCACTGAAACTCGGCCGCGCCGCCGCCCATGTCTTTGCAGAAGCCCGCTCTTCCTCGCGCAGCGGCCGCTTGAGAGTCGTCATCGGTAAAGACACCCGCCTCTCGGGTTACATGCTGGAGAATGCCATCGTCGCCGGCCTGACCTCACTCGGTGCGGACGCCCTCCTCATTGGCCCCTTGCCGACTCCCGGCGTGGCCTACATCACCCGCTCGTTGCGGGCCGATGCCGGCATCGTCCTTTCAGCCTCCCACAATCCCTACGAAGACAACGGCATCAAATTCTTCCGTCACGACGGCTTCAAACTCGACGATGAAATCGAAGCGCGCATCGAGCATCTCGTCTTCAGCGGAGAGATCGAAAACATCCGCCCAACCGCCACAAAAATCGGCAAGGCCCACCGCATTGACGACGCCCTCGGCCGCTATGTCGAGTTCGCCAAGCAGAGCTTTCCCCGCCACCTCACGCTCGAGTCGCTCCGCATCGCACTCGATTGCGCGAACGGCGCCGCCTACAAGACCAGCCCCTGCATCCTGCGCGAACTCGGGGCCGATCTGGTCGTAATCAACAACCATCCGAACGGCACAAACATCAACACCCACTGCGGCAGCACCCATCCCGAGCAAATCCAAAGGCTCACCCGCGAGTGCAAGGCGCATGTCGGCATCACACACGATGGCGACGCCGACCGTGTCCTGCTCTGTGACGAGAACGGCGAGCTGGTCGACGGCGACGAGATCATGGCTATCGCGGCAGTCGATTACCTCCAGCGCGGCTGCCTCGAAGGCGGCACCTTGGTTTCCACCATCATGAGCAACTTCGGCCTCGATGAAACCCTCGAAGCCCACGGCGGAAAAATCCTCCGCACCAAAGTCGGAGACCGCTATGTCATCGAAGCCATGCTCCGCGATGGACACAATGTCGGCGGCGAGCAGAGCGGACACATGATCTTCCGCGACTACGCCACCACGGGCGACGGCATCGTCAGCGCACTCCAGATCCTGCGCGTCATGATCGAAACCGGCAAGCCGCTGAGCGAACTGAAAAAGGTCCTCAAAAAATATCCCCAGGCCCAGCGCAACCTTCGCGTCAAAGACAAGCCGCCACTCGAGACCCTGCCACAAATCCAAACCCTCCTCGCCGAAGCCGAGTCCTCACTCAACGGCAAAGGCCGCGTCCTGCTCCGCTACTCCGGCACCGAGCCCAAAGTCCGCCTCCTCATCGAAGGCCGCGAACAGGAACTCATCGACACCCACGCCGACCGCATCGCCGAAGCTCTCCAAATCGAAATCGGCGAGGCGTAAAATCAAGGGGGGTTCCCCTTCGCAAAGTGACCCATGCAGATGCGCGGCAGCAATCTTCTGTCCGCGATTGCGAAGCCCAAGGCGGAGCGAGCCTCTGTTACGAAATTGTAACAATTCTGCTTTAAGGACATGGCATACGCCTTGGTAGATAATTATCGCTCATTCCACATGAAGCTCACATAAATGCCGAAACTTACGCCTATTCACATCCATCTTACTCTCCTTGACCATCAGTGAACATGCGGAACAAATTTCCAGCGAGGGCTACTGAGTAATTACCAAAAAACAGATTAATAAGTTTGGGGTTTACATCGACCTATGAACAATGCTTTAGTTGTTGCTCTTGATTTCATCGCTTTTTCGGCGCTGAACGGATTTTTTGATCTGCTCGCAATCATGAAAAAAAGGGGAGATGGGGTTGTTTTTTGATGTCTAAACATGGCCAACATTTTATTAGTTGATCCTGATGACAACGCCTTTTTGGCGCTGAAGGGATTTTTGGCCCGTGATGACCACAGGAGCGCTTCCGTTTCGAGTGCTCACGACGCGATGGTTTTTCTGCGTGAGAATATTCTGGTGGATTTGATTTTTATCGAGCTTAAGCTCCAAGACTCCACCGGACTGGGCTTTCTGAGAACCCTCCGCGAGGACTATTTCTTTAGCCATGTGCCGGTTGTCTTTTATGCTTCCAGAACGACGCATGCGGAAATTCAAGAAGCCTACGACTTGGGAGTGCAAAGTTTTCATCGGAAGCCCTACCTGCAAGAATCGATCGAGGACGAAGTCGCAAAGCTCGAGGGGAAGGCATGGTATTGGTCTTTTTTTGAGCCGGACGACGCGTTTTGCCGGCGCACACTTTGCTCATTGGATCAACGAGGGGCGGCTCTGGACGAACTCGCGCCCGTCATCCAATCCGCTGCGCAAACCTACAAGGATCTGAAGATCGAACTCGCCGAGGCAGAAAAAGAGAAGATTCTCTCAGAAATCTCCGGGTTTCGCGGAAAGATTCGGGAGGCGGCCGTGCCAGGCTTGGAGGAGTATCTGAAGTTTCTGGCTTCTTTCGCGAAGGAATCCGACTGGGAAGAATTCAAGGAGTTTGCAGCCTATCTCGGCTATTACGCGCTTCTCTGCAGTTACCGGGCGGATATCTACAAGTTGGATCAAAAAACAAAGCAGGCGAGCGCCTTGCTGGATCGACTGGCCAAAAATGCCGTGCTCCGTTCATTGCCGCCGCACGAGGTGCATGCGATTATTCCCCACCTGCGGGATTACGAAATTGACGAAGGGGCCACCCTTTTCAAGCAGGGCGATGACGGGGATGCGATGTATCTGATCGATCAAGGGAGTCTCGGGATTTACGTCGCGATGGAGGATGATCCCGAGCCGAAAAAAATCGGCGAGATTGGTGATGGCGACATTGTTGGAGAGATGGCTTTGATCAAGAACGCCCCGCGCAGCGCTACGATCATCGCTCAGACTGACGCCCGTATGATGCGCATAGAAAAGGATGCTTTCATGCGGGTCATTCTCCAATCGCCTCAAATGAAACAGGCAGTGCAGGCCCTTGCGGAGCAGCGTTCAATGGACAGCATCAAGAAGCGCGCCGGCGAAATCGACATTTCCGAGTGGAGTAAAACTGCTAGCGAGGGAGTGCGCAAGACGGGCGAGCGGGTTCCGAATGGCTTCCTGAGAAAGGACGAAAAAAACTCTGAAGATGCCAAAAGGGAGGCGTCAAGCATCGAGCATTGGAATAAGATGATCGATAGCCAAACCTTCCCAGTAGTTACCGAGGCGAAGCTGAGAAGGGAGATCGCGGGCCTAAAAGGTTGCCCAGTGGTCGGGTCGGCGGCAGCGGCCTTCACGCTGGCAACAGGAGGTATGGTGACTTCACTGCATCCCCTCATGGATTTGGCGGAACACGATCCGGGCCTGGCCTTCCAGATGCTCCAAAATGCCAATGCGGTGCGTCAGGCAAAGAAGAAGGATTTCACTTCTTTTATTGAAGACGCCCGCATGTGCGTGAACTTTCTCGGGGAAAAACGGCTTGGCGCAGTAGCCAAGGGGTTTCCGCGCTGCAGCGAGAGTTTCATGTATCTCAACGAGGACGCGAACTGGGCCAGCCACCTGAGATTCCTGCTCGCCACGGCCAATATCGCCCAGTTCACCTGCCAAGAGATGGAGTTTTTAAACATCGAAGACAGCGCGTTCCTGGGAGCACTGCTTCACGACATCGGGACGCTGCTTTTCCTGCGCGTGCAGCCCGCAGGGTATGTCCCCGTTTATATTTACGCTCAAGAGAATAATGTATCGATTGGCGAATCGGAGATACTCCACATGGGGATTTCCTCCCGCCAGATGGCCATCGAGTTCATCGAAAATAAAAGCATCCCCACTAAAATCAAAAATGTCATCCGTTGGGTGGAACAACCGGACCAAGCAACCGAGGATGTAGAGCTTGTGTCGGTGGTGGCCATCGCTCGTTACATGTGCCGCCTCTGTAAGATTGGTTTCAGTGGAGAAATCAACCAGCATGATCTGCTTCCACTCGAACACACCCAGCTCTGGAATTCGATTAAGGACCGGGTTTTCCCGAGCTTCAATGTGGGAAACTTCGAGACGCTGGTGCGCAGAAGACTTCGAAAACTCTAATTCTAGTTCCGATCGCGAAAACGCGGCTACCCCTCCCTCTTTTCCTCAAAAAATAAAGCAGACAACACGCTGTTCTGAAGTGGATTAAGCTTTATCTTTTGCCACTGCAATAAGTTCCACCAGTCTTTCAGCGATACGGTCAACACCCAAAACAATCAGAAGACCATCCTCTCGTTCAGACTCCGTTGCAACCAACGCCTCGCCTAGAGAGCTTTCTCCAGCAACAACATGCGGAATAAGCTTTAAACGCGAAATATTAATTTCAGGAATGCCGCCGAGTCCATCGACAACAATACCGAAATAGTCGGTTTCATTTTTCCTTAGAATTACCACTATTTGGCCCGCATCCGCTTGGGTTTCCTCGTCGCCTGACAACACATTAATGTCATAGATCGGAACCGGCAATCCATCGTATATCATGTAACCAACAAACTCTTTGCCTGAACCTGGGGCGGCGGCCATATTGCTCATCTCCACAGCTTCCACAACCTGGGATGTCCGGAGTCCAAACCATCGATTCCCCACGCGGAATGTGGCAATTTCAAGAGTTTGGCCCTCGACAGAATGATCCGAGCGTATGGCCAGCGGCGCAAGCGTCTGGTTTGATTTTTCATTCTCAGCCTCACACAAGCGCATGAAAACCAGAGCCAGCACCTTATTACGGTAACTATCGTGCTCGCCCTTGTATTCGCGATAGCCTGCTGACATGCGTGCCCCCATCGCGAAATAGTGACTACCCAACCGGACGACGTGCGCAGTCGCATCACCCATATTTTTCGGTAGGCAAGTCAGAGCGATATCCAACGAGTCCCCCGGCTTGTAGCGTTCATCAGAGCAAGCGATCACTTGGCCCAGCTCGTCAATGAACACGCCAAAGCACCCGTCACGGATTTTCCCCGATGTGTCGCGAGGCAATGAATCCCGCAACATGGCTGCGAACTGGGGCTCTGAATCAAAAACAATGCCGACACCTCCTACGGAACCTTTTCCTTTCAAGGAAAAAATCGCCGCGCCATAAATGTAGGTGAATCGGTTGGCGTAGAGCGGCGTGAGGCTGAAATCTGAAACGGTGTAACCTTGAGAATCCGTGATATTCAAGACTTGGGAAATCCATTCCTCTTCGATCGTCTCGCCGACTAAAGCCGACTCCGTAGGCTGGGAGACAGCTACAACACGCCCTTGGGAATCAAATACTATGAGATTCGTATAAACCGTATACAGGCCATTGATGGTTTCCAGTATCGATGACATCAAGGCCTGCCCGCCTTGCGTCGCGCTTTCGTTTTCCAGAAGTTCACGGAAGGTGGAAGTCAACGCCCACCAGCGACAATCATTGGCTCGCTCGTAGAGGTTGCGATCCATGATGTCTATGGCCAAGGAGGCAAGAAACTGGCATTCCTGCAAAATTGAGGAAACTACAGTTTCATGAAGGTTTGCGATCGAGCGCTCAAACACCTCTTTTGTGCGCGCTCCCGTGTTGCTGATTTCCCAAAGCAAGATCTTGGCAAACGATGGATTCGACGCTTTTTTGCCCCCGCTCTGGCGCACATTGCCATTCCAGACAGAACGATTCAGATCGCGTTGAATGTGTTCGGCTTTTTTTGGAATGGATCGCAGGGCATCGCCAAAGAGCGAGGCACTGTTCATCACCTCAGCGAGAGCACTTCCATCCAACTCCTTGAGGACGGCTGAAACGTCTTTGTTGAAAGCGTGATGAACCGGCAACATCACATGCCCGTGCCAGCCAGGCCCCATGTATCCTTGGTAGCCCGCCGCATGTCGAGTAATGGCCAGATATTCCTGCGCACCGAAGCGGACAATCTCGCACGCAGAGGAGAGCACGCGTTGCACAGTGGCTCCGACCGGGAGGTGATACCCATCGGAACTGGCCAGCACCTTCCCCTTTTCATCCAAGAGAAGAACCACCGACCAATCGTCTGGGGAATTCAGGTCCGCAAAAATCCTCTCCATTTCGTCTTGAAATCGGAAACTCAGGCAGAGGACGCCGATCGCCTGGCCGCTCCCATCCGTGACGCGATAAGCGTAAACCAAAGCCGCCCCCTGACCGGGAAGCAAATCCAGTTCACCGTAGTTTTCAATGTAGGCTTCGCGGGTTTTTAAGGCCCGCTCGACTAGCGGGTCGGCACTTCGGGAAACCATGATCGTCTCATCAAGGCGGACCAGAACTTGGCCACTGGTATCGAGCAGGATGATATCCGAGTAAACGGAATATTTCGCCACGTATTCCGAAAAACGCTGGCGCAGAATCTGTTGAATTTTACAGAACTCTTCATCGCCAGCAGGAACTTCTCCACTTGGCCCTGCTGCCTTCTCACTCAAAGCGATAAAGCTGCTAATATCGGCATCTGTTGCCAGGAATCCGATGTCTGCAGTGCGTTCAAACAAGTTGCGCACAAGGATATCGATAGCCACTTGAGCTTTGGACCCCATCTCCAACACAGTCTTCCGAAGCGTTTCCTCCGCCAACTGGATGAGTAAATCACTGCTAAGTTGTTGAAAAGCTTGGCGGGTTCCACTCATGTCCACCCCTATGCCTGAAAGTTGACCGAGAAGAGTCAGATTATCCCATGTAGATTGAAGATTTTGCAAAATCTCGCGATACTCTTCCACGGAATTCATATGCCGAATTACAGCCGCCAAACGCTCGTCCAATTCTATGTTTTTATAGTGACCCATGACTTATTGATTGGTTTTCTGAAAACTCCGGGATTTGGTGGAGAATTGCCCGAGGGCGCGGATTAGGAGCAACAATCGCGCCAGATCGCCAGACATTATTTTATTTCCCGCATTCGCAATCTGCTTCTCGTAAAAATGACCGCCGCGATGATACCAGCCTCAGACTTCGGAATCCAAAAGCAAAGCGCTGCAGAAAATATACTTTAGCAACTAACGAATCCAGCGTTATCGAGAAGATCGAAGGCCATTAACCTATCAAAAAGCTGGGGGCTGTTCACTTCAAATTGGATTCTCGGTGACATAAAAACAGCAACCGAATCTTTTTCTCAGCATACTCCAGCGCCATCTTGCGCAAAAAGATACAGTTGACACAAAGAGGGCGTTTACCAGAACCATTTCATCTCATTTGGCGAGCGCATTTTGATCCTCGCTGAAGGATCCCACATAATCACACAGCAATCTCTTTTTCCACCCGCACTCCCCTTCTGCGGGCTCTCACAGCGTCTTCAAAAATCCCCGCCGGTCCTCGTCATCCAAAAAATCGCCCCCGCGTATTCCGACTTCGATGGCCTCGGTATGATGAAATTTCAATGCGTCAATGTGTGAGACTACTTCCAAGACCCCTTGGGCCTCAGGATTTCTGAAACTACTTGGTAACGCATGTCAGCGTGACCGGTTTTTTGTCCACGATCAGCTTCGATTTGAGTTCGATACCACTGGCGGTTTCCGACACCTCGAACGGGCCGTCGCCAAACGGATCGCGGCTTTTCAGGGCTTTGGGCTTACCTTCGAGTTGCATCTGGATGGCGGTGATGAGCATGCACCGCTCGGCGACAAGCTGGGCTTCCTTGTTGTAGGATGCTCCCATTGCTGGCAAGGCGGGGGAGGAAAGGAGGGGGCCCTTCTTTTCCTGCAACCGCTTGTAGAACTCCGCGAGCGCGGGCTCAACCTCCGCGTGGGGCAGCCCAAGGATTCGGGCGAGTTCGTCGTAATCCTTTTCCCAGGCGGAGAGTTGGCTCTCGAAGCCTTCCCAGTTTCCCCCGAGCGCCTGGACGAGTTCATCGGTAGGCGGGGTGGGGTTGGCCCCGTTATTGGCCATGGGCGTGATGAACTCTGCGATCCAAGGCGCTTGCGCTAGGGTTTCGTGCTTCGCCTTGGATTGCTCGACCTGGCGGCGCATCCAGCCGCCGTAGCATTGTTTTTCGATCTCGATTGCGTGTTTTATCGAAGGCTTTCGATCATAATCCGCTGTAGCGGCCGCCAGTTGTTGCAAGGCGTCCTTGTCAAACTTTCCAAAATGCGCCGCGACCGTCTGGATGGCGGACCGCTCGATGGAAGTTTGCACCAGCAGGTTGATGAGCAGGCCGGGTTGACCGGCGGCCCGAGCAAGCCGCAGGGATGCAACCAAGTCGCTGACCGCCGCGCCGGGGTTGCCTTCCAACAAATGCAAGCGGGCACGGAGCCGCGCCGCCTTGGCAAGCTCGACGGCCTTCGAGACATACGGAAGTTGCAGACTCGGGCCCTCGGCGAGGTTCACCTCCCAGTCGCATTCTGAAATCGCGGCGGCGGCGTTGAGCAGGGCGAGGCTGTTCTCGAGTTTCGCCACCAGTTTCTCCGCGGCCGCCTTGTCGAGCGGATCGGCGGGTTTCAGGGCGAGCAGGGCGGTTTCCTCCTTGATCATCTTCGGCATTGCGGCGAAGGCCTGCCAGTAAATCGGCGCAGCGTTCGCTTCGAGCTGGGCGATGGATGCTGTCAACTCCACGACCACACTGCGTTCGCCTTTCCCAGCTTCTTCCCCGAGCACGAAGCGCGAGGCTTTCCCCGGTTTGGCCAGTATCACGACCGCCGTGCTGAGGCTCTGCGTGCTAAGGCTCGCCAAAGTCGGCGTGTCGGCCGATTTTCCGATGACTGCGGTTGAAGTCATGTTGCAACGCAGCAGGATTTCGTCGCCCTGCATAAATGGCGTTGCCTCGATGTTATAGCCGATCTGCACGGTCTGCCTGGCTTCTTTTCCAGCACCAGGCAGCGAAACCGTTAACTCCCGGACCACGTTGATGGTTCCTTTGTTGCCCTCGATCATCGTCACACGCGGGGCGGAGAGGACATCCTGCTTGCCTGAATTGGTCTCGATGAATTTGGCGTCGATGACGATCTGGGCCTTCCGGATGGCGTCGGCGGGGCCTTGGGGGGCAGGTGCCGGCGATTGGGAAACCTTGGCTTCGTGAAGGAGGTCCGCCGAATCAGCCTCCGCAGCAAAAGCCTGGTTCGGATAGAGCGAGGTGAAAAAAAGCAGGCCGGCGAGTGTGGATGAGATGAGTTTCATTGGTTGATATTTGATTGCTTGGCGAGGGATGTCTTGGTCGTGAACGCGAGGTCGCCGATTTGGATTTCGGCAACTTTGCCGAGTTTGGCTTTGATTTGGGGTGCTGCGAGCCTGTCAGCCTTCTCGCCGTCGCGCTCGGTTAGAACGGCGCGGAGGTCAACGGTGCCGTTGTCGAGTAAAGTGGGAGTAACCGCGTATTCGAGCTTGCCGATTTTAACGGTCGCTTGCTTGCCACTCTCGACGGAGATGGCGGGGGCCTTCAATACGTCCGGGCCACCGTTCGCGTGATTCTCTGTGATGGTAGTCTCAACAAGGAGAGTCGGCGCCGCGGAGGCGGTAAATGCCATGGCGATGGTTGCGAGCAGTGAAGTAACGGTGGTTTTCATTGGTGTTTTCATTGGTTTGGATTGGTTAGAGATCGGCGAGTAGGCGGTTGAAGCCAAAGGCATTGATGCCCCCCTCGTTCGGCAAGATCATTGCCGCCTGGCGTTGGAGGAGATGTTCGAGGTCCGCGTCGGAGGCGGAAAGAGCGGCTCGATACGCGAGCAATGTCGGAGGCGGAGTCTCCTCCGCGCTGGCAGCCACCACCGGCACGGCATTTCCTGGAGATTCCGGCGGGTGCGTGCCCCAGAAAAAGAGGCCTAGGGCCAGGCAGGCCGCCGCCGCGACCGGCCCGAGCCATTGCCAGTGGGGCTGACGATCCTCTCCACGCCGGAGGATGGCCCGCTCGACGCGCGCATGGAAGCCGGGCGACGGGCTCACCTCCTCCCCCTTCTGAGCGGCGAGGCTTTTGCAAACATCCTGCAACGCATCGAGCCGCGCGCAGCAGCTTGGACACGCGGTCAGGTGCGACTCCAGCGCGGCACGCGCGGCCCCGTCGATCATCCCGCAGGCATGCAGGGCCAGAGATTGTTGGAATTCGCGACAGGGTTTCATTCGTTATCAGGTCTATCCCGCCAGGGAGCGGGAAGGTTCATTTTTCGTAATTTTTCAAGCGCGTAAAAGTGGCGGGACTTGACCGTGCCCAGCGAGCAGCCGAGGGCGGCGGCGATTTCCTCGAGCGGTGCGTCGGCAAAAAACCGGAGCGAGATCACTTCGCGATGTTTCGGCGGGAGATCCGCGAGGCAACGGCGGATCCGCTCGGAATCGTCCAGCGCGTCGGCGCACTCCGCAGGCGAGCCGCCGAGGGCCTGGAGTTGTTCCAGCGCCCGATCCCGCGATTCGGCGTCGAGACAGAAAAACGGGCGGACCCTGGCGTAACGGAGCGCCTTTTGATGGCGGTGCAGAAGAATCGCATAGTGCCAGGTCTCCAAGCGGCAGGAGCCGTCGAAGCGGCGAAGGCTTTTCCACGCCTCAACCAGAGTTTCCTGCACCAGATCCTCGGCCTGGGTCGCGTTCCGGCACAGCCTGAGCGCCTGTGCGAGCAGGCGCGGTTCATGCGGGGCGATCAGCACACAAAACGCCTTGGCATCTCCCTACTGGGCGGCGGGGAGACTCGGATCGGTTGCGGGCAGGGTGATCATGGAGGATTGTTCACTCCATCCCCTGATTAGCGGAAAGAGTTCATTTTTTGAAATGAACTCGGCGATTTTACTCTCCCGGGCTGGGATTTGAATCTCGGATCGCCCAGTTAATCCCGACAAGTCAGGACTCTGCGGCTGGGTAACTTATCGAGAGTCCACTTTGCCGATTTCATCGATTGGATCTGATTCATGTGGGCCGAGCGCTGAACGGAAAGCTGGATTTGTGATACTGGCATTTCGTCCAACCGGGTGTGCGGCGTCTCTCGCTCTGGGAGCCCTTCCGGCAATAAGCACGCCCTGCCCATCGTCGCGACGCTTCCGCAGCGGTCGCGCGTTTTGCTTTCTCGCCTCACCCAAATTTCAATCCCGGCGATTCATCTTCTTACAACGCCGCACCACCTGTGTCTGGGAACTTTGCTGCGAGTTCTGAGGTATCGAGAATTTCAAATGTCGCCCGGGGATGCTTGTGTGAAGCGGCGCTGGACTTCCATTTTTCAGCGAGTTGGTTTTTCAGCCTGGTCTTTTCTGTGGCACTGAGTTTTTTGAATTTCACTTCCGACACCACAACTCCATCGCCCTCTTTTCGGATGAAGTCGAACTCGGCACCAGCCTCCCAATACCTCGCTGCATCGGGATGATGCGAGCGGCAGTAATCCTCGAAGACCGTGGCCGCATGGTCATGAAGGAGTTTGATTTTATCTTCCATTCCCATTCGGCGCCATGCGGTTCGCTGCGGCGAGTAAACGCGGAACCAGAATCTCAAAGCCGGGTCGCCGATCCGATAGTGGGTTTTCTTGGTGGTGCGAAGGCTCTCGCCAAAAGGAATCTCCCGTTCCAGCAAAGACGCATCGAGCAGTTGTTGGAATGTCCGCCCCAGATTCGTTTGCGCGGTTCCCAGCCGGGCTGCGATTTCCGAGGTCTTCCCCGCGCCCCTGCCCACCGCTTCCAACACCGACAGCGGCGTGAGGCCGGCGATCCGCTCCTCGCGGAGAATGCACAACGGCTCGTCTTCCAGAAACGCAGATCGGCCAAAAAACAGCTCCTCCGCCAAATCCAGCGCTGAAGCACCCGCCTCCACAAATTCCCAGTATTTCGGAATGCCGCCCACCAGCGCGTAGCGGATGAAGGAATCTATCGACGCCGACTCCAACCCACACGCCCTGCAGAATGCGGGATAATCCATCGGCTCCAAGTGAATGACCTTGCGCGCCCTCTGGTAGAGCGGCGCCGCGCGGTTCAGGAAACAATCGTTCATCGCCCCCGTGCTCGATCCCGACAGCACCAGCGTGAATCCCTCCGGCCTGTGATGGTCCAACCAACGCTGCACCACACTTGGCAAAGACGCGTCCGAGGCCACCAGATAGGGAAATTCATCCAAACACAGCACGGTTCCCGCCGGTCCATAACGCAGAAGTTCAAAAAACTCCATCCAAGTCTTCGGTTGGATCCCTGCAGGAAGGGCGGACCCGATATCGCGCACGGTTTGCTCGATCTGCATCGGCACTGCCGCTTCGATAGCCTGACTATAAACCCCGCTCCGTTTTTCCAACCAATGCGTGAGCAAGCGTGTCTTTCCCACACGCCGCCGCCCAAAAAGCACCACTAATCCACCCACGCGCGCCGAGGCATCCAGGGCCTCCAACTCCCGAACCCGATTTGTAAAAGCCAACCTCACCTGCGCAAATTCCCTGCAATAATTATGCGTGTCAACAATAATGCTTTAAACAATGTATCTTTTCTAGTGCTTGCCAACTCCAGCAAATCAAAAAAGAAGTCCACGCGGCAGCGCGCATCGAATCCCGGGAGGGTCAGCGTCCTCGTCTGACCCAAATTTCAATCACAGCCGGCCCTCCGCTGCAAATGGCCAACTCATCTCGCATGGCGATTCTGCTGTAGCGGAGTGTCTATGGCTGCCGAACGAAAAGACTACTCGCTGCGTAACGCCGCAAGTGCTCGGCGAGCGCATGCGAGTCGCAGACAGCTCACCAGAAAAGCAAAATTCTGATATTTCGCTCTGCTACTCACCACGCTTCATCGTTGTAAGACCTCTGCAGAGGCGAGGCCCTTTACGACGGCCAGCTTCATAAAACGGTTGGCGATGGCCAGCGCCGGATCCAGCGGAACCTCGGCCCGCCGAATCCCTGCAACCATGTCCCGGTTTTCTTTCAGCGACAACACGGCACCCTTGCGCGGAACTTTTGACTCCGCGCTGCGTGGCCCGAGTTCGGTCGATTCGCAAGCCCGTGATGAAAAGGTTCCCGCAGGATAGACAAATCCCATTACCATCGCGTCTGGTTGACAGACTGCCATTCATGGACCTTCGAGAACTGGAATCCCTTTACGACGAATTCGCTCCTGCGGGTTATGCGTTTGCACTGCAACTGACACGCGATTCGGACGCCGCGCAGGATCTGGTGCAGAGTGTCTTCCTGCGCTTGGCCCGGCGGCCGAGGTTTACCATTCTGAACCCTCGCTCCTTTGTGTTGCGATGCATCTACCGCGCCCATGTGGATGTGGTGCGCCGCGATGCGACCCGGCGGCAGATGCTGGAAAACTTCGCTTTGGAAGCGCAGACCGTCTTCCGACCTGAGCCCGGCGAGGATGAGAAGATCGCGGAGTTGCTCGCACAATTGGCTGCCCTGCCGGAGGAGCAGCGCGTGGTGGTGCATTTGAAGACATGGGAGCAGAGGACATTCCGGCAGATCGCCAGCATCCTCGGCATCCCAGCAAATACCGCCGCGAGCAGATATCGCTACGCATTAGACAAATTGCGCGACGCCATGCGTCTGGAGGATGAAACATGAACAACGAGGAAATCGAATCTCTTCTCCGCCGGGCCCGCCTGCGTGAACTGCCAACCGGGTTGAAGCACCGGGTCCTGCAAGCCGCACGACAAAACGCGGAGCCCATCGCCTGGGCTCCACGGGTCACATGGGCTTCGCTGGCCGTGTGCTGGATGTTGATCGTTCTTCTCCGAGCCACCACGCCGGATGTTCCGAGTGGAAATCTGCCCTTCGACCGCGAGGCGTATCTGGCGCGAGCCGCAATGCTCAAGTGCATCATCGCGACCGGACAATTTCCTCAGGAGATGGATGACTCTCCGAACCAGCACCCGCTTCAGATGGAATTGCATTTTCGCCTGCCAAAGGCCACTCCCCAGACATCCCAACCTGCAACTTAGAAGACTCCCAAAACCAATAAATATATGAAATGCCCCAAATGCCATCAACGCGTTGCTCCGTTTAAGTCTTGGGTCCTGTGGCCCGGCCCGACAAGAGAATGTGGAAACTGCCATGCACACTTGAGATATGCCGGTTTCTACCTGCAGGCGGTGCTGCACTTCGTGATCGGAGTTCCCATCGTTTTTGCTTTGGGAGGTATGGTCATCTTCTCCCGCACGATAACGCTCTGGCAGGCTGCGCTGATCTTCCTCGGCATTCTTGCGATCACCGCAGTGTTATTACCATGGAAATTTGCGCGTTACGAGGAATGCGACCGGCGAGGTGGATGGACAAAAGGCCTCCTATTCGCCGTTGTCACATTGATCTCCATTGTCACCCTGTTCTATTCATGGACGAACTGGTGGGGAGCGAGAAAGCTAAACGCCGCCCTGGCCATGCTCCGGGAAAAGAACGAGCCCACGCGATTCGAGGAAATCGTGCCGGCACCGGTGCCTGATGCCGACAACGTGGCCGCCGCACCGGTCTTTCAGGAAGCCTTTGTTTCCGCAAAGGATTCGCGACTTAGAAAGTTGGATACACCTTGGAAAAAAATCACTGGAAAACCTGAGTCGGGCGAGAGCAAGATCCATTTTGTCGCAAGGTTCTTGAATCCCGATTTCAATGGCGACGATCAGGCCGCAGGGGAATTGGTTTTAAAGAGTCTGGCCCCCTCTGCCCCTCTGCTTGAGGAGGTCGCCCAGGCGGTCCGCCGACCGGGGGTTTGTTGGCCACTTGACTACTCAAAAGGTTTCGAGACGCTGATGCACAATATCCCAGCGACGGTGAATGCCTCCAATGTCTTCCAAGGGAGAGCGCTCGCCGAACTGGCGACTGGCCGCCCGGACAATGCCTTTCAAGATGTCCAGACGATTTTGGCTCTGGCACGCGCCGCCGGATCCCCCCCATTCCTCATTTCCCTGCTTGTTGAAAGCAGCATCTCGGACCGGGCATCTCAGGTGATTAACGATGGTCTGGAGCGTCACGCATGGACCGATGCGCAATTGGCAAACTTTTCCAGCGAACTCTCCCGCATCAATCTGCTGGCACGCCTTTCCGACGGTCTTCGCGGGGAAAGAGCATCGCTTCTCCAATTCGATGTTTCCAGAACAGATCTATTGACGCTGCAGGAACTGCCCGACACCGGCACAGTGAGACTTCAAAAAAAGGCTCTCCGGGCCGCATGGGCAATCTGGCCTGCGGGATGGGTAAACAAAGATAAAGCCGCATACATCAGCACTATTCAGCGATACATCGATGCCGTGAAGCAGCCAAGGGAGCTTCCATCAACCCTCGCAGAGATCGAGGCCGCGCGTGCCGGTTCCTCCGTTTGGAATAAGATCTGGAATCCCTTATCTCACCAAGCGATGCCCGCTATTATGAGTGCGGCCAAGCGGATTGCAGCCACCCAGACAATCCTCCGAAGCCTCGCCACCGCCTGCGCGGTCGAGCGCTACCGCATGGCCCACGGGCGTCTGCCCGCAACCCTGGAAGATCTCGTGCCAGCCTTTCTGGCATCGATCCCCACAGACCCGCTCACCGGAAAGCCGCTCTGCTACAAACCATCAGAGAGCAGCTCGCATCTCATCTACGGCACCGGCTGGGACCAGACGGACAACGCCGGTTCCGGCGTAACTTCCATCACCAGCCTCTACACCAAAACTATGAATCAACCCGATTGGGGCGTGCTAATGAAGTTCTAGGAACTCCGACATTTCGAGTCTCAACCTCACGCGCCCGCGAGTTTCATGAACCGGTTGGCGATGGCGAGGGCGGGATCGACCGGCACCTCGGCGCGTTGAACATCCTTCGGGATGCTAATGGTCGGGACGGAGCGGAGTTTCTTGCCTGCGAACTGAGGGAGCCAGGCTGCCTCGGCGGCGAGCATTTCGGCGACCATCTCGCGGATTTCATGAAGCGTCATCACGGAGGCGGTCAACGGGTCCATGGCCACGGCGTTCATCACCAGTTCCGGATCGCCCGAGAAGCTGGCCTCCACCACCAGGCCCTGGACTTGGACATTGCTCATGTTGAGCGCGGCGCACTGGACGGGCAGGTTGCCGACAACCGTCGGGTGCAGGCACAGCCAGTCCACGTAGATCAGTGCACATAAATCAAACAGCCGTTGGCAATTCAGGAACGAAGGTGTAGCTCGGGTCCTCGCGTTGCTTCTTGAGAACGGGAATAATCTCGCGCCAGGTGGCCCAGAGGCCGTGCGGTGCGGGTGGCAGGTCGTGCTCGATCGCTTTTCGCAACGCCGGGAGATTGTAGAACGGCACTGCGGGATACGTGTGGTGCTCGATGTGATACTGCATGTTCCAATAAAGGAACCCCAGAAATCGGCCGCAGGTGAATGTCCGGCAAACCATGCGGAAATCGGGGGAATCCGGCGTCATGCCGATATGCTGCGGCGTGATGCAGAGGGTATAAAGCCAGGGAGAATAAAAGCAGGAGAGGTTGACGATGAGGATCAGATACCAGTGACCGGTTGCGACAAAGAGCAAGGCCAGCGCGAGGTGCCCGGCAAGAACGGTGCGGGCCCAGGTGTTTTGTCGCACGCGGACATCCTGGCCCGGCATATGGATTTCATGCCATCGGTCGTCATAGAATTTTTTATCGGTCGGATTTTTGGCGGCGGTTTTGATCCATGCCTGGATGCGCTGCCATGTGGCATCAGGCTTCGGGAAGGGCACCAACTGCCAGAACCAGAATTTGACGCAGTCCCAATCCATTTTTTGTGGAAGGACGAGTTCGAAATCGAGATCATGGTATCCGGTAACCTGATGGTGCCTCACATGGCTGGAACGAAACCAGAGTGGATCGCTCCAACTTAGGAACGAGAAAAGATAGAGGAAAAAATCGTTCAAGGATTGAGTCCGAAAGGGCGTTTTGTGCACGAGCTCATGCACGGCCACGAGGCCCATGAAATGACTGAATGTCCCATGCAGGAAGAAGCAGGCTAAAAGAACGGGCGCAGTCCAGTAGAGGTTCCCGAGGCTCATATTTTTGATGGTCACGAAGCAAAGAGCTGCCGTGACCGCATACAAGGCCAGTTGAAGAACACACTGGCGCATCGCCTTTGCATCACTGCGCTTCATGAGTCCGCTCATGACGGATTTTTCAACCTTGGTTCGATACCAGTTGATTTTGACCTTTTCGTTCAAAATGACCTCGGTATCGGGTTCCGACGGCGCGGAACCGCTGGCCACTTGCGGGGATGATGGAGGAATCTGATCTTTGTTTTGGTTTTGCATATTTCGGTAATTCCGATACGATGTATACCTACTATTAATACTATAAATCAATGCACCCATCGCAAAACAAATTGCATATTTCGCCATTTTTATCATGGCAGATACTGGATGGAGGTTCCTACGAAGCGCTCAAGGGCCGCGACTTCCCTCTCCACTCGCACACATGCTGGGAGTGGGTTTATTATCGCACCGGGAGTATCGATTGCCTGCATGGCGGCGAGGTTCTTTCCATGCATCCCGGCACGCTCTGGATCACCCCGCCTGGAGTAGCCCACGCTGAAATCGCCAAAACAGCTTATTCCAACATGCATTTTGGACTCGAAGGTCCACCGGATGTAAAAATGCCCAAGGTCGTGCAGGACGATGCTGAAGGGACTATCGGGCAGTTGCTGCGCGTCATCCTGCAGGAACTGCGAGGCCGCCACCCGACCAACAGAAAGGCGGTTGATTTGCTCACAGGAGCGCTCTCATTGAGGATCGCTCACTCCCTTGAAAATCCAAATCCGACAGCAACGCAACAGCTCGTGAACCAAGCGGAGATGTGTTGGGAAGACCATCCCCTGCTTTCCGTTGAGGAAATGGCAAAGCGTTTCGGGGTCTCCGTATCAGGTTTCAGACAGGCATTTCATGAGGAGCGAGGGCATTCGCCGGTGGAGTCCAGAATGCAGCTGCGCACAGGTCGCGCGGTGAGATTATTGCGGAGTTCCACCCTGAAGCTGGATGCTGTGGCGGAAATGTGCGGATTTCACTCCGCAAGCCACCTCTCGCGATGCATCAAAGCTGCCGAAGGCTGTTCGCCCGGGGCGCTGCGAACCACGAAGTAATCGTCCTCACGCTCCCGCGAGTTTCATGAACCGGTTGGCGATGGCGAGGGCGGGATCAACCGGCACCTCGGCGCGTTGAACATCCTTCGGGATGCTAATGGTCGGGACGGAGCGGAGTTTCTTGCCTGCGAACTGAGGGAGCCAGGCTGCCTCGGCGGCGAGCATTTCGGCGAGCATCTCGCGGATTTCATGAAGCGTCATCACGGAGGCGGTCAACGGGTCCATGGCCACGGCGTTCATCACCAGTTCCGGATCGCCCGAGAAGCTGGCCTCCACCACCAGGCCCTGGACCTGGACATTGCTCATGTTGAGAGCGGCGCACGGGGCTGGCAGGTTGCCGACCACCGTGGCATTGAGCCCGGTGCGGTCCGCATAGATCGGCACCTCCACGCAGCAGCCCTGCGGCAGGTTGGTGATGTAGCCGTCGTTGCGGATGTTGCCGTTGAAGCGGAAGGGAACACCTGTTTCCCTGGCCTCAATGATATGGGAGCAATACTCCGCACTGCGTGGCCCGAGTTCGGTCGATTCGATCGAGAGCGGATCGGTCTTGGCGAACTTCTCGGCCAGCATGGCGCAGTATTTGTAATAGGCTCCCGACTCCCCACCGAAGGCC
Organism: Terrimicrobiaceae bacterium; assembly: GCA_044342325.1. Classification (GTDB taxonomy): domain Bacteria; phylum Verrucomicrobiota; class Verrucomicrobiia; order Chthoniobacterales; family Terrimicrobiaceae; genus UBA967. Next base: position 35,894 of record JBIIPZ010000031.1, read on the forward strand.
GGCTCGTCGCAGTAGAGGTCGAGCGCCTTTTTGTTTTTTCGGAAATACGGGAGATATTCGGAGAGGTGTCCGGTGCTCTCGGTCATAAAGTATCCGAAGTGCCGCATCACCTCGGCGCGCACCTTCTCGTTCACATAGTAGCCGGGTTTCTCGAAGTTCTCCTTGAGCAGCGGGTAGAGGTCGTGGCCCTTGTTTTCGAGGCGCAGAAACCAGCCCATGTGGTTGATGCCGGCACAGAGGTAATCGATCTCCTCCTTGGGAACGCCGGTGTAGCTTGCGATGAGGTCCATCGTCGTCTGCACGCCGTGGCAGAGCCCCACAAACTGGAGCCCCTCGACGCGTCCCAGCGCCCAGCAGCACATCGCCATCGGGTTGGCGTAGTTGAAGAGAATGGCCTTCGGACAAAGCTCGCGCATGTCGTTCGCGATCTCCAGCAGCGCCGGGATATGGCGCAGCGCGCGGAAGACGCCGCCCGGCCCCATGGTATCGCCGATGCACTGATCCACGCCGTATTTGAGCGGGATCTCGTAGTCCTGACGGAACTCCTCGACTCCACCGGCCTGGATCATGACGACGACATAGTCGGCGTCCTTCAGTGCCTCGCGTCGGTCGGTGGTGGCGACGACGCTGGCATTGACGCCATTGTCCTTGATCATCCGGTTCACGAACGCCTCCATCTTGTCCAGACGGGTGTGGGTCTTCGCCATCAGGCGGTATTCGCTCCCCGCGAGCGCGGGGGTGGCGAGGAAATCCGACATCAGGGTTTTGCAGAAGACGAGGCTTCCTGCACCGATCATTGCGATTTTAGCCATAGGAATTCAGTGGGTGGATGGTTTGTGAAACTGGGGATTACTCGCTTCCTTCGTTGAAGAAGACGTAGAGGCCTTCCTTTCCCGGCGCGATGATCTCGGGGCGACCGTCGCCGTTGAGATCGGCGACGGCGAAATAGATGCCGCAGCCTTGGCCCTCGCCGACGGCCCATAGTCCACGATCTGCTTGGCGAATCCCTCGCCGGTCCACTTGAAGTAATAGATGCCGAGATTGTCCCACTCGCCGGCTTCGTTGCCGCAATGGGCGCGATGACGTTTGCCTGTGACCAACTCCGGGTGTCCGTCTCCGTCGATGTCCACCCAGTGAAGATCGTGGTATTGGGCGTGGAAGGGATCGATCGGGTGGTGCGTCCACTCGCGCTTGCCGTTGACGAGCCTCCATTCGCTCCACCACAAGCCGTAGCCGTGGGCGTTGCCCGTGATGATTTCATTCCTGCCATCACCATTGATGTCCACAACAAGCATCGGGATGCTCGCCGACGAACCCCAAGGCGGAGTCGGAAAGTCCTCATGCCAAATCCATGTTCCCTTCTCCGGATCCTCTGGGGCCTCCAGCCAACCTTTGCAGAGCACGATGTCCATGCGCCCATTGCCGGTGATGTCGCCGCATCCGAGTCCATGCCCCTGGCCAGTGCCTTCGGGAAACTTGTAAACCGACACCTTGCGGAATTCACCGGTGCCCTTGCCATTCTGGTCCCTGATCAGCTTGTAATAGGCGACCTCCGGATTCGGGGGTGTGTTGGGGAGGATCTCGATCTCCCCGTCACCGTCGATGTCCCATGCGCGTGTGGTCTCAACATTGCCGACCTCAGCGATGACGCGCTCGGTCCATTGCTTGGCCGGATCGCCCCCGGGATTTTCCCGCCAGCGCAGCGTGTTGCCCCACCAGCCACCGGTAACGAAGTCGGTGAAGCCGTCCCCATTGATGTCGAGCGGGATGGTGGAGAAATCGTCGAAGTATTCCCCGTATCCCTTGACCTCGCCGACGGAGTGTTTCTTGCGGAAATCGGGCCCCTGATACCAATAGGCTCCCGAAACGATGTCGGGAACGCCGTCGTTGTTCACATCGATGACTTCGGCAGACTCGAAGGTCTCGTCCGAAATCCAGACTTTGCGCCATTTGAGAGGCATAATGTTTCTCCTGTTTTAGCTTGGGTTATTTGCCTTTGAGCAGGCGGATGTATTCACGGGCGATCCGAATGTCCTCGAGACCCTCTGGTGCAAGGCAGGGGGCGGGAGCTTCTCCGCGAACGGCCTTGATGAAATTGAGCGCCTGATTGCGCATGGCGTGGATCCAGGGCAAGGTCGGACGGATGGTGACGGGAACAGCCCCATTGCCCGAGTCCTTGAGAATCTCGACCTGGCCAGGGCGGTTGTAGGCCACTGGGGCTGGAAGCTCGAGTTTCACATACCCTTTTTCA
>JBIIPZ010000077.1:0-2943 GCA_044342325.1 Terrimicrobiaceae bacterium
CCGTGGTGAATGTCCAATCCGCAGAATATCTTTTCGAACAAAATATTCCATGGTGGTTTGCGGGCGCTGCGGGCGCACTTGTGGGCGCGGTGTGGAACTACGCCGTTTCCACGCAGATCGTCTGGACTTGGCTACCCGGCATACTGAAAAAATAGCCGTAAACTGCCGGAGGATGGCAGGGCCCTCAGGATTCACGCACCGTCAGGAGGTTGTCGGTGCCTTTGGCTGCATACATGGCTTGGTCGGCGGTGCGGAGGAGCATGGTGATACTGGTGGCGGGGCGGGGATAAACACTGATTCCGACGGCGGCGCCGACTTTGATGTTTTCGATATCCGTGGCGAGTTGTTTGAAAGCCGAGTGGAGGGCCTTTTTCAAGCGGGCGAGTGTTTGCTCGCGATGTTCTGCTGGCGCGACGAAGACGACCACAAATTCATCGCCCCCGTAGCGCGCGACCAGGTCTTTCTCGCGGACATGGCCCAGGAGGCATTTGGCGACGCTTTTGAGCACCATGTCGCCTTGGGCGTGACCAAAAATGTCGTTGATGCCTTTGAATCCGTTCAGATCCAGAAATGCCAGCGCCACGATCTCCCCTTCAGTCTTGGCTTTGGAAGTAACGAGTTTCAAATACAAATCCAAGTAGGCTCGGTTGGCCAATTTGGTTAAGGGGTCGTGATAGGAAGTTTTTTCCAACTTTGTGGAGCGGCGTTTTTCCAACCAGAAAAGTGCGCTGGCGCTGGCAGCGAAGGCGACGACGGCGGAGACAAGAAGGAAAAAAACACCTTCGGTCTGCCGGTGCGCTTTTTCCACAGCCAATCGGGTGCGCTTATTGACCATGGTCTGGGTTTCGTCGATGAGATTGAGAATCTGTGCCTTGGCGGCGAGGTAGGATTCATCTGTGAGCATGTAAAGCGCTCGGAGGGCGCTTTCCTTGAAGCCCCCGCCGCGTTCGATTTCCTCCATGGCGGCGAGTTCGATCTGAATCATGTCGCGTGTCATGTTATGGGCGAGTTCCAGTTTGGCGGATTCTTCTGGGCCAAATCCCATTTGCTTCATCATATCGATGAGTGGCCTATGCGTTTTTAGGCCGTCCTTGAGCACGCTCACCAGGGGAGCCAAGTTCCAGTATAATTCTTGATAATCAAAATTCCGGGGCGAGGCGATTCCCTCCCTGATATCCAGAATGTTGCGGTATTTTTCCTTGAATCGTGAATCGGCCGTGGCGGCGTAAGTTATAGCTGCACGCGAGAGGTCTTCGGAGGATTGGCGAAACTCTTCGATAAAAAGCACGGAAGCAAATCGTTGCTCAAAGATCAGCTTTTTATTGAACCATGTAACTATATAAAAACAAAAAACTAATAAAATAAGAGCAAACGAAATAGCAGCCACACCGGCGAGGCAGGATGCTATTTTGGGTTTTTTCATAGAAAAGGGCGCTCCGGCGCGAGTGAATTTATCCCAGTATGATGGGTTCTGAATCTGGGGTGTTTGCCTCATATCTCCCCACGCTGGGTGTTGCTATGTAGGTGATCGCTCCATGCACAAAAACCTCATGCATCCATACTCTCAGCGGCTTGGGAAAATCGTTTTTCAGATTTTTGTGCTGATGCTTTTTTGCGCAGCGGGCTCCGCCTTTGCGCTTGGCGAAAGTGCCGAGGCGTTGTTTGAGCGAGGTCAGAAGGCCGAGGCTCGGTTGGATTTATTTGGAGCGAGAGCGGATTTTCGCAAGGCGATCGAGATCGATCCCTCGGTTCTTGGGTTGCTCGAGCACACGGCGTGGTTTCTTTATCTGAATGGATTCCACAATCAGGAATGCCTCCGAGTTTTCGAGGCCTGTCTTCCCAAGGCTTCAAACCCCGACGCCGTGCGAACGGCTATCTCACAACTCCGTGAAGAGATGGGCTTGGACCAGAGTCGCGCAAGACCGCCGACTCAGCGTCCTGCCAGATCGGCGGCAAGCCCTACCGCGCGCCTTCAATATGCGAGGGAAATTTTTTGGTCCGGCGCTCCAAAAGAGGCTTCTGCATTGCTCGCAGATCTCATTCGTGAAAACCCGAATGAAGCGGCCCTGCATTGGGAATTGGCACGCGTGCTGATCGCGCTGAACGACTACGCGGCAGCTGGCCGGGAATTGCAAACGGCGCGGCAACTGCAACCGAGCGAGCCGGAAATCGCGCTCGAGCAGTCCAAAGCCGAAGCCTTGCGCGGACGCCGCACGGCAGCTCTGCGCGCGCTGGAAGGCATTTCATTTCCCGACCCAGCGCCTCTCCACCTCGCTCGCGCCAGGGCTTACCACTATGCCGGCGAATTTTTACCGGCCTCTGCCGAATATCGCCAAGTGCTCGCCGAGCGTCCGTTTGATGAAATCGCCGCGCATGGCTTGGCCGAAACCACTCTGCGCACCAATGCGGTTCCCGAGGCCCGCGACTTGCTTCGCAGATGGCCGAGCGTTTCGCTTGTCGCGGATTGGTCCGACCGCCTCTCGCTCGAGCGCGAGGTGGCCGCGTCCAGCGCCATGCTCAGCGGCAGCTTGTTCAGCAACATCCTGACCTACAGAAATTGGAACGCCGGCGCAGATTTTCGCTTCCGGCCGATCGATGCCCTGGAGGTGAATCTCAATACCACGCACGGCTGGTTTGCACAGCATGACTTCTCTTCCATCGAACGCCAAACGGGTGAGCTGGGCCTCCTCTATCAAGTGACGGATATTTGGGCCGCCTCCGCAAATTTCGGCATCAATGGATACAACTCCGGCTGGACCAGTGTGGTTGGCGGAGTGGGTGTGCTGGTTCACCCTGTTTCCACGCTGGAGCTTCAGCTTCAGACATCCTGACCTCTCGGGAAAACGGATGACCTGATTGGGCGGTAGACGAGGCGGAGGGTGGTGCCGGGATAGCAGATTTCTGTGGCGTTGAGTTCGGTGCATAGGGCTTCGAGGGTGGCGT
>JBIIPZ010000032.1:0-35330 GCA_044342325.1 Terrimicrobiaceae bacterium
GAACGGAATCCACCGCGTGCGCGATGTGAGCATGGGCGAAGACGCCTGCCACGTCGCAAATCCGAATGCCGCCCGCAACATGGTCAACTTGCGCAACCTCGCCATCGGCCTCTACAACCGGCTCCGTGTTCAAGAGAAAACCAAAGCTCCGTCCCTGCCTTCCTGGCGGCGCTCTATGAAGGGCAGTGAAGCCCTGCGCCACATCCTGAGATGAAAAAGCGTCCCGTCATTCGAATGAACTTATGATGTAAAAAATCGCACATCGATCCCGAACGGCCCGCCTTCCAAACACCTTGGCGCCGGATGCAACTCCTCCACGCACCCCGGCACGCCATCCCAAAAAGAGCTGGGAAAAAAATCCTGCCGCACGAGTGCGGTTTAAAAGTCCATAGCCAAATCAGGTGAAATGGCTCTGCTCATTCCGGGATGCGGGGCGCTTGACGCTCAAAGCCCCATCTGCTGACATCCAAAAGTGTTCTCCTCTACCTCCAGCCTCAAACTTCAGGCAGACGTCCTAAGGGGCCGAATAGAAATTTCATACAAGAATCAGCTGCCCTGCGGAGGCATAATCCGCCTCCTTTGGGTTGCTTTGCTTTTGATAAACTTTGTGAATGCGCATGCTGAGAGTGAATTGCTCGCATTGGCCCACAACGACGTGGGGGTTCCTGAACAACATGTTCCGGGTCTTCGTCAGATGAGGGCGGCGGATATTAATGCCATCCGGGATTCCGAAGGTCGCACGTTGCTGCACATTTCAGCTTGGCGCGGGCACCAGATCAGTTCCTTCGCGCTCCTTTCTGCCGGTGCCAACATCAATGCCCGTGACGCTGCCGGGCGGACTCCCCTACATGCTTTGCTGAATCCGGTGCGGCCGCTGGAGCCAGATCTCAAGATGATGATGCTTGAAATGCTGGTTCTCGGCGGGGCGGATCTTAATTCTCGGAGCAACGACGGATTGACTCCATTGGCCTGTGCCGCCAGAGACGGTGATTTTGTTGTAGCGGAGTATCTTCTTTGGCGGGGTGCACAGGTGAATCCTCCTGGGGTTCCTCCTGAAAAACTCCCGCTAACCCTCGCAACGCAAGGGAAGTCTCCGGAAATCGTCAAGCTCTTGCAGGAGATATGTCACACACACGAGAATGACAAACACCTGACTCCCCGCAGGAGAATTGCTGATGCCATTCTTGCAGCAGATCTCAACAGTGTCATAGATGCCCTCAACAACGGGTGGGACGTCAATGAGAAGGACGCCAACGGCAAGACGGCACTCCTGCGCGCGGTTGAAAAACGAAGGGAGGCCCTTGTGAACTTGCTCGTGGTTGTTGGCGCGGATCCAAATTTGGGCGACAAGAGTGGGCGCACGCCGCTTATGGCGGCTCTGACCGAGCCCGGATGGCCGCAAGACCGCATGGCAATCAATCTCCTTCTGCGCGGTGCCAACCCAAGTGCAAAAAAATTTTCCGGCGAAACTCCGTTGACCGTTGCTGCTGAGGCTGGAAATGATTGGGGGATTCTTCTTCTTGCGGCCGCCGGTGCCGATCCTAAGGAAGAAACAAAGAAAGGGAGTCTGGCCAATTGGGCGAGCCATCGCCCGACGGTCGGCATGCTTCGCAGGTTTGGGGTATTTCCTGATGAGGCCACGGCTCGCCGGGATAATTCACCGACAGCCATGCTGATCGAGGCAGCCAAAAAAGGCGATTTCGGGGAGGTGGCGCGCTTGCTTGACGCGGGATTGCCTCCGGATGTGTTTGTGGCAAAAAACGATCAACGCACAGCGCTTTCGTGGGCGGCAAATCACAATCACTTCGATGTGGTTGATCATCTCCTCGCGCGAGGGGCCGATATCAACCGTCGCTCGGAAGTATTTGGCGAGCATCTCCTTCACTCCCTTGCCGGACGATACCAACCGACCGATGATAATGAAGTCGGGCGGATGGCTGCGGAAATCATCCGCAAGCTTGTCGAACGCGGAGCCAAAGCGGATATCAGAAAAAATGACGGAACCACACCTCTGATGATTGCTGCCCAGTGCGGGGTGACGGGTCCGAACACGATTGCGCTTCTCGAGTCCGGGGCAGACATCAATGCCCGCAATGCAGCAGGTCTTTCTGTTCTGGGAATCGCTCGAAAATTCGGGCGCGAGGAAATGGCGGCCTTTTTGGAATCGCGCGGGGCGCGCGAGTGATTGGGCCTTAATTGTGCAAACCTGAAAAGAGTGGTGAGCCAAGAGTTCCAAGGCGGTGCGGCTTGAAACTTTCACGAGGCAGGATAGTTTCTGCGGGTCATGCCGTTTTTGTTGAGCACACCCGACATTTCGTTTCTGAAAAGCGCCGCATCCGGAGGGCGTGTCCTTTGACTGCGCTTGAGCGGAAGCGACTGGTCGAAGAGCGCAAAAAAAACTCCTCGTTTTGGCGAGTTGTCCACTGGCTGGGTTCGTTGCAACTCGCCCTCATTCTCTTGGCAACAATCGCGAGTGCCTGCGCTGCAGCGACGATTGCCGAGTCGGAGTTCAGCACCAAAATCGCGCAAGTTTACATCTACAAGGCACCATGGTTCCTCGTCTGGTTGGCCGTGCTTTGCATCAACCTCTTTGCCGTGACCCTGACCCGCTGGCCGTGGGAGAAAAAGCACACGGGATTTATCATCACCCACTACGGCATCATCACGCTCCTCATTGGTGCGATGGTGGGAATCCAGACGGGGTTTGAGGGAAATGTCACCCTTCACAAGGACAAGGGGCCGGTGCGCAAGGTGACGGTGAATCGCAGCATCATTCAAGTCGAGAGCCCGAACGACTCGGCGCTTTATGTCATGCCCTTCGACGCCTCCACAGCACGCCCGAGTGAGAAGCGTCCGCGCATTTTCGAAGTGCCACAGACAAACCTCCAGATTATCGCCGACGGGTTCAGCGACAATCTCATTAAGGAGGAAACATTGGTCCCCTCCGACTCGGGCACTCCCGGCGTCATGCTTCGCTTCACCAGTCCGCGAATGGGGCAGAAACTTGAGATGCCGATCGTGCTGGAGGGCACGGCTCCCCAGGAGCGGGATTTTTCGGGGCTGGCGCGTGTGGTTTTTCAATCGGAACTCCCGCCGCCGAAGTCTGCCGGAGGTAGCGAGACGCAGATGGTGTTTGGAAAGTTTGCATCCGTCGTGCAAGGCGAGGCCAAGGCTTCCGGCATTCGAGTCATGCTGGGTGCGGATGGCAAAAAAATAACGATTGCTCCGCCAGATGCGGCGGCCGTGACGTATCTGCGTGAGGAGGTCATGAAAACGCCTATCGAAGCGGGCGGGGCGATCGTCACTTTGGAGGAATACTGGCCGGATTTCGAGATGGTTGGCGGGCGTCCAGTGACGAAGAGTGACCAACCAAACAACCCGGCTGCTCTGGTGCGGATTCAGAGCGCCCAGGCTTCCGAGGGGGACTTGAAGCCCGCGCTTCTCGTCGCTCCCGGCGAGGATGGCATCGCCTACCAGCTTCAGCGGAGTGGCGCCACTCTGGCTGCTGGAAGCGCCAAGGTGGGCGAATCATTTGCTACCGGCTGGGCGGATTGGCAGGTGGAGGTGCTGGGTTTTTATCCCCAAGCTGCCGTGCGCTCGACCATGAAGCCCGGTCCGCCTTTGCCGAAGGGTGAGAATGCCGTTCCCGGTTTCCGGGCGAGGCTTGTCTCTCCAGAGAAGAAGGACTCCGAAACTCGTTGGGTCGCGAGTGGTGACATCACCTCGCTCACGGACGCTCAGAATGTCGTTCGCATCGGATACGGCTTGGAATTGCGCCCGATGCCGTTCGCCATGCGGTTGTTGAATTTCGAAGTTCCGCGTTACGAGGGCACCGAGACGCCATCGAATTTCATCGCAACGGTGGAGTTCAAAGAGGATGGCACCGGCTTCACTAAGACCGGCACAGCGCGAATGAACCACCCGGCCAGCTTCCCCGGCACAGTTCTGGCGAATTTCACCGGCATCAACTACAAGTTTTCCCAAGCCGAGTGGAACCCCCGCGACCTCGGCGAGACAACGCTCCAGGTTCTTTACGACCCAGGCTGGCTGCTGAAATGGCTCGGCTCGCTGGCCATTTGTATCGGCATCACCATCATGTTTTACTTCAAACCCAAATCCAAAGACGCATGACATCTCTCTTCCGCATTTTTGCCTTTGCCGCCGGACTTCTTATTTTTTGCAACGCCTCGCACGGGCTCGATTTTACGGGCCTTGACTCGATACCGATCCAAGAGGGCGGGAGGAAAAAGCCATTCCTCGTTTTCGCAGATGAAGCGCTCCTGAGCCTCTCGGGCAAAAGCCGCTATGTGAAGGATGGCGTGAAGGTCAGCTCAACAGCGACGGTCGCCTCGCTCTGGCTCACGCCGGTCGGCTGGGAGGATCAGCCGCTCATTCTCATCGGGAACAAAAAATTCAAAGACCAGCTTGGTTTAGATCCCGCGAAAAAGCTTTTCAGCTACCGCGAAATGGCGGGGAATGACAAGCTCCGAAACGCCTTGGGAGAGGTTTCTGCCATCCGCTCGAAAAATCCCAAGGCCACTCTGGATGTGCTCCAGCGCGAGGCCTCCACCGTCGGCATGCGCCTCGCGGTTTTTGAGGGGCTCGTGAGCGGACGCTCCGTCACTCTGCTGCCGACAGGCGCCGCTGCATGGAGTCCCCTGAAGTCCGACGACGCCGCGCTCGCCAAGCTGCGCGAGGGATTCCGCTCGAACAACCAAGCTGACTTCGACGCTGGGCTTGCAGAACTCCGCGCCGAGCAGGCGCGGGAGGAGGCGAGATTTCAGGCGGATGCCGGCAAGATCGCTGTGGAGGTCTTTTACCAGAGACTTCATCCCTTCCGCTGGGCATGGATTCTCTATCTCGTGGCGGGAATCGGATTGCTGGTGGTTCCTGGAAAGGGCGGCTACGCGCTGGGCTGGGCATTCGGCCTCTGCGGCTTCTTGCTCCAACTCGCCGGCTTTGTTTTTCGAATCATCATTTCCGGCCGCGCGCCTGTGACGAACATGTATGAGTCGGTCGTGTGGGTGGCATTCGGCACGATTTTCTTCGCGCTCCTTTTCGAGGCGATCTATCGCAGCCGGTATTTCCTCCTCGGAGCCGTGCCTGTCGCAGTCGTCTCGCTCATCCTTGCCGACACGCAGCCAGTGATCCTCGATCGTTCGATCCACCCGCTCGTTCCGGTGCTGGCGGATAATTTCTGGCTCACGACCCATGTGCTGACGATCACGCTCAGCTATGCCGCCTTTGCTCTCGCGCTCGGTGTCGGCCATATCATTCTCGGAAAATCCCTGTTCGGTGGAAAGGCCTCACCGGCCCTGAACAACTACCTCTACCGCACCCTCCAAATCGGCGTGCTCCTCCTCGCCATCGGCACCATCCTCGGCGCCGTATGGGCGAACTACTCCTGGGGCCGCTTTTGGGATTGGGACCCCAAAGAAACTTGGGCCCTCATCGCGCTTCTGGCTTATCTCTTTCTCCTCCATGGCCGCATCGCCGGCAAGTGGGGCGGATTTGGAATGGCTGTGGGTGCGGTGTTGGCTTTTCAATGCGTGATCATGGCTTGGTATGGCGTGAACTTCATTCTCGGCGTGGGACTTCACAGCTACGGATTTGGAACAGGCGGACTCCCCGGAGCCGTCGCCTTCGTGCTGTGTGAAGTCGCTTTTGTCTCCCTGGCCTTGCTTCGCCAAAAGCGCGCAAAGAAAACCGCCTGACAACCCACCGCGTGACGGTCGCCTGATGCTCTGCATTTTCCCTTTGACAGAAAACGCGGAAGCGATACTTTTCAAATCCCTGTCGGAAACAGGAGAGGACGCCAACCGCCCGTCGCAAATGCGGGAGCGGGTAGCGTCGTCGCCTTTTTCCACCGGGAAAACATAACGCAGGTCGATGTGCAAACACCGCGGCTCCGGTCGCCAAATGCCCATGTAGCTCAGTCGGTAGAGCACGTCCTTGGTAAGGACGAGGTCACCGGTTCAATCCCGGTCATGGGCTCCACCAACATCGTCCCGCACATAAAAAACCAACCGAAAAATCAAGATGGCAAAAGAACAGTTCCAGCGTAATAAACCGCACGTCAACATCGGCACGATTGGCCACGTTGACCACGGTAAAACCACACTCACAGCAGCAATCACCACCGTTTTGGCTAAAAGCGGCGGAGCCACTGCAAAAAAATATGACGAGATTGACGCCGCTCCCGAAGAAAAAGAGCGCGGCATCACGATCAACACTGCCCACGTAGAATACGAGACTGCAAACCGTCACTACGCACACGTTGATTGCCCCGGCCACGCCGACTACGTCAAAAACATGATCACCGGTGCCGCCCAGATGGACGGTGCGATCCTCGTCGTCAGCGCCGCTGACGGTCCGATGCCTCAGACCCGTGAGCACATTCTTCTCGCCCGTCAGGTCGGCGTGCCTTCGATCGTTGTTTTCATGAACAAGGTTGACATGGTTGACGACAAAGACCTCCTCGAGCTCGTCGAAATGGAAGTTCGTGAACTCCTCAGCAAATACGAGTTCCCAGGCGACACTATCCCAATCATCAAAGGCAGCGCCCTCAAGGCTCTCGAAGGTGACGCGGAATACGAAAAAGAAATCCTCGCCCTCATGGCAGCTGTGGACGAATACATCCCGCAGCCCGAGCGTCCGAAGGATCTTCCTTTCCTCATGCCCGTTGAAGACGTGTTCAACATCGAAGGTCGCGGCACCGTCGCCACCGGCCGTGTCGAACGTGGCATCCTCAAGAAAATGGAAGAAGTCGAAATCGTTGGTCTTCGCGACACCAAGAAGACAACCGTCACCGACATCGAAATGTTCCGTAAGCTCCTCGACAGCGCCGAAGCCGGCGACAACGTCGGTGTGCTTCTCCGTGGCACCAAGAAAGAAGAAATCGAACGCGGTCAGGTTATCGCCAAGCCAGGTTCGATCAAGCCCCACACCAAGTTCAAAGCCGAGGTCTATGTCCTCAGCAAAGACGAGGGTGGCCGCCACACGCCGTTCTTCACCAACTACCGCCCACAATTCTACTTCCGCACGACTGACGTGACCGGAACTGTGAAATTGCCTGAAGGCGTTGAAATGGTGATGCCTGGTGATAACGTTTCCGTGGAAGTCGAGCTCATCACTCCAATCGCGATGGAAAAAACCATCCGCTTCGCTATCCGCGAGGGCGGCCGCACCGTAGGTGCCGGACGCGTGGGTGATATCATCGCCTAACACCACAAGCGCCCGCCTTTAAAAAGCGGGCCGGAGTCAAATTCCGAAGGTCAGTAGCTCAATTGGTAGAGCAACGGTCTCCAAAACCGTCGGTTGGGGGTTCAAGTCCCTCCTGGCCTGTGGCTCCTTTTTAACAATTCAAACCCGATGTTTTCAAAAATCCGCAAGTTCACCTCCGAAGTCCGGGTGGAACTCGGCAAGGCCCAATGGCCCTGGGATCCCAATGAAAAGGGATTTCGCCGATATAAGGAACTCACAGACTCCACAGTGGTCGTATTTGTGGCCATGGTTCTCCTTGGCGGCTACATCGCATTCTTCGACTTCATTCTCATCAACGTGGTAGGTTTCCTGACCAACCCATAACCCCCCAAACGGAATTTTATAAAATGGCTTTAGCCCCGAAAGATCAATGGTTTGTCGTTCATGTCCTCTCCGGACAGGAGCAGAAAGTGAAAGACAACATCGACCGCCGTATCATCACCGATGAAATGTCCGACCTCGTCTTCGAGGTCCTCATCCCGACCGAGCGCGTGCAGGAAATCAAACGGGGCAAAAAGACCGAGACGACCCGCAAGTTTTTCCCGGGTTATCTGATCATCAATATGCACCTGCTCGATGAAAACAACCAGCTGGTCGAGAAGACCTGGTATTTCATCAAAGACACCGCAGGCGTTCTTGGGTTCGCCGGCACGAAAGACCGTCCGATTCCAATGCGTCCAAAGGAAGTCGAGGGCCTGCTCGCTCAGATCCGCGACCGCGAGGATACCGTCAAACCCAAGATCCATTTCGAAATCGGCGACAAAGTCAAAGTGGCCGACGGCCCGTTCCAAAACCAGAACGGCCTCGTCGAGGAGATCGACCCAGAGCGCGGAAAACTTCGCGTATCGGTCAGCATCTTCGGCCGCGACACTCTCGTGGACCTCGAATACTGGCAGGTCGAAAAAGCCTAAGTCCTCTCGACTGAAATTTTCCCATCCGGCGGGAAGCAAAGTTTGCCGGAACCCATAGCCCGGATTCGTCCGGTCGAACCTCGCACGCGGTCGACGTGGCCGCAAGCCGCCCTCTCTTTCCTGCTTGAGGCCGGTGGCGAACCAAAACAAGGAACCATCAACCATATGTCAGCATTAAAAGAATTGATCGCCAACTCGGTCAAAAACTACCGCGAAGGTAGCATCGTCAAGGGCCACATCCTTGAGATCAGACCACGGGAATTCCTCGTGGATATCGGATACAAAAGCGAAGGCGTGATCCCCGCCTCGGAATTCGACGAACCCGAATCCGTTGAACTCGGCGACGAAGTCGAAGTTCTCCTCGAACGCCTCGAAAATGACGAGGGCATGGTCGTTCTCTCGAAAGAGAAAGCCTCCCAGCGCCAGAACTGGGAAAAAATCGTTGGTGTTTTCAAAGGCGACGGCCTCATCAAAGGCAAAGTCCGCAGCGCCGTCAAAGGCGGCCTCACTGTCAATGTGGGCGTGGAGGCATTCCTCCCTGCATCCCAGATCGACATCGTGCCTCCAAAGGACCTCCAGCAGTTCGTTGGAAATACCTACGATTTCAAGATCGTCAAAATCAACGAAGACCGCAAAAATGTGGTCCTCAGCCGCCGCGAAATCATCGAGCAGGAACGCTCGGAGAAACGCCAAGCTTTCCTCGGTGGAGTCACCATCGGCGATAAAATCGTCGGCACGGTCAAAAACATCACTGATTTCGGTGCGTTCATCGACCTCGACGGCATTGACGGCCTCCTGCATGTCACCGACATGTCCTGGGCCCGCCTCAACCACCCGTCCGAACTCATCAAAGTCGGCCAGCAACTCACCGTCCAGGTTCTCGACATCAATAAGGACAAAGAGCGCGTCTCCCTCGGCCTCAAGCAGATGCAGTCGAACCCATGGGACAAAATCGAAGAGCGCTTCCCCGTTGGTCAGAAGGTGTCCGGCAAAGTCACGAACCTCATGCCCTACGGCGCATTCGTTCAGATCGAAGACGGCGTCGAAGGTCTCATCCATGTGTCCGAACTCTCCTGGACCAAGCGCATCGCGCGTCCATCGGATGTCCTCACACTCGGCCAAGAAGTCGAAGCCCTCGTGCTCGGCGTTAACAAGGACGAGCAGAAGATCTCCCTCGGCGTTCGCCAACTCGAACCAAATCCATGGGACGAGATCGAGCTTCGCTACATGATCGGTAAACAGGTCAAGGGCAAGGTTCGCAACATGACCGCCTACGGCGCGTTCGTGGAACTTGAGGAAGGCATCGACGGCATGATCCACGTGTCCGATCTCTCCTGGACCCGCAAGATCAATCATCCGAGCGAAATGCTCAAAAAAGGCGACGACCTCGAAGCCGTTGTCCTCGACATCGACAAGACCAACCAGCGCATCAGCCTCGGCGTCAAGCAGCTCGACCAAGATCCTTGGAAGGAAATCGACGGCCGCTTCCGCATCGGTGATCTCGTCAAGGGCACCATCACGAAACTCACCAACTTCGGCGCCTTCGTCCAACTCCAGGACGACATCGACGGGCTCGTGCACATCTCGCAGATCAGCGAAGACCGTGTTGAGAAAGTCAAGGACGTGCTCAAAGTCGGTCAGGAAGTCGAAGCCCGCGTCATCAAGGTGGACAAAGCCGAGCGCCGCATCGGTCTCTCGGTCAAAGCCGCCAACTACAGCGAGGAAGCTCTCCGCAAGGAAGCCGAAACCCTCGAAACCCTGCGTCCGGGCGAAGACATGGTCGGTCTCGACCAAGCCTTCCAGTTCGCGGAAGACGAATATCGTCCCGGCGAATCGAAAAAGTAAGCCCTCGCGGCCACTTCCTTCGTATCTTACACGATGAACAAACCTGAAATCACAGCTTACCTGAAGACCCACTGCGGATGGAGCCGCGGCGTGCGTGCGGTTTTTGAAAAATATGAACTTCCCTTCACGGAGAAGGACATCATTCAAAATCCGAACTACCGCTTCGAGATGGAGCAGCTGAGCGGCCAACCGCTCTCACCCTGCGTCGTCATCAACGGCACAATGCTCGCAGACATCAGCGGCGAAGAGGTCGAAGCCTACATGCTCCAAAACAGCATTGTCGGCGATGCCTCCAAGTCCACGAGCGTCCCGCTCAACGCCCCATGCTCGGACGAAGAGCACGCGGCCATGGTGCAGGTCCGGTAAGCAAGGAAAACTCAACCCAAAAAGACCGCTTCGATGCAAATTCGGAGCGGTCTTTTTTTGTCTCCGCTGATACAGTGCTGAAGCTTCAAAAATGAACAAGCGCCGCAAAAAAACATCTCCTGCTGCAGAGCCTCGATTTGTGAAGCTCTCCAGCGACAGGCGGATCATCCTCCTCGATCAGGAGCCGCTCCGCGAGGAGGCGGGCCGCGCTGCGCGCAAAAAAATCGGCGAGATGGAGAAGCTCGCTAGCTCGCTCGAGGAATTTGAAAAAACCATCCTCCCCGCCTACACGCGCTGGGAAGAGGAAACGCTCGGCCCGCTGCTGGCCGAGGAGCGCCAGCTTAATGCCAAGATCGACCACCTCGAGCGTTTGCTGAGCACGGCAGGTCTGGAGGCGCTTTTCACAGGGCGTGATCCCTCCGAAATCTATGCCGACATCGCTCGCGAGCAGCAGGAATGGGAGGAGCGGCAAGCCAGCGGTGAGACTGATCGATCCCAGCCGGAATCTGAACCAGAGCCGGAGGAGGACCCCGACGCCCAGAGGGAATTCACGGACGAGGAGCGCGAATTCCGCAGCTATGTCCGCTACGCCATCGGTGAAGACCCGGATTATTTCAACAAGCGGCAATACAAAAAGCTCTTTAACGAATACCGGGAGTGGAAACAAAAACGCGAGGGCGAGGCAGCTACCATCTCCAGAAAAAAAGAGGACATCCCCGCCCGCGTGAAAGAACTCTACCGTGTGCTCGTCCGCCGCCTGCATCCCGACACAGGCAAATCCCGCAACGATCCGAATACCCAACGCCTCTGGCATGATCTCCAGGACGCCTACGCCGCGATGGATGTCGAGCGTCTCGAGGTTCTGCTCGCCCTCACGGATCTCCATGAGAGCGGCAGCGCGATCCGCTCCACGCTTTATCATCTCCGCAAGGTCGCAAAGGAAATGGAACGCACGGTCCGGGATTTGAAAAACCGCTTCCGAGAGGCGCGCACCTCGCCCGCTTGGCAATTTTGGCATGCGGATAATCGCCAGAAGGTCGGCACAAAAATGCGGGCCGCAGTCGAAGCCCGCATCCGGGATGCAAAAAATCACCTCGCCACCCTCGAGAAAGAAATCGCCCTCTGGAAAAAAGACGCCGGAGCGAGCGGGCGAAAGGCGCCGAAATCCAAAGGCCGCAAGCCAAAAGACGAGTCGAGCGATCAAGGGCTCTTCGACTTTTAAATCTCCGTGCGCTCAGGGCCAGCCAGCGTTAATTTTTATCAGCCATGACTACCGCAGCCATCCTTGTCGCCGCCGGCTCGAGCGCCCGCATGGGGTTCGATAAACTCACGGCTCCACTGTGTGGTCGCAGTATTCTCGAATGGTCGTTGCGCGCCTTTCAAGACTGCCCCGCCATCGACCGCGCCGTGCTGGTGTGCGCACCACAGCGCATCGCGGAATTCACCGCGCTTGCTGCTGCGTTTCCCAAGTTTCGCGACATCGTCGCTGGTGGAGCCGAGCGCAGCGCATCGGTGCTCCACGGCCTCCAAGCCCTCGCGTCGAATCCACCGGATTTCGTCGCAGTCCATGATGCCGCCCGCCCGCTGGTCACTCCCGCACTTATCGAAAAAGTCCTCGCCGCCGCAGAAACCCACCGCGCCGCCTCTGCCGCCCATCCGGTCACCGATTCGCTGCACCGTGCTGACGCCACCGGAGCGCTCGCGGAAACCATTCCCCGCGCCAATATCTTCGCCATGCAAACCCCGCAGGTCGCCCGCTACGACCTCCTCCTCGCCGCGCTGGAGGCCCATCACGCCGGCGCCACAGACGAAGTCTCCGCACTCATCGCCAATGGCATTCATCCCGTCCCCGTTCTCCACGGCGAACCCAATTTCAAAATCACCTTCCCGAGCGATCTCGCGCTGGCCGGGCTTTTTCTTCAAGAACCGTGAGCGCTGAAAATCCAATAGCCGAAACTCCACCGCCCACCGTTTCCGGCTTCAAACGCCTGCGATACAAACTCGAATTTTTCGGGCTCAAATTTGTCGAGGCCTTCGTGCCGCGACTGCCCTACGCCGCCCTCCAGCCTCTCGCCAATGCGCTCGGCTTCGTTTTCTTCCATCTGGATTCGCGGGGCCGCGCTGTGGCCATCGAAAATTTGCGCGTTGCATTCGGCTCCGCCCACACACCCGCCGAGCGCACCCGCATCGCCCGCAAGTCGTGCCAGAACTTCGCTCGAACGATGCTCTGCCTCTTCTGGTCGTCGAATCTGACCCCCGAAAATTACCAGAACTACATTCGAGTTGAGGGCCTCGATAACCATCCCATCCACCGCGACAAAAACGCACCCGGGGTTTATTTCCTCACCCACTTCTCCAATTTCGAGTGGATCAGCCTTGCCAGTTCCTTCGCCGTCACACCGGGATTGGTGATCACCCAGACTTTTAAAAATCCATCGCTCGGTCCCATTTTTGACAGCCTCCGGGCCCGAGGCGGCCATACGATCATTCCCCCCTCGCGCGCGCTCATTCGCATGATCAAGCTCCTGCGCGCAGGAGGAAAAGTCGGCGCCGCCGCCGATCTCAGTATCAATCCAAAACACGGCGCCGTGCCAGTCCTCTGTTTCGGCCTCTGGACATCCATGAGCCCGATCGCCGGCATCCTCTCCGAGCGCGGCGGCGCAGGCCTCGTCCCCAGCCAGATTTTTCCCGAACCCGACGGCCGCTTCCGCCTCGTCTACCATCCCCCGCTCGACCTGCCGCAGAACGCCACCCACCAGCAAATCGCCCAAGAGTGCTGGAACATCATGGAACCCATGATCAAAAAAAATCCCGAGCTCTGGCTCTGGAGCTACAAACAGTGGAGATACAAACCCTCCAACGCCCCCGAAGGCCAATACCCCTTCTACGCAAACACCACAAAACGCTTCGACGAAATCCTGGAGTCACAATCAGCCCTAGGAGGGACAACCTCCGGCTTGTCCCAAGATTGAACCGCGAGGCAACCACGCCGCCCCGTCCCTATCACCTCGCGCGCCAACGCCGCTCCGCGGCTGAAAAGTGGGGCATGCCGGAGGATGCCCCTCCCATAAGCACGAGCCCGCGCCGTCGACCCTGGGAGGGACAACTTCCGGCTTGTCCCAAGACTGAACCGCGTGGCAACCACACCGCCCCGTCCCCATCACACCGCGCGCCCCCCCAAAAAAATTCTTGAACACCTCCACCCATTGAACGATGGCGTTCCCCTATGCACGAAGCCGGTCGCCGCGCTCCGATTCATCTCCCGCCCTGCCTCGGCGTAGGCCAGCCAACGATCATTTTCCTAACCATCTGCACCAAGGAGCGCCGACCTCTTCTGGCATGTCCCGCCATTCACGATTTTCTCCGCGAAGCATGGTCCGACGCTTCGCATTGGCTTGTCGGCCGATATGTGATCCTGCCGGACCACCTGCATCTATTTTGCTCACCCGTTGTAGACTGCGATATCCCGCTCGAACGCTGGGTCGCCTTCTGGAAAAATGTAGTAGCACGCAAATGGAAAGCCACCCATAAAACCCCAGAACCCCTCTGGCAAAAAGAATTCTGGGACCGCCGCCTCCGCGCCGACGAAAGCTACAATCAAAAATGGGACTATGTGCGCAACAACCCCGTGCGCCACGGCCTCTGCCAGAAAACCGAAGACTGGCCCCACCAAGGAGAGATTCACGAACTGCGCATGTGACCCTGGGAGGGACAACCTCCGGCTTGTCCCAAGATTGTATCGCGAGGCAACTACGCCGCCCCGTCCCCACCACACCGCGCGCCAGCGCCGCTTCGCGGCTGAAAAATGGGGCATGCGGGACGATGCCCCTCCCATAAGCACGACTCCGCCCCAGCGACCTCGGGAGGGACAACCTCCGGCTTGTCCCAAGATTGTATCGCGAGGCAACCACGCCGCCCCGTCCCCATCACGCCGTGCGCCGCCGCCGCTTCGCGACTGAAAAGTGGGGCATGCGGGACGATGCCCCTCCCATGAGCACGACCCCGCGCCAGCGACCTCGGGAGGGACAACCTCCGGCTTGTCCCAAGAATGAACCGCGGGACAACCACGCCGTCCCGTCCCCATCACGCCGCGCGCCGACGCCGCTTCGTATCTGAAAAGTGGGGCATGCGGGACGATGCCCCTCCCATGAGCACGACTCGCGCCGTTACTTCCCGCCCACCTTCGGCAATCCCACCACGCGCTCGCCGGGCCAGATGTTATTTTTGGTGAACCATCCGCGCGGCATTTCAAGCGCGTAGGCGATGTGCGGGAAGCTGCTTGGCACCGGGCGTTCATTGAACGGCTCGAGGTCGTGAAGTTCCATGATCGCACCGTTCGGCGCGATGTAGGCGATGGTCAGCGGCACCTCCGTATTCCGCATCCAGAAAGCGACAGGGCCGGTTTGCGGCATGATGAACAGCATGCCGGCATCGGCCGCGAGCTCTTTGCGAAACATGAGCCCTGCTGCGCGCTCGTGCTCCTCGTCGGCGATTTCCGCGCGAATGGATTTGCCGCCGATCGAGAGCTTCGCGATCGGCAATTCAGGCTGGGCTTGTGTCTGCGCGGGACTGGTGAATGTCGTCGCTGCGAGCAAAACCGCAAAAAGAAAAGCCCGCACCGCAAAAGAAATTTCATCGAATTTATTGACAGGATGGAAAGAATTTGGAGACATACCGGACTTTCAAAAACTCATGTATTCCATCCGCAGTCTCTACGCAAACTCCCATCGCGCCAATTTTCGCGCCGAGGTATTTCCAAAGACTGCAAAAACCCAAGGGATACACGGACCCAAACTTTCGATTGTGACGCTCTGATCAATGGCGAATTTTTTTCCAAAATGGACAAACTGGCTTCCGCTGAAGCTGGTCATTTGCGCCGGTGCGCTGGTCACCGCCATTGCGGGCGGGCTCACCTATTACTTCACTCCAAAATACACGCGGGTCGGCTACGAGCCGAACCAGCCCGTGCCGTTCTCGCATGTGATCCATGTGCAGCAGCTCGGCATGGATTGCCGCTACTGCCATAGCTTCGTGGAGGTCGCCTCGCACTCGAATGTCCCGACGACCCAGACCTGCATGGCCTGCCATACTCAGATCAAAGCCGACAGTCCGAAGCTCGCCGCCGTGCGCGAGAGCTGGAAGACCGGCCAGCCGGTGAACTGGGTTCGTATCCACCAAGTTCCCGACTACACCTATTTCAACCACGCCGTCCATGTGAACCGTGGCGTGAGCTGCTACAGCTGCCACGGCGCAGTGAATGAAATGAAGGTCGTCTATCAGCACGAGCCGCAGAGCATGTCCTGGTGCCTCGATTGCCACCGCGCACCTGAAAATCACCTCCGTCCGCCCTCGGAAATCTACAACATGGCTTGGAAACCGGCTGAGGATACCACCCAGCGCGAAATCGGCCTGAAGTTTAAAGAGGAGTGGGAAGTCAACCCGCCCGTCACTTGCGGAGGTTGCCACCGATGAAGAAAAATTTGAACCACCCGGCCCCGGAGACCAACCCGCGCATCTGGCGCAGCCTTCGCGAGCGCGAGAACGATCCGGAATTCTTGAAACACCTGCAGACCGAGTTCCCTCGCGGAGCCGATGTCTATCAGGACAGCGGTCTCTCGAAGCGTGAGTTCATGAAGCTCATGGGCGCCTCGATCGCCCTCGCCGGTGTGGGCTTGGCTGGTTGCCGCCGTCCAGAGTCCTACCTCGTTCCTTTCACAAAAGGTGTGGAATACGCCATTCCCGGCAAGTTCCTCTACTACGCCACCTCGATGCCAGCCCGCTACGGCGCGGTTCCGCTCATCGCCACCACGAGCGATGGACGCCCCACCAAGCTGGAAGGCAATCCGCTTCACCCCTTTAGCAATGGCGGCACGGACAGCTTCGCCCAAGCCGAGATCCTCAATCTTTACGATCCACACCGCTCGAAGCAGATCACTGAAAAGGGAAAAGCCTCGGACGCCGCCACGTTCCATGCATTTATTCAATCCATCGCCAACGGCAATGGTGAGGGTCTCGCCATTCTGACCGAGTCGAAAAACTCGCCCACCCGCGACCGCCTGCGTGCCGCGCTGGAAGCAAAATTCCCGAAGCTCCTCTGGGCGGAATACGATCCTCTCGCTCCTGCGGCGACCATCGAGGCGAACGAAGCTTCATTCGGCCCGAATATCCGCCTCGTCCCCGACTTCAAACGCGCCGACATCGTCCTCGCGATTGGTAGTGATTTCTTGAATCCGATCGAGACTGGTATCGGTTTTGCCCAAGGCTTCGCGGCCCGCCGCAGTCCCGATCAGGAAGGCGCTCCAATGAACCGCCTCTACGCCGTGGAGAACCACTTCACGGTCACCGGCGGCATGGCAGATCATCGCCTGCGCTGCAGAGCATCAGAACTCGGTGAATTCACCCGCCAGTTGGCCCTCGCCGTTGCGGCTAAAACCAACGACGCGAACCTCGCAGCCGTTGCCAAAGCCTTCCCTGAGTCGAAAGCCGCCATCAATGCGGATTGGGTCAAAGAATGCGCCGCCGATCTCTCCGCGAGCACTGGCCGTTCGATCGTGCTCGCTGGCCCGCTCACCCCGGCCCCTCTCCAGACGCTGGTCAACGCGATCAATAGCGCCCTCGGCAACATCGGCACAACCCTCAAGGCCGTCAAAACCGACTCCCGCGATGCCGCTTCCATCGAAGACCTTGCCGCCGCGATCAACAAGGGCAGCGTCAGCAACCTCTTCCTCCTCGGCGTCAATCCAGCTCAAAACGCTCCGGCCAACCTCGATTTCACCGCTCTCCTCGGCAAGGTTCCGAACACGGTCCACCTTGGTCTTTTCGAGGATGAAACCGCGAAAGCCTGCCGCTGGCATGTGCCCGCCGCCCATTTCCTAGAGACTTGGGGCGATATCCGCACTTTCGACGGCACCTACACTTCAGTGCAGCCGATGATCCTTCCGCTCTGGAATGGCGTCTCCGAAATCGAGCTTCTCAATAAACTCTCCGGCTCCGCCGCACCAGAAGGCCCGGCCCTCGTTCGTGCGACCTTCAATAAAGTCGCCAAAGGCGCCAGCGACGAGTCTTGGAATGCCTTCCTGCGCGATGGTTTCCTGCCGGACTCGGCTTTTGCCCCAGCCAAGATGGCCTTCAACGCCACAACGGCTGCCGCACTCGCAAAACAAGCCCAGCCGGCTAAAGCCGATGCCTTGGAACTCGTTTTTCTGCAGAGCCCCAGCGTGGACGATGGACGCTATGCCAATAACTCTTGGCTCGTTGAGACTCCGGATTTTGTCACTAAACTGACCTGGGACAACGCTGTGCTTGTGAGCCCAGCCACGGCCAAGAAGCTCGGCATCAAAGCCAACAACTTCAATGTCCTCGGTGATATCGCCGAGAAGATGGGCAATGATGTCAACTACGACCTCGTCGCCGACATCGTGGAAATTTCCGACGGCAAAAAAACCATCGAAGCCGCAGCGATTGTCGCTCCTGGCCACGCTGACGATTCGCTCTCGATCGCGCTCGGTTACGGACGCAAGGGCGTTTCCGCTCTGATGGATGGTGTTGGTTTCGATGCTTATCCGCTTCGCTCGACAGATTCCATGCTATTCCTCAGCGGAGTGACTCTCAAGGTCACGGACCGCGACTATCCGATGGCTCAAACCCAAGAGCATCGCAGCATGGAAGGCCGCGATCTCGTTCGTGAGGGAACGGTTGACCGCTACGCTAAAGACAACACCTTCGCCCAAAAGATGGGCATGGATAGTCATATCCCGCCAAATATTTCTCTCTACACCCATCCCGAACTGACCTCAAAGGAGCAGTGGGGAATGACGGTGGATCTCAATACCTGCACGGGTTGCAACGCCTGCGTTGTTGCCTGCCAGGCTGAGAATAACGTTCCAGTCGTCGGCAAAGACCAAGTCCGCAAAAACCGCGACATGGCCTGGATACGCCTTGACCGCTACTTCGCGGGGGATGCCGAAGATCCTGAAATGCTCACGCAGGCCGTCATGTGCCAGCATTGCGAAAATGCACCTTGCGAAACCGTTTGCCCGGTGAACGCCACAGTTCATAGCGAGGATGGCCTAAACCTCATGGCTTACAACCGCTGCATTGGAACGCGTTATTGCGCGAACAACTGCCCGTGGAAAGTTCGCCGTTTCAACTATTTCGATTACAACCAGCGTCCGATCGACGAGCTCTACTGGGGTCCGCTTGCCAAAAAAGGCATGGCGGACAGCCTCAAGATGGCTAAGAATCCGAATGTCACGGTTCGTATGCGTGGCGTCATGGAGAAGTGCACCTTCTGTATCCAGCGTATCGAGGAGGCCAAAATCTCCCGCCTCGTGGAAGCCGGACCGACTCCAGCCAGTGAAACGCCGGTCGCTTCCTTCAAGGTTGCTTGCCAACAAGCTTGCCCGAACGACTCGCTCGTCTTTGGCGACATCGCCAATCCGAAGAGCGAAGTCTCCAAAATGCGCAAGAGCCCACGCCGCTACGAGATGTTCAAGTATCTCAATGTCACGCCGCGCGTCCTCTACTTGGCCCGCATCAAAAACCCGAATCCGAAAATGCCAGGTGCCGATCAAGTCGGAATGGCCAACGGCTCTGGCCACCACGGCGATGCCCACGGTGCAGCGCACGATTCACACAACGCTCAACCGCCACACGGCGCAACCCACGCCCCCGCCGGCCACTAACAGCTTCCTGACCAATGTCCAACCCGACAGCTACAGCCGAACACAACGAGCCCCTCACGGCGGAGGATAAACAGCTCGTCCGTCCACCGCTCGTCCTGAATGAGCGCACCATGGGCTGGATCAGCACCTACATCAGCTCGATCGTCGAAGGGAAAACTCCCACTTGGTGGTATGTCTCCATGGGATTCACCATCCCGCTCACTCTCGTTTGCTTGGCACTCCTCGCCTACCTTATTTCCACAGGTGTAGGCGTTTGGGGAAACAACCACCCCGTAGGCTGGGCGTGGGATATCACAAACTTCGTGTTCTGGATCGGTATCGGCCACGCCGGAACGCTTATCTCGGCGATTCTCTTCCTGACCCGCCAAAAGTGGCGCACCTCGATCAATCGCGCTGCCGAGGCGATGACTTTATTCGCAGTGGTCTGCGCCGGCATCTATCCTGCATTGCATGTGGGCCGCGTCTGGATGGCTTGGTGGCTAGCTCCAGTGCCCAATGCCAATGCGATCTGGCAAAACTTCCGCTCTCCGCTCTTGTGGGACGTGTTTGCGGTGTCCACCTATTTCACCGTTTCCGTTCTCTTTTGGTATACAGGCCTCATTCCCGATCTTGCAACTCTGCGTGATCGCTGCAAGACCAAGATTCGCAAGTTCATCTACGGCGTGCTCGCCCTCGGATGGCGCGGCGGCAACCGCCAGTGGCGCCACTACGAAATGGCCTATCTTATTCTCGCTGGCCTCTCAACTCCGCTCGTGCTTTCCGTGCACTCGGTCGTGTCCTTTGACTTCGCGACCTCCGTGGTTCCAGGCTGGCATACGACGATCTTCCCTCCATACTTCGTAGCCGGTGCGATTTTCGGTGGATTTGCGATGGTGCTCACCATCATGATCCCGGCTTGCGCGATCTACAAACCACTCCACGACCTGGTGACCGTGAACCATGTGGACAAGATGTGCAAAATCATCCTGCTTACGGGTTCGATCGTCGGTTATGCCTATCTCATGGAGCTCTTCATCGCATGGTATGGAGCCAATCCCTACGAGCGCGCCGCTTTCTGGTATCGTGCCTTCGGTCCCTACTGGTGGGCTTACTGGGCCATGATGTTCTGTAACGTCATTTCTCCACAGTTCTTCTGGTTCAAATATTTCCGCACACACCTCGTCTGGGTCTGGATTATCGTTCAATTCCCGAACGCCGGCATGTGGTTTGAGCGCTTTGTGATCATCGCCACCACCTTGGCCCGCGATTTCACACCATCTGCATGGGGAATGTTCCATCCAACTTGGGTTGATATCTGCACTTTCATCGGAACCTTCGGTCTCTTCGGAACCTTATTCCTGCTCTTCATCCGATTCCTTCCCATGATCTGTATGTTCGAAGTTAAAGCAGTTCTGCCAGAAGCAGATCCGCACCACGGGGAGGCTCATCACTAATGAACGCTGTCGGCAACACATCCGCTCCAGTCTACGGCATCGCGGCCGAATTTCAATGCGCCCGCGACCTTTACAAAGCCGCTGAAAAAATCCGCGACGCTGGATTTCAAAAATGGGATGTCTTTTCCCCATTCCCAATCCATGGCATGGACGAAGCCATGGGCATGAAACGCTCGATCCTCGGAAAACTCGTTTTCATTGGGGGTCTGACCGGCTTTCTCACGGCTGTGACCCTAGAATTCGGCACTTCCTCGTTCCTCTACCCGCTTATCGTTGCTGGGAAACCCACGAATCTCTACACTGTTCCGGCTTTCTTTCCGATCATGTTTGAGTTGACCATTCTGCTCTCCGCATTCACAGCGGTCTTTGGAATGCTCATCCTCAACGGTTTGCCGCGCCTCAACCACCAACTTTTCAACTGGGACCGCTTCAAACTCGTCACCGAAGACAAATTCTTCGTGGCCATCGAAGCCAATGACCCAAAATTCTCATCCCGCTCGGTCAGCGACTTTCTGGACTCCCTCGGCGGAACCAACATCACCACCATCCACGGCGACTAGACGATCATGCTGAAATACTTCTTCTACACTTTCGTTTTGCTGATTGTGCTCGTGGTGAGCGTAGCCGGTTTCCGTGGTCAAAAATCCACCAAGCCGCCGTTTGAGATTTTTCCGGACATGGATCATCAGCCAAAGGTCAAGGCGCAGACTCCAAGCAGCTTTTACGCTGACGGCCGGGCAAACCGCGAACCCATCGCAGGAACAGTCCCACTCGGCTACGCCATGCCGCAGCACAAGCCAGTCGCTGGTTCAACCGGCGAATCAGAGAGTCCTTACAAACAGGTTAAATTTTCGTCTGGCGTATCCTACTTTGATACTGGTCGCTTCGATAACAAGTGGGGCACCGGTATGCCAATGGAAGTGACGCCAGAATTCATCGCTCGCGGCCAAGAACGCTACGCAATCTCTTGCAAAGTGTGTCACGGAGCCACAGGCGAAGGAAACGGTATCGCTGGCAAATACGGTCTCGTCGCCATCGCCAATCTGAACCAACAACGCATTCGTGATATGGCGGATGGTGAAATTTTTAACACGATCACCCACGGCAAGAATACCATGATGGGTTACGGCGACCGCATTCAAGTGCAAGACCGTTGGGCCATCATCGCCTACATGCGTGCACTTCAGAAATCCCAAGGCGGTGCGACGATCAATGATGTTCCAGCCACCGAACGGGCAAAATTAGAATCGCAGACAAAATGAGCGGACACGAACCATCACAACCCGGCAGCCATACCTTCGACTATAAGCATGTCGGCGGTCGTTTTCTCGGTCTCGTAGCCCTCGCGCTCGTCGCCTTTGGTGCAGTCGCCTTCGGAGCTTTCACCGAGACCAAACAGTTTGCCTTCTCTTACCTCTTCGCCTTCACATTCTTCCTCACCATTTGCATGGGTGGTCTGTTCTGGACCCTCGTTCACCATGCGGTGGATGCCGAATGGAGCGTGGTGGTTCGTCGCCAGATGGAAAACATTGGCAGTTTATTGGTTGTCATGGGAATTCTTTTCATCCCATTGATCTTCGTGGCCCCGAAACTTTGGTATTGGATGACAAAACTCCCCGGCCAAGACATCCTTCTCGATGAGAAATGGCCGTATCTTACCAAAGAGTTCTTCTGGATTCGCGCTGTTTTTTACTTCGTATTCTTCGCAGTGGCCAGCCTCTGGCTCCGCAGAAATTCTATCAAACAAGACACTTCTGGGTCTGCTAAATACACGCTCTTGAACCGCAAGATCACATTCGGAAGCCTCCCGCTCTTCGCAGTGTGCCTCACCTTTGCCGCCATCGATTGGCTCATGGGCCTCGACTACCACTGGTTCTCGACCATGTGGGGCGTTTACATCTTCGCTGGCACCGCTCTGAGCAGCCTCTGCGTTTTGGTTCTGATCATTACCGCCCTGCGCAATGCTGGTTACTTTAAAAATGTCATCACCATCGAGCATTACCATATCATGGGAAAGCTCATGCTGGCGTTCACGATCTTCTGGGCCTACATTGGCTTTAGCCAATACATGCTCATCTGGTATGCAAACATCCCAGAGGAAACCACCTACTTCCTGCGTCGCAACACGGAGACATGGCAAATTCTCAGCACAGCACTCGTCGTGGGACACTTCTTTGTCCCCTTCTTGCTCCTCCTCTCAAATATGGGCAAAAAGAGCCCTGCGTTCCTCTGCGGTATGGCACTGTGGATTCTCGCCATGCACATGCTTGACATCTATGTCGTTGTCCTCCCTGCACTTCACAAAGCGGGCGTTCAACTCAGTTGGCTCGACTTCGCCTGCCTCGTAGCCATCGGTTGCACCCTCGCGGCGACATTCCTCAAACGCCTCGGCGACGCACCGCTCTGGCCGCTGCGTGACCCACGCCTCAAAAATTCCATCGCTCTCAAAAACTGATGCAATCCGCCACCACTCATCACGAAAATTCCGCCGGACAGAAAAAACCTGTCTTTTGGATTTTTGTTGCTGCCCTGATCGGCCTCGGCCTTTTCTTTGGCATGAATTCACTTTTCCTCGGGAAATCTAATTCCACACTTGATCCCGAAGACCCGGCCCGCGATGCGGAGCGTGTGAAAAACCTCGCAGACCTCAAAGCGGAGAACGAGATCAAGCTCAATACTTACGCTTGGATCGATCAACCCAAGGGATCTATCCAGATTCCGATTGCCGAGGCCATGACACTCGTTATTGCAGACTTGAATGCCAAAAAACCAGCGGCAGCCTACCCCGTTCTGGATTCTACTGGAAACCCCCTTCCAGCCTCCACGCCCGCATCCAGCCCCGCAGCGGACTCAGCTGACAATCTTCCAAGCGAGCCGACTGCCGCAAGCCAGACCTCATCGAATGTCTTGGCCGCTCCCGTCGAGTCCAGCTCCTCCAAACCGGCCAAAACCAAAAAACAAGCCAACCAATGAGTAACGACCAGTCCAGCCAGCCGGACACTCTTAATAGCGCAGAACGCGCGACCATCGACGCCTCGGTCGCCGCTCCGGTGATTCTCTTTTTCGGCTCAGCCATCTTCTGGTTGCTCTTCGGCTCCGTTTTTGAACTGATCAGCGCCATCAAACTCGTATGGCCCTGTTTCCTCGATGGATGCGCGCTCCTCACCTACGGCCGCACAAGCGTTGTCTCCGTGAATGCGCTGGCTTTCGGCTGGGCCACACCCGCTGCGATCGGTATCGGTCTCTGGCTCACCGCGCGTCTCTGCCGTGTGGAGCTCGCTCGCTACAAGAGCCTTCTGGCCGCAGGAATCATTTGGAACATCGGCACATTTGTCGGAGTAGCAGGCATATTTGTTGGTGACAACACCTCGATCTCGCACCTCAATTTCCCAGGCTACTCGACCCACATCCTCTTGTTGGCCTTTATTTTGATCGCCGTCTGGGCCATTGTTACTTTCAACCACCGCAAGTCCGGACCGCTCTATGTCTCCCAGTGGTTCTTGGTGGCTGGGTTCTTCTCTTTCCCCTGGCTTTACGCCACGGCCAGCCAACTTCTCGTCTGGAACCCTATCCAAGCCAGCGCCCAACCCGCCATCGCCGCTTGGTTCGCCGGTGGCTTCTTCAACCTCTGGCTCGCACCCATGGGATTGGCGGCTGCATTTTATCTCATACCGAAAGCCGTCGGTCGCCCAATTAATAGCAATCACCTCAGCCTTGTCGCCTTCTGGTCACTTCTTCTCTTTGGTGCATGGTCGGGAACCAGCCGCCTGATTGGTGGTCCTCTTCCCGCTTGGATGGTTAGCGTGGGAGTTGCGGCCAGTGTCATGCTGATTATTCCAGCGCTTGCCGTCGCCTTGAATCTCCATTTCACCCTTGATGGCCATTATGCGGCCATGAGTTGGAGTCCGGCGCTTCGATTCACCATTACTGGCGTTTCGATGCTCGTTTTCACTTGGGTCTTTACCGCCATCAACTCCTTGCCCGCCGTAAGCTCTGTGACAAACTTCTCGGACATCACGCGCGCCCTGAACTTGCTCGGCTACTACGGGTTCTTCAGTATGACCGCATTTGGCGCGATCTATTACATCCTCCCGCGCCTCACAGGCAAGGAATGGCCTTCATCCTGCCTCATATCGTGGCATTTCTGGTTGGCCACGGTTGGTGTCCTCCTCGCCGTCTCCGTTCTCATTCTCGGTGGCCTCATACAAGGCTTTGCTCTCCAAGATATCGGTGTCACATTCCGCAGCTCCATGGAGTTCGCTTATCCATTTAGGTTGCTAGCCGCATTGGCTGCCTTGCTGATTGTCGGGGCAAACCTCGCCTTCGCCCTCGCCTTCGCCTGGCTCCATTGGTCGCTCCGTCGCTCCGGCACGGTCCCAGCGCTCATCGCTTTGCGCGAAGAAAATTCCCAAGAGCCCGTCGCGGTATGAACAAACTCACACTTCTTTTCACAGGCATTTTTCTCACATTTGGCTCCGCATGGGTCGGTCTCGTTGCTTACCCAGTGGCCAACCTCAGCAACATGCAGCCTCTTCCCAACGAGGAGACGGGTGGAGTCAATCCGCCGACGCAATCAGGCTTGGCTGTGGCTGGACAAAAAGTCTACGCTGCCAATGGTTGCATGGAGTGCCACACCCAGCAGGTGCGCCCTGATCCCCTTACGACAGATATAGCAAAACAACTTGGCAAACGCCAAACCGTGCCGCGTGATGAAATCCGCGAGCATACGGCACTCCTCGGCGAGTATCGCATCGGCCAAGACCTCTCAAATTACGGCGCACGGCAGACAGATGCGGCGGCGATTCACCGTCACCTCTATTCACCCAAGAGCGTAACCCCATGGTCGAACATGCCATCTTACAGCTACCTCTACGAATACCGCAAAATTGTGAGTCAGCCTTCGGCTAGCGCCATCCAAGGTCTCACAGGCTCCCGCGCCCCGAAGCCCGGATATGAAGTTGTTCCGACACAGCAGGCCGAAGCCCTTGTCGCCTACCTGCTATCCCTGAACCAAAATTACCCGCTGCCGGAATCCCCGGAGCCCACCGCCAAGTAACACCGTGACTTCTCATACGCCATCGAACGAGCCACCAAACGGCGAAAGCCCGGAACCTAACGCTCCCGTCCTCCGTGAAGGACCTGAGCCATCGGAAAAACGCGCCCCGGTGCCCTTCTGGCTGATTATCCTCGCCGCCGTCATCATCTTCTGGGCCGGTATCCACTTGGCTCTGAATAGCGGTGGCTTCCGCGCCGATGTCTACAATCCCTCGCTCGTTTCCTGGAGCGGCGGGGGAAGCGGCGGTCCAGCTGTCGCGCCCGATCCCAAAGTGATCGGCAAACGCCTCTACAGCCAAAATTGTGCCGTCTGCCACCAAGGCTCCGGCATGGGCGTCGCCGGACAATTCCCGCCCCTCGTAGCCAGCGAATGGGTCGTCGGCGGAGCTTGGGTGGGTGATAACCATCTCGTCAAAATTCTGCTTGCCGGCATGCAAGGGCCAATACAAGTGAAGGGCAATACCTACAACAACGCCATGCCACCCTGGTCGCAGCTCAAAGACGACCAGATCGCAGCGATCCTTACCTACATCCGCTCCGAGTGGGGCAATGCAGCTGCGCCGATCACGGCCGACTATGTCAAGACAGTCCGCGCCGCCAGTGGCGACCGCAAAGATCCTTGGACACAAAAAGAACTTAAAGCTATTCCCGCAGAGACAATTCCCGCAGGAGGTGCCGCCCCTGCTGCACCCGCCGCCCCGGCCCCTGCCGCACCGCCCGCCGCCTGATTTGACCCGACTATGAACTTCCTGCTGCGAATCCTTTCCATCACCGCATTTCTTCTCGTAGGCGGCAGCATCTCTGCCCAAGCCGAGCAACGCACCTCGAACCTCTACTGGGCTCCGCCAAATATCACAGTCGGTGGAGAAAAAATCGACATGCTGCTCAATTTTATCTTTGTTCTGACGCTTGTTGTATTTGTTTTAACTCAAGGACTTTATATTATCTATCTGGTTCGATACCGCCGCCGTCCCGGACATAAGGCCCACTACAGCCACGGCAATAACACCCTCGAATTCTGGTGGACCATCATTCCAACCGCTGTCTTCTTGCTCTTGGCCGTCTGGTCTAACCGCATCTGGTTCGAACTCACCGAGTCACCCATCGCACCGGATGCCATTACCGTAGACATCGTAAGCTACCAGTATGGTTGGGATTTGCGCTATGCAGGAGCTGATGGCCAACTCGGTGAAGGCGATGTGAAGCGCTTCAGCATCGAAAACAAATTCGGCGTCGATCCCGCAGACCCCGCCGGCAAAGACGATTTCACTTCCACCGAGCTCGTCATCCCGGTAGGCAAACCGATCCATGTCCTCCTCCGCTCCCGCGATGTGATCCACTCGTTCTACGTCCCATCCTTCCGCCTCTACCAAGACGCAGTCCCTGGCCGCACCATCAAGTGGATGCAATTCACCACCACCCGCACGGCGGAACTCGAACTCGCCTGCAGCCAACTCTGCGGCACCGGCCACTACAACATGAAGGCCAAAATCCGCGTCGTCCCCGTCGAGGAATACGAAAAATGGTATGCCGGCAAAGCCGCCGCAGCCAAAGAAGCCGCCGCCGCCCTCTAAATCTGGGCTTCTAAATCTGGGAGGGCCATCCTCCGACATAGCCCGGAACGCCGACGTCCCCGTCGGCCAGCCGCGTCACAAAAAAGCCCACGCAACACGCGATGTGCCTCCCATGAGCACATCCCCACGCCATCGACCTTGGGAGGGACAACCTCCGGCTTGTCCCAAGACTGTATAGCTGGAAAAGCACGCCGCCCCGTTCCTCTGCAGCCACGCCCGCATCCCGGGAACGCCAACGTCTACGTCGGCATAAGCGGTTCAGCCAATGGAAATTCTCCCGCCATGAATAACACAAACCTTCACGAATGGAGTGCGGCTTCGCGGCAAAAAGAAAACTCTTCTACACACATTCTGAAGGCCATGTAGGCAGATTCCGCTTGTTGGCATTATTCGTGTCTATTCGGTAGATTCGTGGTTCACAAATACCCAGCGCTCGGGCATCCGTGAAGGCCTGGCTGCCACCGATCAGAATTCCTGCTCAATAATCCTCCTCCGTCTTTTTCCGGCTTGGATCAGCAGGCGGCGGCGGCGGACGAAGCCCAGACGGCGTTGTGGCGGGTGGCGCAGAAGCACGCAGTGACCGAACCGCTGTCACAACCCAGCCACGGATGCTTGAAAAATCCGCCAAAACCTTCGCAATCCCAACCATGCCGCCTATGGCCACGGCGAAAACAAGCAATCCCGCAATAATATGGAACCACGATGGGTCGGTGAGAGGATTTTTCCCAATAGCAAAATCCGGCCCAAACACAATCGTGCCAATCGTGAGCATAAGAATACGCGCCAGATTTCCTGCAATCGCCAACGGAGCCGAGCAGAGGAAAAGGATCCATTTCTGCCACCAATTTTTCATAGTCATATGGCCATAAAGCGCGCTGGCCATCATGAGAGCAAAAAGCGACCGAATGCCGGAACAAGGATCCGCCACATCCACCGCAAACTTTTTCCCCGCCGGAATCCCCAACAAGGGCTCCGGCGCCGAAAGAATACCCGTTCCGCTACGAACAACATCGATACCAATGAAATCCAACGAAAAAACCGCCGCATGCGACATCAGCATGCGTAGTGGGAAAGTAATCGCTGATTCCAGAAACCCCACCGGCCAAGCAAAAAATAGGAACAATAGCGGGAAGGCAAGGATAGAAAGGGCATTCCAACCAGCAAGCCAAAGAACCAAAGACGGAGCCGCCACCCACATCGCAAAAATGCCAAGTTGCGTGTTATCAACCCTAAAACCAATGTAATATATAAAAAGACAACAGATAAAAGCGACCAAGCCAAGCCATTCTCCCTTTGGCTTCACAAGAGATAGTTGCTCATGCACTTGGAAAACCAAAAAACAAAAAAACGGCAGTATAAGCCAGCAATGCTTCCATTCATCCTGCTTCCAGCCATTTTGCAAAAACCAGCCAAGAGACACTCTCCCATCTCCATAGCCGAAGCTATACGGCATAAGAGCCAAGCAGAGTTCAACAAAAACAATTAAAACTGTGACCCGCCGCATAACAAATTATTAAACAAAGCTTTTAAAAACATCAGAGCGATTAAAAATTAGGTTAGAAGACCAAATCAGCATGCGTAGATTTGATTCGATTACGAATAGAATGCAACACTTACTTGGTGGCACGCACGAAGTTTTGTAGGATTTGATCGAAATTGTCTAACCACTGCGCATCGTTGTTATTCTTGCTGAGCCATTCACGCCCGGCTTTGCCTAAGTTTTGTGCTTTGGCGGGATCCGCTTCTAACATTTCAATCTGCTTGACCAACTGGCTGACATTTCCCGGCTCATGTAGAAACCCAGTATAGGAATCATGCACAGTTTCGGCGAGCCCGCCGGATCGAGCAGCCAGCATAGGTTTGCAAGCGTTATAGGCTTCGTATGTCACAATTCCAAGGGGCTCCCACCAGAGAGAGGGAGCGATCATTGCCCGGCAATTCTGGATGCATGTCTTTTTGGTCAAGCCATCAATCCGTCCTAAAAACTCAACTTTGCGATTCTGCGAAGAGTAGGCCTCGACTTGCTGAGCCAATTCTCCCTCGCCAGCTATTTTTAAAACGGGGGCCGAAGCACCGAGCTTTTTCGTTATTTGGTCCCAAGCATCCAGCAGCGTGAGAACTCCTTTAGCCGAAATAAGTCGGCCTAGGAACAAGTAGTAACCTTGATCGGATATACAAGGACTCACTGGATCAATCTGCGCACTATGGCGGAGTGTTACAATTTTGTTTTCAGGAATCCCCGCATTAATGAAAGTTGTTCTCATAAAGTTGGATATTGCAATCCAACGATCGATTTTTTTATAAAACCCTCCCGCATGCATGAAACTGATAGCCAATGCACAAATAAATGTTCGCAAACGAGATTGCTGCCAGGAGCCAGTTAAAATCTCGGGCAGAAAATTTTTACGCAGGCCCGCCGTCGCTAGTTTTCCGTTTGCCCAAAGATAACCATTCACGGAAAACGGGCGAAAGTTATGAATATAGTAAATAGATTTGATCCGGCGTCGTTGGACTTCATGCAGAACTGAAGCACTTCCATAAGGGAGAATGTTGTGGAAAAAAACCACATCTGGTTTGACCGTATCGAGATGAGTCCCTAAAATCTCTGCCGCAGTAGAGTTCCAAAGTATCTGGCCGGTTGAAACAAACATCTGAGCAAGATTATCTGTTCCGGCCATCTGGCTACTATCAAAGTAGCACTGAAAAACTTGATGTCTCTCCGAGAGAACATTTGAAATGCGCTCCACGGAGATTTCCTCGCCGCCCCGTTGAAGGTAGCGATTAAAAACTTGAGTAATTTTCACGAAAACAAGTGATGTTATTTAAAACGCATGCAATTATAAAGCGATTCTTACCGAGGTAGTAATTTGAAATCCTGCGGAAACAAAAGTTTCTTCACCAGTGCCCAAGTATACTCTATCCAACGGTGGTGTTCAAAAAACGACTCATTGCAGTGCTTGGAGGGAGATTCCGCATAAAAACATCCGTAAAAAATGAATAGGTTTAGGAATTACTTTGGCCATAAACCCGAAAGCCTTGCCATGATGGGCTTGACTCCGGATGAAGTATGAATTTTTGTGTTGATGCGAAAAAGCTGATAGCTTCCTGAAAACAAGCGTCGCAAGCGGTTGTGTAAAATAACAAAAGGTTTCAAAATCTTGGGAGGCCACCGCGTCTCTGTCCGCCAATGCTCAAGCTCATTGTAGTCCTTCTGTGCGCTCAGATTTTGTCCCGTAAATGTATAAGCTGAAAATAGTATGCTGCAGGCATGAATGTGTTTTTTGCTGAGCAGAAAATGCTCCATTAAAATGGCATCACTAATAACCTTCCAGCGTGGATCCAAAGGAGGACTCGGCAAGCTGGATTTTTTGAAAAACATGGCGCAACTCAGCGAGTGCAGATGGTCCAAGCGCGTATGCCAAAGGCTAGGAACCATAATTCTGCGGTAGCAAACAGGCTCCAAGGCTGAATTAAGCAAAATGGCATCCCCTAAGAGGACATCCAACTCGGGCCGTTGCTTAAAAAGATCGGCGGCTTTCGAGAGTGCGTCTGGCAGGTATTGCTCGTCGGAATTCAACCAAGCGCAAATCTCTCCACTTGAACGTGCGAGCCCTCGATTGATCGCATCATACATTCCCGCGTCCTTTTCGCTGAAGATCTTGAGGGAGTAAGCTGGACGCCCCTTTACGGTAGGATTTGGGTGTTGATGGCTGATCTCTCGTCCCTCGTCTCTAGCCTCTTTTTGCTTGCTAATTATGAGCTCGGCGTCACGGTAAAACTCAGCGCCCAATTCTCGCGCTAATTCTTCTATGCCGGGCGTTCCTGCGTCTTGAATGATGTGCTCGATGGCAGGTGTCGAGAGTCCATAGTCGAGAGTCGAGGGAAGGACTTGATCTCGCACGCTGGCGATGCACAATCGCAACCAATCCAGTTGATTGTATGTTGGTGTGACGATGCTGAAAATACTCGGCATAGGTTGTGCTTCTTTTGCGTAGAAGGTGCCTTGTGAACCTAAAGCGTTCTGGGCGTTTCGGCACCGCGCAGGCAAGAAATGCAAAAAAGGTTTTAAGATCGTATCCAAAGGGCATCAATTTGTATTGCCCTACCAGTCAGATCGTGAAGGCTGGGGTATGTATTTCTGAGGATAAAACCATGTTTTTCAAGAAACTGGTGAATTTCCCAGAAAGAAGATTGACCTTTATACATTGGCGCCAATGGGCATTCGACGAAGAGACCTTCGATTCGCGGCAAGCTTTGCATCGCCCCCACAAGGACGCGCAATTCAGTTCCTTGGACATCAAGTTTTAAAAAAAATGTGGTGTTGCAAGCTGTGTCACACGCCACCCAGTCGTCAAAAGTTGTAGTTTTTATTTGGACAATTCTTAGATGCGATGTAAGTGATGAAAGATTTTCAGTGTTCACCACATCATTCTCCAATATGGAATTCGTTTGTTCGTTACTGTTAATAAAAAAAGGGGTTTCTCCTGTGAAGTCTGCTAATGCTAAATTGAAACATCGCAAGTTGTCATGGTTTTTCATTCGCCGGTTTAATTGCGCAAAAGATTCGGGGGTTGGTTCGAAGGCGCAGACTGGGTTTGAACATTCATCAAGTATGCGATCCACCGTTATGCCGATGTGTGCCCCTACATCAATATAAATTGTTTCTGGTTTTGATCTTAAGATTTTTGTTATATCAAGCCAAGCATCTGGGCAGCGAAGCATTTGTCGGCCAAGTCGCGCCATTTTGCGAGCAGCAATTCGGACAACACGGTTTTTTAAAAATAGTGATTGTATCATGATGTAATTACAATAACCAGATAATATTTTTTACGTCAATAATTAGTATGCTTATGTTATAAAAAATTGCAGTTATAAAAATTAGTATTTTTTATTAATTTTAGATTTATGTTACTTACTTATAGCTTATTTTTAAAGGACCAAGCGCCATAAAGCCAAGAAGATGCGGCATAAAAGCATAAAAAACCAATGCAAATACTTGCGACTATGGCTAAAGATAAGGTTCCGCTGGCAAGGGCCGTGCTTGCAATGAGCTTTTTGAGCGGCATAGCGCACCAAAATCCGAACAGGATAAGACCATAACCACTAATGGGAATCCAATACCTATGATCTTTCAAAATTCGAGAATGGATGGAATGACAAAGCAACAACCAAACCGGAAGATCAAAAAGCCGTGCAAGCGCCGCACCGACCAAACCGAACTCGGGGATCAGCAGAATTGCAGCAAAGGCCACCGAAATACCGAAAGCTAAACAGGCCATAGCATTAAGCCTCACATAACCAGCCCCATTTAGGAAAAAATAAGGCACCGCCGTGCTTGCCAAAAGCGTATTGGCTAATGCCACATAGGGTAAAATAGGTGCAGAGTTTAACGCAGTATCTACACCAAGCCACGCAGCAAGGATAGGTTGCGGAAAGAGGAATAGAGGCAGATTCAAAGCAAATCCTAGAGCAGTTGAAAAAGCCATTCCGTGACTGTAAAGTTTTCGAAATTGAGCTGTGGCACCGGATTCCTGCATGGCTGCAGCCATAGGAAAAATGAACGAAACGGTTCTGGATAGCAATCCATGAGTAAGGACGGTTAATTGAACGCAGACTAGATAATATGAAAGGAAGATGGGTCCTAGCATCGCCCCGATGACCAAACGATCGACTTGGCCGTAAAGAATAGTGCCTATAGATTGGACCCAGGACCAAAATGCGAAACCGCCCAGTTCTAAGAAAATCGGACGATTGAATCCCGGCGCAAGCCAACTAAAGCTGCCAATTAGGCGTCCGACCATTGCTGATAGCCCGGCCATTCCAAGCCCTAACACCGCCACATTTAGCCAAAGTATCTCTACCAACCCCTTCCCCATCGAAGCTAATAGGCAGGCACCGCCGACATTCCCGATGGTGTTGAAAATAGTAAACCATGATTCGATATCATATCGTTCATGTCCTTGAGCAGCCGCTTCCGCGACTGAGTAGAGGAAGCGCATAAGCAATGCTAAGCTGGCCACACGTATACAGCTAACTATTGAAATTCTATTGCTATCAGTGAGTTGTGTAAAAAAATTGGCAAAAATTGGGGCAAAGAAGAAAACAATGATTGCAAGTGAACTCGCAAGCAAAACCAATAGCGTCAGTGTCGAGCGCAAAACACAAATTACCGAGCCCATGTCACCCCGGGCACGATACTTTGAAACAAATTTGACTGCTGCTGCACCGAATCCAAGTGAAGCGAGACCGGATACTGAGATCATCGAGTTAACCAGCATCCAGACGCCGTAAATATCGATGCCCAATGTCTTCATCAGATAGGGGGTGGCCATAAGCTGAAGCGCCGGCGCCATGAGAAAACCAAGACCGCTCCAACCTCCATTTTTTGCTGCACGCCGGAACGATAATGAACACCTCAAATGCGCAGCTTTCTCTCTTAAGAAAACAGGCAAGCAGGCCTCGAGCCTGGCTGACGGTGAGCATGCCGAGGTATCAAAAATAAGAGGAATGGTCATTCGCAACTGAATAAACTAAAAAGCGCCCGTTTTTTCGATATCATAGGCAAGACGCAAATCTAATCAGAAGTTTCATAGCTTTTTGCAAAAATCTTTTCATATTCACGAATAGCACATCCCAAGAATATCCAAAAAGGTATTGCAGCAAATGGAGCCTCAAAAGTCGACTGAACCAAACTATTCGCTACTGCTGCCAAAACAAAAGACCAAGCGTAAAACCCCCAAACGGGTCGCTTGTCAAATTTCATAGCTATTGCAAAATTAAAGGCGTAAACAAAAATAGAAAAGATTAACGAAGCCCACAAGATGAAGCCAACAAGACCTAACCGCCCTAGCGCCGTAAAAAGAATATTATGAGGATAACGAGAAATAGATCCATCATCCTCAATAACACTCGCTGAAAAGTAGTCTTTCATAAACTCTGTGGAAATATCAGAGCCAAGGCCACTTCCAAAAAATGGATTTTTAACCAGTGTGTTTTCTGTGATTTTACTCCACCAGATGTATCTCCATTCAGCCGTTGAACCTGTGCGAACATTTCCGCTTGTAAAAATCTCACCGGGAAGAAGGCTCTTAAACTCGCTTTCAACTCTATCCTCTAAATCCTTTGAGTAAGTTCCTCCTATCGCAAAAATTGCAATGACTGTCATCGATACTGAAATTAAAATACCTATAGCAACTTGAATCAGTTTGACGCGAAGTTTTTTAACAAAGAAGTAAAGCCCCATTGTAGCAACTAATCCTAAGAAGAATGCTGATTTTAAATTTGCGAGCGAAAACAAAACCAACCCAATGGCGCATGAAATTCCTAACAAGGATAGACCTGATCTGGTAACTCCAGATGCCAAAAAACTTGTAAGCATCGAAAAAACAGGAACAAGCGTATCAACATGAGGCATAAAAATGGGTCTTCCGCGGAGACTTAGAGGCACGGCTTTAGTCCAATCTAAGTTTAAAACTGTGCTAATAATTAACATTATAACTGCAATTATGGAAGCTGTTAATGATATTCTGTAGAATGTTTCTCTGCTTTTTTCTAATTTAAAAACATCATAGGAAACAATGAAGTAACCTATATATCCAATCATTGCATAGTCTCGCAATGCCAAAAAACCATAAGTTTCAATTACAAAAAATAATTGTATTGTGCCTGATATCACAATCGCTGATAAAATATAAATTAGTGCACCGCTAGGAAAAGGCTTGTCGATTTTTCGTAATGATAACCGTAGTAACCAACAAAACCCACACCAAGCCAGAACTATTTCACCAACATAAAATGGCTGTATTCCTATATAAGCAAATCCTTTTCCTGCAATGATATATCCAACAACTAGTAGGCATAATATAGACCTTATTAGTTTTGCGTTATGCAATGCGGAAGCAACAGCAGCAATTAATGAGAGCAATATAGATGCAATTATAATTTCAAAAAAATTGTTGTTACTAATTGATAGAGATAACCATAATGCAAACATTACTCCTATAAAAGGAATGAAAAATTTTATTAAATAATAATTCATCTACGTAAAATATATGAAAAAATTTTTATTAAAAGTTTATTCCATTTAGGAATTAGTTTTAGTTCCCTATTTTTGATGCAAGAAAACCAACGCAAACAAAGATTGCGGCGCAGGCCCAACTGAACTTGTCTCTTGCTGCAAACAGCACCGGGTAGGACAGA
>JBIIPZ010000033.1:0-34256 GCA_044342325.1 Terrimicrobiaceae bacterium
AACTTGGAAGAAAGGGCATCCAAACTTTCTTCTGTTTCAAAGGAAATTGGTGGCGAGAAATCAATATCTCGACACTTCACCAGTGAACGCTCGAAGGAGTGCAATGCTTGCTTGAGCAGGTTCCAATTGAGATTCAACAAGCTTTCAAGATTTGAAGTGTTCATAGGCGGACTGCGGTTTCCAGCACCAAACTCTTGAAGGGATGGTTTTCAGTTTTTTTAAAATTAACCAAGTCAATTTTTTGCTCGCCTATATCATTAAGAATGAGTCTGCGAATCCGGTTCAGGAAAAGTAGGGATAACTTCTCTTCGGTAAGCAGCAAAAGGTCGATATCACCACCCTTGACAAAATCATTTACCCGAGAACCAAATAGAAAAATATCTGCATTGGGAATGGATTGATGAATCCGATTTTTTATGGAAGAGTGTATTGTTTGCGACAATCTCATAAGGGATAGCGGGTAAAAAAGTTAAAGGTGCGAGGGTGAAAGGTGGGAAGGTGGACTTTGCTACTTTGCTACTTTGCTACTTTTTACCTTCATACTGTTTTACTTGGAGCACTGATGGCGGAGTCGGAAATGAGTTGGATTTTGAGTTGGTTTTCTTGGTTTGAAAGTGTGGCCATGGCCCTGGGAAAAAAATGTTGCGGATTGCGCGCCGCGGCTGCCCCCCTAATACACTTGAAAATGATCTACAGGAAAGACCCCATGGCGTTCAACAAGAAGTTTCGAGTTTTTTCTAATACGATTTAAGCGCTCGACGAATTTCATCATGGTTACCAACTTCAAAGAAAACTAACTCCCGCTCGGTGGGATGAGGCTGAAAAAGCAAACGCAATCGAATACCCGCACGACATTCAAAAAGATCCTGGCCAAGCTTTCTTATGCCAGCTCCCCTATGCTGGTGAGGAGCACCCCACGCATTCAACATTGATATCAAGGCTTCATTCACCGCAGAGCAATCCTCGGCTGGTAGTTTTCGGAGCTGCCTGATACAGCGCTCCGTCAACTTAATCTGCCAAGAGATCTTCGAGGTTGCCGGTAAAGGGTTTGAGCGTAGCGGCGCGACGATTTTCCTGGATTTCCTCATGAGCTTTTTGAGATAGGCGATCTAAATCCGCCTTGGTGGCACCATATTCCCGCAAAGCGTAGTCAGTAGATTCCACTGAAACGGGCCTTAATGCGATAATCTGATCGCCATAAAGAATCCCAACATCTTCACCGCAGGCTGCGGCTTTCAACCAAAATGTAAGGTTTGATCGGGCTTTGGTAGGGCTGAGCGTTTGCATGGTGCGATACTCCGCTTTATTTGCGTCGCTGTCAAGTCTCAAAAAAACTTTTTCTTAAAAACTCTGTAAGCCATAATTTTTTGCGGCATGCCGCAGCCGTAACGAGTAACGGGTGGCTCGTAACGAGTGAAAACGGTCCCTACGCCTGAATTTTATTCGTGACTATTCGTGGTTTAAAAATTGGAAAAAAGTGTGAAGGTTAAACGTTAAGCGCCTCTGGCGCAGTGACGAGTGAGAAGGTGGTGGCCGCTCGGCGACCGAGGACCGACTGACTGATGATTCATGACATCAAAGAGCACTATCTCTTCTTCGTAGACTTTAAAGATCAATCGCCATCTCAAATCCAAGCGAACTTCATGAAAATGAGTCCCGTGAAGTTGCCACAGACCGTATCCCGTGTGGAGATGCGGGTTGAGCATCAAATCAGGCAAGGCAATCAAAATTTCCCCGATTCTTTGTTTTTGCGAACCTGAAAGATTCCTCCAGGTTTTTATAAACCGCTTAACGGCCCAAATTGGAATATTCTTTGGCATCAAGCTCGACCAAGAGCTTCTACTGCTTGCGATCCCGTATTTCCAAGAAATGCCAATGTCCCTTCGCTCCTATCCCTTTCAATCTCAGGATCAAAATCTTCCAAAGCACTGCCTGGAATTTTGGGGTGAAAGCAGAAATCTGCTTCCGTTACTTTCAACAAGGTCACAGCAGGTTGAGACCCACGCAGAATAACGACCTCCTCCCCCAGCTCCGCTGCCTCAATGAGTGAACTTAAATGGGTTTTTGCTTGTGAAATATTGACCAGTTTCATAGACCAACTATGAGGTTTGATTTTTACTTGTCAATTATCCAATGTCGATTTGCTCACCTCGGTTTGATATTTGAACAAGAAGGAGAAAGATCCGCCTCCGCGCTGCGGGACTACGGCGTGACTTTTTGGTAACTGGTAGCGAGGGGCTAGTAACTGGAAAGACGATGAAAAAGCTTAAAGGCTGAGACTGGGATGCGGGAAGGGTGCAGAAAAAGCTGTGTATTGCAAATTAAACTTAGCCAGACCCCGCTTAGGGTCGGTCACACATTTTATCATGTTGATTCACTAGTGTCCGGTTGAGAGAAGAAATGGTTTAAACTAAGAATTCAAGATGAAGCAATTGCAACCGAAAATAGGTGTGACGCATTTGAAGATCACAGCGTTGGATCGCATTAAAATACGGAATATATACGCCTATAAATTTTACTCGCCATGTTCTTGCCCAAATTTTGGATCTCGTGCATCGAGAAACACTCTCTCGCCTGGTCAGCAAAAACAACGCGGAGTCCAAGGTCAGGCACTTTGGAGTTCGATAGCAGTTGATTTGCATCGCATTTGCTCATTTAACTTGGCGCAATGGGCTTCCGGATATCGAATCGCGCCTAAATAACAAACCCAAAAAGCTTTATCATCTGGGCTTTCGTGAACCAGTAGCCAAATCGACCTTGGCCGATGCCAAAGAAACTCGCGGCTGGAGACTCTGGGAGAATTTGGGGTTGGACTTGGCCAATACGATTTACGCTCTGGATTCTTCAACAATCGATCTGACGATGTCGGTATTACCCGTGCTATTTCTTCATATCATTGTTCACCGTGTAATAGTTGATTTTACATTTGCGTCCTCGGGAGAATTGCGGGCCGATGAGGCTAATTGGGCAAGTGCGATGCACATGGCTCCTATTCCCAGGGATGCAGTGGCGTAGGGATTGACGGTCCCCATTCCAAACACTGCTACCAAAGAGATCGCAAAGAAGGCGACGGCTTCGGGACATCGATCAGCATTGCTCCATTCCTGCCATGCGATTCTCACCGGCAGGAGAAAGGCAAGGAGATAAATGGCCAAACCTGCGAGGCCAATTTT
The DNA here is from genome assembly GCA_044342325.1 of Terrimicrobiaceae bacterium. Classification (GTDB taxonomy): domain Bacteria; phylum Verrucomicrobiota; class Verrucomicrobiia; order Chthoniobacterales; family Terrimicrobiaceae; genus UBA967. The sequence goes on from JBIIPZ010000033.1 coordinate 3,174, forward strand.
TCGGAAGAGGTTGAGCAGATCGAGTTCGATCGAGAAACCAGTCTTCGAATCCACAGGGGAACCGAATCCGGCTCCGCATACGGGATGTTTAATAAAGGAGGTTGTGAGCGTTTTTGCCTGTTCCCAACGCAAGGCGGCCGTGCCGTCGCGATCGTCCAAACGCAAACGACTCCCAGTCTTTGAAACGAGCAAACTCGGCAACAAGACCAAGATTACCGCCATAACGGGAAGCAGAAATTTCAGGCATCGGCCACGCCAGTGGAGTAGCGCCAAAAGCACGGCCACCACGGGCACCAAAGCCCAGATCGACCTAGTGTAGGGATTCCAAAGCACGGCGACTGTCAAAAAAAACGCTACCCAGTCCCATCGGCTACCGCACCGTGAGACTAGGCGGAATGCGGACATGGCAGACACCACGAAAACGAGAATGTAGCTCTTTAAAAAGAGGCGATAGGGCCGGTCGTCCGTGAATTCATTCAAAAAACCCAAATCGCGGGTGCGCAAAAACTCCTCAACGAAGTGAGAGGAAGCAGGACTGATCACTGATGCCAGATAAACCGCCAGACAAAGAACGCAAAAGATAGCGACGATACGTTGCAACACGCGTAAGATCCACCCCCTGTCTTCCGGATCCAATGAAAGGGCCATCGGCACTGCCGCCCAATAAAAGACATGCCCGTTTGCATCGTTTAAAATATCCTCGATTGGAAATCCACTCAGCAGACCTCGGATGGCTCCCCAGAGAGGAACCAGTGTGCCAAGAAGGAGAATCGTGATTCCAAACCAACCTCGAAGCGGGGAGAGAAATGGCCCTCGATCGCTCTTTGGAAGCCAGAAAAAGAGGAGAACGGCTGAAGCCATAGCGCCTGCGAACAGAGCAAACCGCAAAGAGTAGCCATCCAGCGTTGGCAAGCGGCCATGTTGAAGGAAGACCAGATCTGCCAGAATCAGAAAAACCAACCCGCGCAAGACGGCTCGAGCCTGATCAATCCTGGAGTTGTTCAAAACGAAAAAAAACCGGGAAGCATCGAGACCGAGGTCTACGGGTGCTTCCCGGTTGGTTTAGTTATTTTCCTAGAAAACTCGAATTAGTTCGAGAGATCCGTGGTCTGACCAGTCACAGGGTTGGTCTGAACGAAAGGATTTGCCTTGGCTTCCGAAATCGAAAGCTTCGGGAAGCTGACTTTGTCACCCTTGACACCGTTTCCGGATTTGGATGTGCCGGCTGTGATTTTCACGCTTTTGAGGCCCTTCAAAGGAAAGGACTTTGTCGAACCAGGCGAGATTTTTTTGATAGTGCCGCCAACTTTGTAGAAATAAGTCTTATTTCCTTCGTTGGTAACTTTGATGGATTTGGTTTTCGCTGCATGTGACAACGACGAAGCGGCGATCATCACTGCAGTGACGAGTAATATGGTTTTTTTGATCATATGATTTTGTTTTAGTTAACTACAGCCCTACACAACCCTCGAGAGTATGAGCGGAGCCTTTGGCAGACTATCCCGCAGCGAGTTTCCGTCAATATTTTTTTTGAAACTTTTTGAATTTTTTTTGGGCGGCGAAATATGCAATGGAATCGCGCGACTTCAGGGATACGGAAATGACGGGTTAATCCGCAAACATTGCTGAGATGGAAGGGGAGGAATTTTTGGAGGAATATGCGCGGGCCGCGTCGGGATTTCGCTGTTTCCATTGCTGGGCGACTTCCCGCGCGGTCTTAGTGCGGGACTCCGGCGCGGTGATTGCCAATGCCCATTCCATGGCCATCTCGGGATCCTCTCGCGCGAGGGATAAGGCCAAACGGCCTGCCGCTCCATCGATCGCAGGCCCCTTGGGTTTGGAAGACAGCCAAGCCGCCGCAGACTCCGCATCAATCTCACTCCACACCTCCACGAGCGCGCTATTCGCGGAAGCTTGCAGGGCGGGAGGAATGGAGCCGATCTGACGCGTGGCCTCGGCGGGGTCGACGCGGGCGATGCCGCGAATACCAGATTGAACAGCCAGATCCCTCGCTTCATCGAATCCATTGGCACCAAGGATTCCCCATTGGAGGACGCTGGCAGGGTCCTCGCCTGCCCAAGAATTCACAAGGCTGGTTAAAGCGGCGTTTCGATCTCCACCGGTCAAGCGGGCGGCTTCGCCAAGCGCTCCGGAGGGATCGGTGCGGGCCCATTCCGAGTAAAAGCCATCCAAGGCCTCAAGACGGGCGCTTCCTTGGGGGAGGCCACCAATCCAAGACGCAACCTCTTTTTTCGGAGCGGAGGAATTAGCCATGGCGCTGGCGACTTCCGATGTGGCTGAGTCGAGGGCCGGGCCGGGCGGGATTTTCGACAGGGCGGCTGCAGCAGCAGAAGGATCATTTGCTGACCAATTTTCAAAGAGGTCGGAGATCGCTGCTTGATAAGCCATGCCAGATGGCATTTGCTCTAAGACGGCATCAAAAACCTGCTTGCTGTCGGCTTCCGGAGAGGCACTGAGAAATGCAAGCAGATCCGAACGAACGGCAGGATCGGCGCTCTTCTTTGCGTGATCCAAGGCAGCGCCGGGATCGGCGGAGACCCAAGACTCGGCGGTTGCCGCTAGAGCATTCGCGCGGATGGCAGGGTCCTCAATCATTGTAAGCGCCTTCATTGCGGAAGCAGGGTTGCTCTCCGCCTCCTTGGCGATGACTTTTGCCACGATGAGTTCGCGGAGGTCAGAATCCTCAACGCTGTCCGCCAAAGACAGAGTCCGCTCAATGTTTCCAGAAGGAAGGCCCGAGGCTATCCAACGAAGAGCCTGATCACGATCATCGCCGACTGGCAGGGACTCCGCGAAGCGAAGGGCCTCCGAGGGATTTTGCTCGGCCAATGCGCCAAGCGAAAGCATGAGGGCCATATCGCGCTCGGCGCCTTCGGGCATTTCGAGTGCGGATTTGGCCATGTCCTGAGGATTTCCAGTGCGCAGGCGGGGAAGAAGATTTTCAAGGGCCGCAACGACCTCCCGATGGCTTCGAGCTTCGCCCAAAACGGCGAGAGCCTTGCCGGTCTCTGAGAACGAAGCCACAGGAGCAACCTGCGGAACAATCGCAGGCGTTGCCGGAGCGATTGGCTTTGTTTTCCCATCGGCCTGGGAGGACTGCATTGTCGAGCTTGCCTCGCCGCCATTCGAGTAGGCTTGAAGATCGTTTTTATCGCTCAAAGCGGAATCCTGTGTAGGAACGGGGTCGAGACGGCCTTTGAGAAGGTAGCCGGCCCCCAAGCCAAGGAATGCGCCCAAAATAAGGAGTGAGATGCTTTTCATCATAATGTGAAGGTTGGTTTGTTTGGAAAACTTGGGATCGTAGATCGGGAGGAACTATCTATCCGGGTATTCGAAAATCAAGTCAGGCCGATTCTTTTCCAGCAGAGTTCAGAAATCCCTGCGCTTGGGAATCCGGGCTCTGCGAACCGCCGTGGGAATCGGCGATCAGTGAAGCCATCCAGCCCGTCACCTCGGTGGGAGGCATGTAGTGGAGACGCCATCTCATCGCCTCCAATGGCTCCGCCACCGACGGGACGGTGGACTGCAAAATCCGCCGGATTTTTGAATGGGATGATGGAGCAATGCTCTCGCTAGGATGAATGGGCGTCTCGCGAAGTTTTTCCCCGGGCCGCAGACCGGTGTAAACAATCGAAATGTCGCGGTCGGGCTTGAAGCCCTGCAACTCGATCATCTGGCGCGCGAGTTGATCGATGCGGATCGGAAAGCCCATGTCGAGAACGAAAGAATCGGCTGGCCCGGCAAAGGTGGCGGATTGAAGAATCAATCCAACCGCCTCGGGGATGCTCATGAAATAACGCTCCACCTCGGGATGGGTCACGGTCACGGGCCCGCCCATGGCGATCTGGCGGCGGAAAACGGGAACCACGCTGCCGGAGGAGTCCAGGACATTGCCGAAGCGCACGGAGCAGAAAACGGTAGGGCTGCCATCCCGCCCCTGCAACTCGGAGAGCACAAGTTCAGCGAGACGCTTGCTGGCTCCCATGGCATTCGAGGGATCCACGGCTTTGTCGGTCGAGACCAGAACGAATCTCCTGGCTCCATGTCTTTGAGCAGCGCGGGCACAAAAAAGGGTGCCAAAAGTGTTGTTCCAAACTGCCTCGCCGGGCTGCTTCTCCATCAACGGGACATGCTTGTGGGCCGCCGCGTGGAAAACAATTGTGGGCAAATGAGTGGAAAACACAGTTTCCAATTGGTGCTCATTGCAAACACTACCGGCCAAAGCCTCCAAGGCGACTGATGGATAATCCCGTAAAATTTCCTGCTCCACCTCGAAAAGCGCCGGCTCTGCCCGCTCCATAAGGATAAGCACCTCCGGGTTACGGGCGGCAATCTGGCGGCAGAGCTCCCGTCCAATGCTGCCGCCGGCACCCGTCACTAGGACACGTGCGCCATGAATGAAGGAATTGATTGCATCTTCATCCAGCAAAACAGGGGCACGGCCAAGCAAATCCTCCGGCGCAACATGGCGAAGGCGCTCCACCGAGAACTTCCGGGTGAGAATGCAATTCACCGATGGCAGAATATCGTGGTCAATGCCTGCTGTGTTCAAGTCTGACACGAGCCTGGAAATCAGGGCCGGAGATGCTCCAGGCATTGCTATGATGGCCTTCGCAATTTCCAGCCTGGACATGGCTGGGAGCATTTCCTCGAAATTGGAAACCACGGGGATTCCATGGAGCGTGCGATCGATTTTTTTGAAATCATCATCAAAAAAGCAAACCACATCCAAGCCGAGCCCCGGCTTGCTTTGTATCTCGCGGGCAAGCACCGCGCCGGCCTGGCCTGCACCAAGGATCGCCACTCTCTTGGCCTGCGCGGCGTGAGCTCTTTTGGCGAAGAAACGGTCCCGAAGAATCCTCATAACAATCCGCAACCCGCAGACCCCGAGGAATGAGAGAATAAAATCTACCACGATTGTGCCCCTCGGAATCATTCCCGCTCCACCCGAGACAAACCAAGCCGCGAGTTGGAAGATCGCTGCAGAGCCCAGAGCCACAAAAATCATTTTGGCATCCGGAAAACTAAAAAAAGTCAGCAGACTCCGGAATTGTCCGAATGCTGCAAGGATGGCTAATTTCAGAGCAATGACCCATAGAATGGATTCCGCCCACCTTTGCAGAAACTCCGGCGGTATATTCAGATCGAACCGGGTCAAGAGCGCCAACAAGGAGGAAACACAAAATATCAGTGCGTAGGACGCCAGCAAGAGAGGGCCGCGCAGTGGGCCGGCAACCAGATCATGCAAAGATTGAGAAAATCTATTTCCGCGCGCTGTTCGCATCAATGGCTGACTCCTTCCGATCGCGTGGTTTTCCATAGTGTTAAAATAATGATTTTCAGATCGAAAAGAAAAGACGCATTGAGGGAGTAGTGGTGATCCAACTCGACCTTTCGTTCAAGGGAAATTTCATCACGACCATTGACTTGAGCCCACCCCGTAATGCCTGGCCGCAAGGCGTGGATGCCGAGTTTTGTTCGCTCGGCCGCGAGATCATACTGGTTGAAAAGCGCTGGCCGTGGACCAACAAGAGACATGTCTCCCACCAAAACACTCCATAATTGAGGCAACTCATCAAGGCTGGTTCGGCGCAGGAATCGCCCTGCAGGCGTAAGAAGACTTTCCGGATCTTGGATGAGATGGGTGGCGACTTGGGGAGCGCCTACATGCATGGACCGAAATTTCGGCATTAAAAAAACTTCATTTCCCCGCCCGATACGCTTTGAAAAGTAAAGCACCGGCCCCGGAGATCCGAACCGCACCAGAAAAGCGCAAACGACGAAAAGCGGGCTTAAAATTGCGAGAAGAGCGGCGGCGAGCAGGATATCGAAAGCTCTTTTAAGCATACGAACGGAGTTTCAATTCTTTTTGTCAGCTGAATGGTCTGAACTTGAGGACGGGAAAAATTTTTTCAGAAGAGCAGTTGGGATTTTATCCCGGGGTATCCGCTCTATCAATTGCAAGGCCTCATTTTCTTTCCCTTGGTTCAAGAGAAACAAAGCCAGATTGCATGCGGCTTCAGGATGTTCCGGATAGAGCCGACCGAGACGCTGGAAAAGTTCGTCGGCTTTGTGTTTCTCGCCACGAACCGCATACATAATGGCAAGATTGTTTAAGATGTAAAAACGGTCCGGATTTTCCCTGTCAGCCAATTTAAAAAGTGAAATAGCCGCGTCCACACGGCCTTGTTTCATAAAAGCGAACCCCTCCAAAAATGAAACAGGAACAGCGTAAGTATCCAAGGTCCGGAGAGGAGTCCGGGCCATTTGCGCATGTTTTTGCATCGTGTTCCAATGTCCCTGGGCCATGGCTTGGCGGGCCAGTGCAACATGATATTCCTGCTTCAAAGAAACGCTGGTTATTATAATTCCGATTCCAAGTATGACGAATGCAGAGGCGGCGAAAATAGGAATTCTCCACCCGCCTCTGGAAAATCCTATGACTTTTTGATTCGCTGGTGAAGTTGCCAAGGCCGCCAAGATGACTGCCAGTGCCGTTTGATGGTTCACTCGATCCAATGGAAAACTGAAAAACGAATCGATCAGATAGCCGACCAAGCCCGCCAAAGCCGCAGTGGCTATCCAAGATTCTTCTCGGCTCCGAGACTGAAAAATCAAGCGGATGCCGCCAAGTGCGGAAAGAATCACGGCGAATATAAAAGTTAAAAAACCGAAAACGCCCTTCTCGGCCAGAATCCAGAGGTAGTCATTGTGGGGTTGAATCCAATTCGAATCAATTTGAGAGAAATCCAATCCCCCGCCCTCCCGATAACCTTGAAGATGGATGGTGAAATTTCCGGCCCCAACTCCAAAAGGGAAATGGTCGGCAAACATTTTGAAGGTCTCTCGCCAAATCATCAAACGGCCACCATCGGAAAAACGGATATCCTCTGAGAAAACCGCACGCATGCGCGATACAAGGGGATTTTCGGGCGGAGAGAAATTTAAGAAAAAAAACAGCGCAATGATTGACAAGGCGACTGAGGCAATAATCAAAAAGCGCGTTCTTTTTCCAAAGCCAAAAACCTCCGGGCGAAGAAAAATGGCGAAGGAAAAAACAACAATAACCGCTGCCGCCCCCATCCACGCCGATCTGCCCTGCAAAAGGATGATTAAAAAAAGCGCATTAACAGTGGCCCAAACCGCTCCCCACCTCCATACCCCTCTGAACAAAACCACACCGACAAGACAGAATGGCAGGAGCAGCAGAAGATATCCTGCAAAGAGGTTCACATTCCCCATCAGTCCAGAGATGCCCTGCAACCACCGGCGAGTCGGAGCATTCCAAACTGCGCACTGATAGCACTGGAAAAGACCGATCATCCCGCTTGCCAAACCGGCCAAAGTCGCCGATCTGGCAAGCCATATGCGCCACTCCGGCGATGAGGCGAACAAGATGACGCACAAGCAAAGAACAATCAGTGCCGCCGCGCTTCTGGAAGCATCCAACAAGCCTGCGGATGGATTCAAGGCAACCAGAAGAGACATCCAGACAGTGACCACATACCCTGCAAAAGCAAAGACAACCCTGTTTTCTAAAGCCGTCCAATCAAGGTTTCTTCGGACCGAAGGGAGCAGAAAAACCGCCAAAGCGACCAAGAGTCCGATGTTCAAAACCAGCAAACGGGGAACTTGCCCACTATCCAGAGCATTCGGGTCTCGAATCAGAGCCAAAACACAAAGGAGAAAGCAAAGGAACGCAGCCGTGATTCTGGGCACAGAACGAATTTTTGTTTCAGTTTCGGTCATTGTTCCGGCTGGGAGCATGATTCAAATCACTCAGAAGATCGAAACCCCGGGGGGTGAATTTCAAATCCCGCGAAGCCTCGGAGTGGTCGAATGCCAAATCCTCGTTCATTCGCTGAAACATGGAAAACGAGAGATGCCTGAAACGGGGCAGGAGACGAAGAAAGGGAACGCCGCACATTAAAAGAATGGATGGTAGCGACAGAATGCGGGGGCGCAGGCCCAACGACTCGAAAATGCGCTCAACCATTCTGCGATAGGTCAATATTTCGCCACCTGAGAGGTTATAGTCTGACGATGGCAGGTCCAATGCCAGAGCCGAAATGCAGGCCGAGGCCACATCGCGCGCATGAATCGGCTGGCGAAGTCCAGAAGCTGGAGCGAGAACCGGATACCAGCCAAAACGCCGCACGAAACCGGCGATGGCGGCGACATTTGCATCATGAATCCCATCGTAGATCATCGTGGTGCGTAAGATGAATACCCGAACTCCCCGAGCCTCGCCCCAAGCGCGAATATGCTTCTCGGCAGAATCAAGGCTCATTGCAAGGCATCGTTCGGAAGCATCGGCAGAGTCGATTTTGGTGAACTTACTTGTGGAGGACACAGCGACCAGATGGCGAACTCCAGCGAGTTCAAGCAAAGGCAGCAAGCCCGCAAGAGCATGAATCGGACAAAGTGAGACCCAAGAGTGAATCGGGGCACTGGCTAAAAAATTAGCCGCCGAGATTCCGCGAAATGGGACGGATGGCGTGCCAAAACGGGATGGGGTGCGGGAATGAGCAAGAGCTGCGATACCCTTTTGATCCAGCAAGCGAAGAAGCTCCCTCCCGACAAAACTCGAAGCTCCCAGAACTCCGACTGTAGGCTTGTCCCCGAGCGGGGCCTCTTCTGGACAGGAATTCTCTGAGGCAGGCATCTGCTTCAAGAGCATTTTTGGCTTCATTGAGAGTCTGGCGGCAACCAGAGCAAAACGCATCCCAACAGCAGCCCCTACCAATGCATGCAGGCTCGCTGGGTATTGGGAGCGAAAGTGTTTTTTGTAGAATCGCAGCATTCCCCAATGCTTGTGCCACTCAACAAAAACAGGACGCGCACGACTGCAAACGCCCTTCCCATGCAGAACCATGGCCTCAGGGCTGAAAACAACACTCCATCCGAGTTTTTTGAATTCCATACACAAATCCAAATCCTCGCAGTGCAGGAAAAAACCTTCGTCGAATCCCCCCACCTTTTCGAATGCGGAGCGCTTAACCATCATGCACGCACCGGAAATCGCATCCACCTCGACAGGAAGAATAGGGGGCGCCGTCGATTCCATGTGAAAATCATGCCTGCGTAAAATCCTCCAGAGGCCGAACGCTCGAACGAAAGATTTCCAAGGCGTGGGAATACTCCTCCGCCCCCCGCCCTGCTCGGTTCCATCGGGGTTTAGGAGCAATGGACCAACCATCCCGGTGTGAGGATTCGCATGCAGGGTATCGCTCATTTTTTCCAAGAGACCTGGCAATGCGATGCAATCGGGATTGAGAAACAAAATGCAGGGTGCGCTGCTTGCGGCAGCTCCCTTGTTGCATGCTACAGCGAAGCCGGCATTAACCGGCGAACGAAGGATTTTCAGCGAAGGATTTGCCGCAAATGGTGCAACCACCGACTCGAACTCCGCAGACTCTGAGGCGTTGTCCACGAGAACAACCTCCCGTGACTGCGAGAGGGCGGATTTCAAACACGCGGCAAGAGCCTCGCCGGCGTTGTGATTCACAATCACAACAGCCACCTGGAAATTCGGAACAGCCATGGGAGAAACAGGCGAATCTGTCATAATCAACCACGCACCTTCATGGAAACTCGATTGCCGCTTGTAAGTAAGAGGTGCGGTGTTTTCAGAATTTCTTGTCCATGATTTCGTAATGCGGTGCCAGTAGAGACCGTGTGGCTACAGAGAAATGAGAGCATGGGTTTTTACTCGTAGCGGAGGGCGGTGATGGGGTCGATGCCGGAGGCTTTGGCGGCGGGGTAGAGGCCGGAGAGGAGGCCGGCGGCGAGGGCGAAGCCTACGGCGAGGAGGATGGAGTCGGGGGTGAGGACGGGGACATTTTCGGTGGGGGCAATGGTTTTGAGGATTTCGATGAGGCCGAGGGAGGCGAGGATGCCTAGGAGGCCGCCGAGGAGGGAGACGAGGATACTTTCGATGAGGATTTGCCAGAAGATGTCGCGCTGGCGGGCGCCGACGGCGAGGCGGATGCCGATTTCCCGGACGCGCTCGGAGATACTGGCGAGCATGATATTCATAATCCCGATACCACCGACGACGAGGCTGATGGCGGAGATGAGGCCGCCGCTGAGGCGGGCGGCGCGGACGCTGCTCTCCATGCGGTCGAACCAGTCCTGACGGGTGTCGAGGTCGAAGTCGTCCACGCCGCGGTGGGTGATGTCGAGGATACGGCGCACCTGGTCGAGGGCGGGGCGAAAGTGATCCAAATCCCCCACCCTTACGGTGAGGGTTTCGAGTTTCATGGTTTCGAGGGAGTCGAGCGGGAAGGCGCCGGAACGGAGTTCGTGGAACATGGTGGTGAAGGGGACGAGAACGGTCTCGTTTTTCTGCCGGAAGGGATCCCAGCGGCGGGAGGTGCTTTTGCCTGCTCTGCGGGCCCGGGCTTGCTCGTCCATTTCATAAAGGGGGAGAACTCCCACGACCTCGAATGGCCGGTTGTCGATGAGGATGCTCTTGCCGACGATGAGCCGGGGTGGAATGCCAGGCCAGAGGTTCTTGGCCACGGTGTCGCCGACGACTGCGCAGCGCGCTCCGCGCTCCAGATCAAGCGTCGTGAGGAAGCGACCTACGGCGATCTGGTGCATGGCGATGACAAAATGGTCTGGATAGACACCGCGCACCATGCGGCGCTCGGGATTTCCACCGCCATCGGTGGCGACGGCGGTGGTCAGGGAGATTTCAGGCGAGACATGGGAAATGAATGTGGCCGAGCGGCGGATGGCTTCGGCGTCGCGCAGGGTGCGGCCGGGCGAGAGGTTCGCGAATTCGAATTTCCTGCTGGAAGGCTCCTTGTTCACGATGGAGACGAGCTCAAGCCCCCCCATCTGCTGCATGAAAATGCGCGATCCGTCTTCGATACCTCGCGTGAGGGCCATAGTGGCGATGAGGCTGCTGACACCGAGGACGATGCCGAGCATGGAGAGAGCGGTGCGGAACTTGTGGGCGGCGATTTCGTGGAGGCCGATGGAGATCGAGACGAGCGGGTTCATGGCGCGTATTCGCGGGTTATGCGGCCGTCGCGGATTTCGATGACACGGCGTGAGCGGGCTGCGATGGCGGGGTCGTGCGTGACGAGGACAACGGTCTTCCCAGACGCATGCAGGGCGTCAAACATTTCCAAAATCATGCGCCCGGTGGCGGAGTCGAGGTTGCCAGTGGGCTCGTCGGCAAAAAGGATGCGGGGATTGTTGACGAGGGCACGGGCTATGGCGACGCGCTGGCACTGGCCGCCGCTGAGCTGGGGCGGACGGTTCGAGAGGCGGTCGCCGAGGCCGACATCAGTCGCCGCCTGCCTGGCGCGGGCGAGGCGCTCGCGGGAGGCGACTCCAGCATAGATGAGAGGCAGGGCTATGTTGGAAACGACATCGAGTTTCGGCAGGAGATTGAAGGCTTGGAAAACAAAGCCGATCTCGCGGTTGCGAACGCGGGCGAGTTGGTCGTTGGAGGCTTTGGCGAGATCGTTGCCGCAGATTTCCATTCGACCGGCCGTGGGGGTGTCGAGGCAGCCGAGGAGGTGCATGAGCGTAGATTTGCCGCTGCCACTCGAGCCGATAATGGCGATGAACTCACCCTCGTCGATGCGGAGGTTGACCTCATCGAGCGCCCGTATTTCCTGATCGCCGACACGATAGACTTTGCTGAGGCCTTCGAGGTGGATGAGGCTCACGACTTGGATTTTTTTGAGGCGTTTTGGGAAGGCTCGGGAGGCTCGACGAGAAGAACATCCTCGCCTTCGCGGATGCCGGACTGGATTTCAGCGTCATTCGCATCGATGGCTCCCACGGTGACTTCACGCCGCACGGGGTCGCCCTCCTCGAGCACATAAGCGACCTTGCGGCCTTGATTTTCAAAAATGGCTGTGAGGGGCACGGCGACGACGCCGGCGAACTTCGGCAAGGCTAGGCGCACGCTCACCGACACGCCAGGCTTGAGGCCAGCCTCGTTGCTGTCGATGAGGCCACGCACCTCGAAGCCCTTGATGCTGTTTTTCACGCTGGCCAGGGGAGCGATGAAAAAAACTTTGGCGGAAGCGGTGGACTCACCGGAATCTGGCGCCTTGAGGATGAGTTGCTGTCCCAGGCTCACCTTAGAAGCATCGAGCTGGTTGACTTGGGAGATGATAAGCAGGCTGGAGAGATCGGCGAATGTCATGAGGCTCGTTCCGGAATTCACGCTGGCGGCGCCCACGACGACCTGGCCTTCGCTGACGGGGATTTCGAGGACGGTTCCATCGAAGGGTGCGAGGACGCGTGTTTTGGAAAGACGGTCATCGACGGTCTGGCGGCGGCGGAGGGCTTTATCGAGGCCGTTTTCCTCGATTCGGAAGTCGGCCATCATATTAACAAACTCCTCTTCGCTCAGGAGCCTGCGCTCGTGGAGTTGGCGGGCGCGATCGAAGTTGCCCTTGGATTTTCCCATGGTGAGCCGTGCGCCCTCAATCTCAGTCTCAGCGGCGGCGCGCTCATTGAGGAGATCGGTGTCATCAATCGTCACCAGCAGGTCGCCTTTTTTCACGCTCTGGCCGGGAGTGACATGGATGCGGCGGATTTTTCCACCGATCTCAGGCTTCACATCGACCTGGAGCGAGGGTTTGACCTCGCCGGCGAGAGGCAACTCGGGCGAGATGTCGGCGAGGCGGGCTTTAGCTGTGGGAAAATCCTCTTTTTTCTCAACAGAGGAAAAAGGCGGCCAGCCTTGGTAAAAAGCGGTTCCAGCAAGAATAAAAACGAGGACGACTGCGGAGAGGTATTTGGTCACGGAGAGCTTACTCTACAGGCTTAGGGTGTTTTTTCAATCAACACCGCTGCAGCGGCTGTGTAGCCATGGATGGCATTCACGCCACGGATAGGAGCGATTTCGCCGTTGCAGAAACAACCGGCGATGGGCTTGCCGCCAAGCGCCTCGGAGAGTTCGGAGGCATCTTGATTCATCGTGCCGAAAAAATTCTTCCCACGACCGAGACAGGAAAAGAGCAACGCGCCATAGGCACGCCGCTTTGCGAGGCGAACCGGCTCGTAGCCACGGGCGAGATCCTCGAGGGCGGCACTGGGGTTTCGAATTTGATATTGCAGGGTTTGTCCAATGCGTGGAATGCCCGCTATCACGACCGCGCCAGAGCCGGGGTCCGCTCCGATGATGTTTTTGACGAGGAAGTCGCCAGAATGGAACTCGTGGATGTATTCCGAGCCTGCAAGACCGGCGAAGAGATTGCCTCTGGCGTTGGATTTTTCGTCATCGCTGAGTGTTTCGAAGGCGCGCTCCAGAGCCCGGTAAGCAGGCTGGCCTCCCAGCGCGTAAATCACATTGTGGTCAGCACGGGTGACTGTGAAAGGCTCCCCGATGGGACGACAGCCTTGACTGAGAGCTGGAACGATGGCTGTGCGGCCGATTACAGGCACGGCGGCGGCATCCACCGGCTTTCCATTAATGAATGCGGTGATCTCATGCGAATCCCCCCCGCTGGCGAGGCCGCCCACCACACTCAGTCCATGTGCCTCGCGGTTGCAGGAGTTGATCCAATCCTCGATCGGAAAAGCATAGGGGTTGGCGAGGGTGATCCAGCCATTTGACTCGACAGAAGATGAATAGTCGGAGCCTTCCAGCGCCAGCGGGTCGCCGAATTCGCCTTGGCAGGCGATGAGGGAAAAACCGGATCCTCCCTCGAACTCGCTCCCCCCCTCAATGCGTCCGCCGGTCGTGCAGCCAATGATGTCTTGGATGTGACCATCGACTCGCAGCGTCTCACAGAATTCCGCGATATGGGGCATGTAGTTGGCACTGACAAAAGCAAAAGCCATGCGCGCGGGCGTTTTGAGCGCTTTCCTAATGTGGAGGGCCGCTGAGAGAACCTCCGAGGAGTTGTAGACACCGCTGACATGAAAACTGGCTGCTTTGAACTTACCCATATCACGCCCATCATTACGCACCGGTTCCGCGAGTCAATCCACCGCTCCAGCGGCGGACAAAGTTTTACCCAAGAATGCGGCGGATGGTTTTCAGCGAGTCAAAACATTCGACCGCACACTCGCGGGCGGCGCGGGAGAGACGCTCCCAGTCTTGAAGCACACGGCAGGCGCAATCCACGGCAGAGGCCTTGTCGTGCATCCACAGGAAGCCACTCTCGGCAGGTAGATATTTCTCAGCGGCGGTGGACTCCGTGATGACAGGACGGCCCAGCGCGAGAAACGCAGCCGCCCGGTCGCTGATCCAGCCTGTGCGCGTCACATCATCCACCTTCACCGGCGTGAACTCCGCGAGCGAGCCACGCAGGTAGTCGAAATAATGTTCCGGCGAGCAAACAACATCGCGAGGGTAAACATGCCGCCAACCGTGAGCGCGCAAGCGGTCGGCCTCGGCATCGTCGGGGTTCATGTGCATGGCCAACTCCCACTCGACTTCGGGCACCTCCGCTGGCACATCGAGATAGGGTTCGAACTGCGCCCGCTTCGAGTAGTCGCGGTAAATGCCATCAATCTCCAACCAACCCTCCCAATACCACTGACCGACCGTGGTGAAGCGGTTTCGCGCGGGACGCGGGGCAGGCTGCAGAAGCTCGGTGTCGACGATCGGATGAAATGTTTTCCATTCCACTCCAGGAGGCGGCTTGGGCAGGCGACACTCAGGCGAATGCATGTTCAGCCCGATCGACCAAAATTCGGTGTGAAAGGACTGTCCGAGCTCGAGTTTATCCATCCAATGACAGATCTCAGTCGGGTCGATATTGAGGTATACGCGGCGCTCGAAGAGCTGCACCAGTGGAGGGCGGATGGAGTAGCTCAAGTTCAGCAAGGTTGTAGGCCCACCAAGGCGCTCGCGGAATTCTCGCTCCGACATGCCGTGAAAATCAAAGCCCGCGAGGTCCTGCAACTCCGCCGCCTCCCGCTGGTAGAGCAAAACATAGTTGAGCCCATAATGGCGCATGCGCTCGTCAAAAATGCGAATGCAACGGGCATCGAGAGCGGGATCTCCGGAAGCAGGCATGAGTTCCAGCCAAAAATAATCCACGCCCAGGCGCTTCAATCCCAGCGCCCATTGCAAGGGCACGGAAAAGTTGCCACCGCCCTCGGGATACTTCGCCGCAAATCCACTGCCCAGGAAAACCGTGCCCGCGTAGTTCATAATGGCGGCAAGTCATAGCGGATATGCCGCCAACCGCACGGCGAAAAAATGTTGGCGACGGTCATAGACCGCCGCTACAGGGGCGGCGCTTCGTCAGCTTGGCTGAAGGCGGCAAGCGGTTTGACCGGGGAGGTGTTGAGGGCTTTGACGCGTTCGTGGATGCCGGGGGCGATTTCGGGTTGGCGGGTGTAGGCCATGGACAGCATTTCCAATTTGGCATCGAGGTTGTCGACCATGTTAAGGGCGATGGCTTCGGGCGTTTTGGGCTCGACGGGGGATCCGTATTGGAGTTCCCCGTGATGCGAGGCGATGAGGTGGAGGAGGTGCAGGCGCACATCTTCCGAGGCTGGCTTGATGCCGCGCCACGTCTCAAGCGGCAGCTTTCGCCAAAGGGCGTTGACGGCTTCAATACCGATACTGATGTGCCCGAGAAGCTCGCCTCGCAGCTCGCGAGGAATTTCAAAACCCGCCTCAGGTGGACACATTTCCCAAAGTTTCCCGCAGTCGTGAAAAAGAACACCGGCGAGCAACAGATCGCGGTTGAGAACAGGATAGGCGCTACAAACGGCCGAGGCGGAGCGCATCATCTGCCCCGTGTGGCGGAGCAGACCGCCCCGGTGGGCGTGGTGATTGTGCCGCGCGGCGGAGGCGCGCTGGAAGCGGGGGCCGAATTCCTGGAGAAACAATTCGCACAGACCGTGCAGACGCGGATCCCGCATGGTTTGCACAAGCTCCCGCACATCTGCAAAGTCCTTTTCCAACGCAGCAGTCTCCTCCTCGCCACCGACGAAAAGTTCCGCCCTTTCTTGGGGATCCAGCACCCGCATCTTCCAGCGTCGGGCATCGAGGCCGAAACTGCCATTGACTGCAAATTCCCCCTCGACCTCCACGCACTCGCCACGCGCGAGTTCTTGGCAGGCCGCGAAGGCATCCGTGTCCGACCATGCCCGAAGCGTAAGAACATCGCCGGCATCGCGGACTTTCATTTCCCAATACGGCTTGCCGTTTGAAGATTCTTTTTTGGTCAGTTCATCGACCTGCCCGCGCAGGCGCGCGGCGAGGGAAATGCCACGGCACTCGCTGCGGAGTTGGGTGATGGTTTTGCGTCCGGGATCGTTCATGGTCGTTTTCCTCAATTCTGGTCAGGAAGTGCTCCATCCCCCGCGCGGCAGAGGATGCCGGTGGCTTTATGCTTGGTTTGCGCGGCGTAGGCGGTCTCGACCGCGACACGAACAGACTCTGCGGCACCGATCTCTACCAGCGCAACGATGGCGCCGCCGAATCCCCCGCCGGTGAGCCTTGCGCCAAGGCAACCAGGCTGCGCGGTGGCGAGACTCACGAGCAGGTCGAGTTCCAGTGTGCTGTTTTCAAAATTCTCAATCGAACTGCGGTGCGAAGCCGACATGAGGGGACCGAGCGCTTCGGCGCGACCTGACCGCAGGGCATCGATCGCAAGAAGAACGCGTTCATTTTCGCCCACCACATGGCGGGCACGGCGCTTCGCCAATTCCGGCATTTCGGCGCCCTCAAGTTGTGAACTGGTGGCGTCACGCAGAGCGGGCACGCCCATGCATCGGGCGGCCTCAAAGCACTGCTCGCGCCGCTCGTTGTATTCGCCGCCGGTGAGCGCATGCTTCACGCCGGAGTTGATGATGAGAAGGCCGAGGTGTGATGGAAATGGCACGGCATCCACCGATTCGCTGCGGCAGTCGAGATACACGAGGTGGTCTTTTTTTCCAAAAACGGAGGAGGCCTGATCGAGGAGACCGCAGTTCACACCGACGAATTCATTTTCCGCACGGCGGCAGAGCTTCGCGAGGTCCAGACGGGACATTTGAAACGGATAGAGACGCGTGAGAAGAACCGCCGTTGCCACTTCCAAGGCGGCGGAACTCGAAAGCCCGGCACCGGCCGGCAGGGTGGATTCATAGGATGCCTCAAACCCACCGGCTTCGGCACCCGCACGGGCAAGCATCTCGGCAACACCCAGCGGATAGTCGATCCACTCACCGGTTTTTTTCAGGCCTGCGGCGCGCTGGATTTTTCCCTCATAACTAACGCCCGAGCTTGAGAGGCGGATTTCACCATTCTCGAGGCGGCTTCCGGTAGCAGTGATGCCGAGTTGCAGAGCTGCGGAAAGAACGAAGCCACCATTATAATCTGTATGGTTTCCGAGAATCTCAACACGGCCGGGAGCGAAGGCTGTCACTTGGGTCATAGACCCCGCATGATCAACGCCGGATAGGCACTTGCCAAGGGGCAATTCCATGGCAGGATGAAGCTGAAGGAGTCCACTACCATGTCAGAAACACTTGATAACAACATCGTGAGCAAAAAACTCGAAAGCAGCAGCGAACACGCGAAAAAAGCCATCGACGCAGCGACCGAAGCCGGCCGCAATGTGGGTGACACCGCGAAAAAGCAGGCGAAAGCCGCCTACGAAACCGGCCGCGAACATCTCGGCGCCGCAGCCAAAGACCTCGGCGAAGCCGCCAGCGCGACCTATGACAATGTCCGCGACCGCGCCAACTCGATCTACTCAGACGCCTACGACCGCGCCCACGACTACCAAGCCGAGACAGAGAATTACATTCGCGAGAATCCGCTTCAGGCAGTCGCCATTGCCGCAGGCGTGGGCTTCGTGCTCGGAGTGCTCCTCCGCCGCTAAAACGCTTTGGACACCAAAGCCACGGTTGCAGCTCCGAGGGGCCTGATGGCGGAGTTGCTGAGCCTCGTGGGCTCGCTCGGCCGCTACGCGCAGGCCATGGGAGCACTTGCTGGCGAAGAATCGCGGGAAGCCGCCGCTCTGGGGGTCAGGTTGCTTGTGATGCTTCTGGCGGCGTTGTTTTTCGCAGCCTTCGGTTACATCCTCCTCATCTTTGCCGTGGCATTCTTTGCCGCATTTGTGCTGGGCGTTTCCTGGCTTTGGATCTTGGCAGGCTTCACCGCGATGCACGCTCTACTGGCCTACATTTGCGCCCGCCATGTGAAAGTTCACAGCCGCACGCCAATTTTTGAGGAAACCCGCCGCGAGGTGGCCCGCGATTTGGAATCCCTCCGCAAAAGCTCCGCGCCATGACCAGCAAACAGGAAATCCTCGAAGAACTCCGCCGCAGCCGCGTGGCGATTGCGCGTGACACTGCCTCCATTGCTGAGGAACTCAACCTCGTTTCAAAAATCCGGCGCTCCGTGAAGACCCGTCCACTTGCCTGGCTGGGCAGTGCCGCCGCGCTTGGCTACATTCTCGCAGGTCCGAAGACGCGCAAGGCCCCAAAAAACATTTCTGTCAAAAAAGGGGCGAAGTCCGAAAATTCGGAACCCGCCCGCACTGAACGGCAGGGCTTTTTCAGCATTCTTTTCAACCTGGCGAAGTTCCTCTTTCCCCTTCTCCGCCCGGCCCTCTCGGCCTACGCCGCGCAACGCCTGAGCGAACTCTCTTCGCGAATCCCCCGCTGATTTTTTCTATGCTCGATCCACGCTGTGACCAACTGGCCGATGTCTTGACGCGGCATTCCACCAAACTCCAACCCGGCGAAAATGTGCTCATCGACATTTTCGACGCGCCCGAGGAGATCGCCATCGCACTCATCCGCGCCACCCGCGCCTGTGGAGCCGTGCCGTTCGTGCAGAACCACCACGCGCGCATCAGCCGAGAAATGGCCCTCGGTGCCGAAGTCGAGCAACTCGAGGTGACCCGCTCAGTCGAACTCGCCCGCATGAAAAAAATGCAGGCCTACATCGCCGTGCGAGGCAGCCACAACATCACCGAAATGTCCGATGTGCCGGATGAAAAAATGCGTCTCATTTCCGGCGCCATGCGCCCTGTCATGGACTGGCGCATCAACAAGACTAAGTGGGTTGTCCTCCGCTGGCCAACAGCCGCCATGGCCCAGCAGGCGCAGATGAGCACGCCGGCGTTCGAGGATTTTTACTTCAAAGTCTGCACGCTCGACTACGGCCGCATGGCTCCCGGCATGGCAGCACTCAAGGAACTCATGGACCGCACCGACAAGGTTCACCTCAAGGGTCCCGGCACCGACCTACGATTCTCGATCAAAAACATCGGCTCCATCACCTGCGGCGGCGACCGCAACATCCCCGACGGCGAGGTTTTTTCCTGCCCCGTGAAGAAGAGCGTCGAGGGCCATGTGACCTTCAATGTCCCGAGCATTTATCAGGGCCACGCCTTTGACAATGTGCGCTTGGAGTTCTCCGAAGGCCGCGTGGAAAACGCCACCGCGAACAACACCGCCGCCCTCAACCGCATTCTCGATAGCGACGCCGGCGCTCGCTACATCGGCGAGTTCGCGCTCGGATTCAATCCGCACATCCTCCACCCGATGCGCGATATCCTCTTCGACGAAAAAATTTCCGGCTCCTTCCACTTCACGCCCGGCCAAGCTTACAAAACTGCGGGAAACGGCAACACCAGCCGCATCCACTGGGACATGGTCTGCATCCAACGCCCCGACTACGGCGGCGGCGAGGTGTGGTTCGACGGCAAACTCATCCGCAAAGACGGCCTCTTCACCCTTCCAGCACTCAAAAAACTCAACCCCGATTATTTGCTGGGATCGAAACATTAATTCGAGCCGCATGGATTTTCGGTTGATACCCCCATCCCCCGTCCGATAGGCTGCCAATCTTTCCTTATGGAACAATCCATCGCCCTGCGCGAACTCCAAGTCGAACGCAAGCACATCATCATCGAGCTTCGCGAGAATGACCGCGGCCGCTTCCTCAAAATCACCGAGGAAGCCCACGGGCGCAGGAACTCCGTTATTATTCCCAGCACCGGCCTCGACGAGTTCGAAGCCTGCCTCGACGAAGTCCTCACCGAGGGCGAGGAAACGGAATAAAAAAACTCGTCGATCCATGAACATCCTTGTCACCGGGGGCTGCGGATTTATCGGCAGCAACTTCATCCGCCAGCGTCTCACCGAGGCAGCCTCGCCGCTCAGCAAGCTCGTCAATCTCGACCTCCTCACCTACGCCGGCAACCCCGCTAACTTGGCCGACCTCGCCTCCGACCCGCGCTATGTTTTTCAAAAAGGCGATATCGGCGATGAGGCGCTTGTCGCCCGTTTGCTGGGGGAGCATGACATCGACGCCATCGTGAATTTCGCGGCCGAGTCGCATGTGGACCGCTCGATCGACTCCCCCGAGCCGTTCATCCAGACAAATGTCACCGGCACACTGCGCCTCCTGAATGCCGCCCGTCGCCACTGGAGCCAACTGCCCGAGGGACGCCGCGAAAAGTTCCGCTTTCTGCATGTCTCGACAGACGAAGTTTACGGCACACTTGCCCCGCACGACCCGGCATTTTCCGAGACCACGCCCTTCGCGCCAAACAGCCCCTACGCCGCCTCCAAGGCCGCCAGCGACCACCTCGTTCGGGCATTCCAGCACACTTACGGCCTCCCCACCCTCACGACGAACTGCTCCAACAACTACGGCCCCTACCATTTTCCCGAGAAGCTCATCCCCCTCATCATCCTGAACGCCCTCGATGGCAAGCCGCTCCCCGTCTATGGCGATGGACAGCAGATTCGCGACTGGCTTTATGTCGAAGACCACGCCGCCGCCATCTGGCTCGTCCTGCAGCGCGGCCGCACGGGCGAAACCTACAATGTCGGAGGCCTGAACGAACGCGCGAACCTCGATGTGGTGAAAACCCTCTGCGCCCTCCTCGATGCGAAATCCCCCCGCCCCGACGGCGCCTCCTACACAGCACAGATCACCTACGTCGCCGACCGCCCCGGCCACGACCGCCGCTATGCGATCGACTGCTCAAAACTCCGATCCGAACTCGGCTGGGCACCCCGCGAATCCTTCGAAACCGGCCTCGCCAAAACCGTGGACTGGTATTTGAAAAACCGCTTCTGGACCGACGACATCACCCAAAACCGCTACAACCGCGAACGCCTCGGCGCCGCCAAGTAGTTGGTTTATTTTGCGCCGCTACAGGCCCCGCGCGTCAGCGCGCCAATCCTTGGAGGGGCGACCTCCGGCTTGACCCAAATATCCCCTCGGACAGCACCGAACCACGCTCAGACAGCACCCCAACCTTAGTCTACCCTCCAAAAAATGATTCTGTCCCTCCCCGGCAGTCATAGACAGCCGCTACAGGACCCGCACGGCAGCAGCCTGTTCGTGAAACATCCGAACGCTTGCGCTGTCTTCGCTGGTAAAGACGCCTCTCTGCGATAGAAACAACTCCACCATGAAAAATCGTCCCTTCGGCAAACACGAACTCCACTGCTCGGAAATCGGCTTTGGCGCTTGGGCCATCGGCGGCAGCTGGGGGGCACAGGCAGACATCGACTCCATCGCAGCCATGAACCGCGCGCTCGACCTCGGATGCAATTTCATCGACACCGCCGCCGGCTACGGAAACGGACGCAGCGAAAAACTCATAGCCCAAGTCCTCCGCGAACGCGCTGCCGCAGGGAAAACAGACAAGGTCTTCGTCGCCACCAAAACCCCGCCCAGCTCGGGAATCTGGCCGCCATCTCCCTATTGCAAGGCCGAGGAACGCTACTCAGAGGCTTATCTACGGGAAAACATCGCCCAGCGCTGCGCCAACCTTGGCACGGAGCGGATCGACCTTTTGCAACTCCACACCTGGACGCGCGCCTGGAACCGCAATCCCACCCCGTTCAAGCTCCTTCGCGACATGCAGCGCGAGGGCAAGATCGGTCTTATCGGCGTTTCTACGCCCGAGCACGACCAGAATAGCGTGATCGATTTGATGCGCGGCGGATGGATCGACTCCGTGCAGGTCATCTACAACTTTTTCGAACAAGAACCCGCCGCCGAGTTGCTCGATGTGGCGAAGGAAAACGGCGTGGGCGTCATTGTGAGGGTGGCGTTCGACGAAGGCGTTCTGACCGGCAAATTCACGGCCGACACCCAGTTCCCATCCGATGACTTCCGCAGTTCCTATTTCGCAGGCGACCGCTTGGGCCGCGCCGTCCAACGCGCCGAGGCGATCCGCGAGGATATTTCAAGCACCGGCCTCTCGATGGCACAGGCGGCGCTCAAGTTCGTGCTCGCCCACCCCGCCGTCTCAACGGTCATCCCCGGCATCCGCAACACCGCACAAGCCGAGTCAAACTGCGCCGCAAGCGACCTGCCCGACCTCGCCCCCGACCTCCTGAAAAAACTCCGCCGCCACAACTGGCGCCGAGGATTCTGGTATGGCGGCAAATAGACCCGAAGCAGCTCCTAACTAACAATTTTATAATTTTGCCGAAAGAATTTTATTTAACCACAGAGCAAGGACACAGAGAGCACTGAGGGACATTTTAAGCAAAAACAAAATTCTCCACGCCTTTCCGCGTCTTTCGACAAACTGCATAACCTCATTTTCTACTCCGTGCTCTCCGTGTCCTCTGTGGTTAGTTTACCGGCAACCGCGCAGCGCCCGTGGTGCGCTTAAAACTTAATTCTTAATCCTTAAAACTTAAAACCGCCACCCCATGTCTCTACTCGGAAAAATCAACAACCTCACCGTCCTCAAGGACTCCAGCCCCGGTCTATTCCTCGATGGGGGCGAACTCGGCGAAATCCTCCTGCCGGGGGATGCCATTCCGAAAGGGGCCGGTCCCGGCGATGTGCTGGAGGTTTTCATCTATCGCGATTCCGAGGACCGACTCGTCGCGACCACGCTCAAGCCGCTCGCTACGGTGGGCGATTTCGCCGCGTTGAAGGTCACGGAAGTCCACCCGCGCATGGGAGCATTCCTCGACTGGGGACTTCGAAAAGATCTGCTTCTTCCGAATGCCGAGCAGGGGCGTCGCGTGCAAGTCGGCGACACAGTAGTCGTGTATGTTTTTATCGACCACCAGACCGAGCGCATCATCGCCACCACTCGGCTGGAAGGGCACATCGACCACACGCCGCCGCCATACAAAACAGGCTACGAAGTCTCCCTCCTCATCGCCAGCGAGACGCCCCTCGGCTACAACGCCATCATCAACAACACCCGTCTCGGCCTTCTCTACCGCAGCGAACTCGCCACACCACTCGAAATCGGCCAGCGCTGCGAAGGCTTCGTGCGCGCCATCCGCCCCGACGGCAAGATTGACCTCGGCCTTGACCCGCAAGGCTATCAACGCGTGGCTCCGCTCGCCGACCGCATCCTCGCCGCCCTCCGCTCAAACCAAGGCAGCCTGCCCTACAGCGATTCCAGCTCGCCCGAAGAAATCCGCGCCGCCTTCCAGACCAGCAAAAAGGCCTTTAAACAAGCCCTCGGAAACCTCTACCGCCAACGCCTCGTCGAACTCCATGAGTCCGGCATTCGGTTGAAGTCGAAAAATGTTTGAAATTGAAAGCAAGCCCGCGCGGCAGCGCGAACTTAAAACTTAATCCTTAAAACTTAAAACTCCTACCCTCACCCCACCCAATCGAAGCGCATCTCTTGAGTCACCTCCGGATGCAGGCTCAGGTGGACTGGGCAACTACGCGCCGCATTTTCCAAAAGCGTGCGCTGAGGATGCTCCGCGCTAAGCGGAATCGTAAAAACTACCGTTAGCTTGGCAATGCGCCGGGGCGGCTGCGGCGTCATTTCTTTCAGCACCTTCACCGTTGTTTTGCCCAGATCAATTCCATGCCGACGCGCGGCAATACCCATAATGGTGAGCATGCAGGCCCCGAGGGAAGTCGCTGCAAGATCAGTGGGCGAAAACGACTCGCCACGACCCTCATTGTCCACCGGCGCATCCGTGGTGATTACTGTTCCAGACGGCTCATGACGCGCCTCGCAGCGCAAATTTCCCAAATACTGAATCGAAATTTCAACCATGAACACAGTCTAAACAAACGCCCTCACCCATTGCAAAGCCCGCTTTTCAAGACGACGCCTTGGCATCCATCTTTCACACACCCTTGGATCAACAGCGAACCGGTCACTTCGTTATCAAGCGACTTCCAGAAGAACTTCAGGATGCCGGGTCGCGATCTGAAGAAGGCGTAGAGCCGAACCGGAGGGTCGCCGCCGACCATACTCCCAGCTCATCACACTCGCAGGTCGGACGCCGAGGAAGGCCGCGAAAACGGCTTGGCTAAGATTGAGGCTCTTGCGCAAGTCCGCGATCTGACTGGCATCAAGCGATTCTGGTCTTGGGATGCTCGCGCGTCGCAAGGTGGCTTTGCGGGAGTCCTGCAGAGCCTCTGCAAATTGACTGGCCGAACCGACCAAGTGCCCGCCATCGAAAGGCATGTCCTCAAGCGCCTCCAGAATTTCGGATTTGGTGCGCAATTTTCCGGAGCGTGTTTTGCTCTGCTTGGGTGAGAGATGTTTTGGAACTTTTGCCATAGATTGCAACAAGGTAGATTTCGCCACTTTCTGGATTGTGAAGGTAAATCACACGCGCACCGCCGCTCTTACCGATTCCGGCACTGGGAAACGCCATGCGGGCCTTCCGAAAGCCTCCACATCCGCGCATGACAGCCCCTTGCAAGGGTTCGCTCGCGAGATCGATTTGGAAAGCTCGATAGTCTTCATCTGGAAACCGGGTGATCTGTTTTGTGAACTCAGAAGATTCTATAAACTCCATATGACTATGTCGTATATTTTTCAATGAATATTTAGCCCTGCCACCTGTGAAGTCGCCTCCTTCAACACCTTCACCGTTGTCTTCCGAAGGTCGATTCCATGCCGACGTGCGACTGCACCGATGATAGTCAGCATACATGTGTCTAGAGATGCAGCCACGAGACCGATTGGTGAGAACAGGTCACCGAGTCTACAATGCAGAGTTTCCATCCTTTCGTTTAAATCAAACGCCCTCACCCATTGCAAAGCTGGGTTTTCGAGCTTTCTTTTTGCCTCCCGCTTTTTAAAGTTACGCACCTTGGACTCCTCAAAAAAATCTTCTAAAAAACAAAGCGCCAAATCCCGCAGCGCGGCGGAAACAGACAGCACACCGACTCCTGCATCACCCTTTCCTGCACCGACGCCCCTCGCGCGAATCCTCTCCTGGAGCGGCTTCTACGCCATCCTGTTCGTTTGCATCGGGTATGTTTTGTTCCACGCTTTTCTCATCGACAGCGTGACAGTGCGGCTCTGCCGTGAACTCGATGGCCCCAATGCCAAGCCCACCGAAGTCCTCCCCGTGCCGCTACTCGAGATCGCCTTCGACGGCTATGTGTGGAACCGCCATGCGGAGAAACTCGGAGAAAATGGTGAATGGCGGGTGCGCTACACGGATATGGACAACGCACCGGAGGGGCGCGAGGTGCACTGGAGCTCGGGATTTGCATGGTATCTGAGAGCTCTGGGCGAGCTTCTCTGCCACTTCTCCGGCGACACGCTTCGGAACAGCATTTTTCGAGCATCGATCTGGGCAACCCCCCTGCTTCTCATCGTCGCCCTCGGCCTCTTTGCAACGCTGTCCGCCCGCCGTTTTGGGCCACTCTGCGGATCCGTGCTGGCGATTGGAATGATCACCACCGCCTCGTTCTACGAAGGCTTCCTGCCCGCCTACCCCGACCACCATGGCATCACAGCCTTCGCCCTGTTGGGCATCATTTTCGGCATCGCCTGGGCCGGCGCGGGCTGGGTTCAAAACTCCGACGGCACGGCATTCATCATCCCCACCTCGCTCAAACAAGCGCGGCATGGCATGATTTTTTCGGGTATCAGCGGCGCTGCAGCACTTTGGATTAGCGGGTTTTCTGCTGCATTTGTTGCCGTGGGAGTTGGTCTGGGAGCCATTGTCACGGCCTCGCTGTTTATCCGAAAAGCGGCCCGGCAAGGTTGTCAGTATCACCCCGAACTCTGGAGGCTCTGGGCCATCACCACAGCCTCTGGTAGCTTGGGTTTTTACATTTTAGAGTATTTCCCCAACGACATGGGGATGCGTTTGGAAGTAAACCACCCACTCTACGCCTTGGCGTGGCTGGGTGGCGGATGGATCATTTTTGAGGTGACGCGCTGGATCAATGACCTGCAATCAGGAAAAGCCCCCTTCCCATGGAAAAAACTGCTCTTGCCGCTCGGGGCATGCGCCGTTCTTCCAATCGTCATTCTGACCCTCGGTCCCTCTGTTTATATCCCCGGTGATCCCTTTATGGGCGGCCTTTGGAAAAATATCGCTGAGTTGCTACCGCTTTTGACGCGAATTCAAATGGGCGCCATCACTTGGAAAGTGGCATTCGGACTTTTCCCAGTATTCCTTCTGGCCTCGCTAATCATCGCCTTCCTCAAAAATGTCAATTCCGCGACAAAAGGAGTGTTCATTTTTCTCTGCATTCCTATTTTGGCCATTACGGCGATGCAAATCTACCAAGTGCGCTGGGGAATGCTGAATGGCCCGCTTTACATCGCCTTGGCCGCGCTCGTCATTCCTCAACTCTGGCGACTCCTGCCCCACACCGTCCCTTGGCGCGCAGCAGGCACTGCGGGACTAATCGGTGCATTGTATCTCTTTTCGGTGGATACAGTGAACGGCATGCTCATGCCGTTCTGGAACCAATACAACAGCAAGCAGAATATGCAGGTCGGCTCTGGTCAACTCCTTGCGTTGCTGCACCGCGACATGGCCAAAACCATCCTGCAAAATGCGAATGGAAAACCTGTCGTGCTCCTGAGCAGCCCAAACAGCTCGTGCCTACTTTCAACGCTTGGTGGTTTTAAAACAATTGGAACACTTTACTGGGAAAATGTGGACGGACTTAAATCCGCTGCCAAGATGCTCAACGCCCAGTCCGACGAGGAGGCACTTGCCATGCTCAAGGAACACGGCATCACGCATGTCTCACTGATGACTTGGGAAAACTTTATCGGCCCGTATTTTCAAATTCTTTACCCCAATCCCGTTCCCGGAAAATCGCTTGAAAACTCATTCGGACAGCGCGCCCTCTTTAAAAAAATCCTCCCCCAATGGGCTCGCCCGATCCCGTATCCCAAAAATTTCCTGACGAACGCGCTGAAACAGGATGTCCTCATGATTGAAATCGTGCCGGACCAAACGAAGGACGAAGCAGAATTCCACCTCGCCCGCTTCTTGCGCATCTCGGAAGGCAATCCCGTCGCCGCGGAGATCATGCTCAAGGGCATACTCGACCGCTCCCCCGCCAGCAACGCCGTCCGCATGGAACTCGCCGACCTCTATGTGGATCAAAAGCGCTTCAGCGATGCCCAAAACCAATTCATCCTCTCCATGAACGGCACCGCCCCCGAAGTCCGCCGCCAAATCGCACAGCGCGGCGCCCAACTCCTGGCCCAACGCGGCGCCAGAACCGAAGCCGAGGCCGTTTTAAAAGCCGGCGAAAGCGGAAATTAATCTCAAAATGGAAGTCACTATCCTCATGCCCTGCCTCAATGAGGCTGAAACACTCGCCGGTTGCATCGCAGCAGCCCAGCGAGGGCTTTCAAATGCCGGCGTCGAGGGTGAAATCCTCATCGCCGACAACGGCAGCACCGACGGATCCCAAGACATAGCCCGCAAGCTCGGTGCCCGCGTTGTCGATGTCCCCGAAAAAGGCTACGGCAACGCCCTCCGCCACGGAATGGATGCCGCCCATGGACGATTCCTCATCATGGGCGACTCCGATCTCAGCTACGACTTCGCCGAGATCAAACCCTTTGTCGAGAAACTCCGCGCCGGCGCCGACCTCGTCATGGGCTGCCGCATGCCAGCAGGCGGAGGAAAGATCATCCCCGGCGCCATGCCTTGGAAACACCGCTGGATCGGCAACCCAGCCCTGACATTCATCGGTCGACTCCTCTTCCGCTGCCCCGCCCACGATTTCCACTGCGGTCTCCGTGCTCTCACCAAGGAAGCTTTTCACAAACTAGACCTCCGCACCACCGGCATGGAATTCGCGAGCGAGATGGTCATCAAAGCCTCCCTGCGCGGACTTCGCATCGAAGAAGTGCCCATCACGCTCCACAAGGACGGCCGCTCCCGCCCGCCCCACCTCCGCAGTTGGCGCGACGGTTGGCGCCACCTCCGCTTCATGCTCCTCTTCTCTCCGAGGTGGCTCCTCCTCTACCCCGGCCTGGTCATGCTGATAACCGGCGCAGGCTTTTTTGCCCGATTAATGGTTGGCCCGATCACGCTCCAAGGAGTCAATTTCGATCTCAATACCTTGGAAATCGCGAGCTTGCTCGTGCAATTCGGCTACCAAATGGTTCTCCTGGCCGGCTTCGTCCGCATCTTTGCTTACACACGCGGATTCCTCCCTCCAAATCACATCCTCTCCAGGGCATTCAGTTTCTTTACCTTGGAAAAGGGTCTCCTCAGCGGCCTAGCCATCCTCCTCGCAGGCTTTGGGCTGATCTCGTTGACGCTTTTAGACTGGGCGGCAGCAGGTTTTGGCAATTTAGACCCGCTCGCCAACACCCGCCCCGTCATCGCCGGCCGCACCCTCGTCTCACTCGGCCTCCAAACCCTCATTTTCAGTCTCGTCTTCAGCTACTTAGGAATCGACGAAAAACCGTCAAAAAGAAGATAGGCTTCCCACACCAAAGATTCTGGCCCGCAGGAGTCGCACTGAAATCCGTGGTTAGTTTCCCTCCAAACGCGCAGCGCCCGTAAGTTTCTGAAAAGTCATTTGACAAAATCGCATGCATCTTGTCAAATAACTAACCAAAAATGACCAATTACGATCATCTGCTTGAGTTGCATGAACTCGCTGTTCGCGAGGCCCGCCGAATGCACGAACACCGCCCCTTGTTTGAAATTTTGCGCCGCGAAGAGGGGCGGCATTTGACAGGAATTGTAGGTCCGCGCGGTGCAGGCAAGACCGTTCTTCTGAAGCAACTTGCCGCTTCCGAGAAGGATTCGCTTTATATTTCGGTTGATGCACTTGACGAAGGCGCCGATCTTTTCGAGACCATCAAGAATTTTTCGAAACGCTACCGCTTTCATCGATTCCTTTTGGATGAGGTTCACTTCCTTCCAGAGGCGATGGGAGATCTTAAGAAAATCCATGATTTTCTGCCGGATGTCCGCGTTTTTTTTACGGGATCAGTCGCATTGGCTATTCATGACTCGATGCATGATCTTGCACGCAGGGTTAGAATTTACCCGTTGGAATACTTTTCCTTTCGCGAATTCCTAGCCATTCGCCACGGGGAAAACCTCGAAAAAATTTCGCTCGAAGACCTGCTGGCAGGCAATATTTCCGCCGACCATCTCAGGGCTTCGAGGCATTTTTCAAGCTACCTCTCCAGTGGCCTACTGCCTTTTTCGCTTGAGGAACCCGATCCTCTGCCCCTCTTGCGAGGAACAGTTTCAAAAATCATTGCGCGGGATATTCCAACTACACGCAGACTGCGGATCGATGAACTTCCGATTTTGGAAAAGTTTATTGCATTCATCGCCAAATCTCAAGTGGATGGCATCAACTATACCTCTCTATCCAGAAATCTCGGAATCACGAAATACAAAGCCGAGCAATACAGCGAAGCCTTCGAACAAGCGTTTCTCCTGCAACGCATCTTTCCTGCCGGAACCAATGTGCTCCGCGAGCCGAAAATTCTCTTGATGCCACCGCTCCGCCTGCTCCATAGGCCTTTGGATGAGGTTATTGGAGGATTGAGGGAAGACTTCTTTGCCATGGCGATGCGACAAGCGGGTATTCCTATCCAATATTTGAAATCCACAACCGGCCAAAAGACTCCGGATTTCCTTATCGAACATCGGGATCGCAAGATCGTCTTCGAAATCGGAGGCAAAGGAAAAGGCCGGTCCCAATTTAAAGGAGTCACTGCGGATCAAAAAATCGTCCTCGCCCCAGATATCGCCCCGTCACTCGGACGAATACCGTTAGAAATGATAGGATTCCTTTCTTAACAAACTTTGAATTTTGCCCCCCCAAGATTGCAGTGTGGCGCTTTTTCTACAAAAATAACACAAGTTGATCGCTCACACCCAAAAAACCGCCAATCCTCCGTGTCTCCGCGCCTCTGTGAGAACCACTCAAAACCACCACTCTTCTCTCACAGAGGCACAACGACCTTTCGAGTCCGCCATGCGCGCGTGCTCACAGCGCCACCGAATCCGCAGCACTGCAAAGGGCCTTACTCAAAAAAAAATTGCTGTTTCTTGCGTTTTGGAGCGTAAATTCTGAATTGACACGCCCTGTGTTACTGTGTAGCATGGATACATGAAAACGATTAGCTTGACCGATGATGCCTATGAGAGGCTCAAATCCTGGAAAAGCCCGGAATGGGATTCCTTTTCCAAAGTCGTCTTGGAGGTGATTCCCAAGAGGGGAACAGCTGCAGATATGGAAAAAGCGTTTCAGACTTTAAGTCCACTCACGCAGGAGGAAGCCAATCGAGTCGAGGAGGTCATGGCTTGGGGCAATACGTGGGAAAACGCCTCCGCCGCATGGTCCTCTACTGCATCAAAGGAAAATCATGCGCGTTGACAGGGTGCTGGATACCAACTTCCTGATCGCGCGTTGGCGGGAAGGAGAAGGTGGACCTGCCTCTGTTTGGCTCAAAGCTAATGCGAATCTGGTTTTGGGAATCCCTTGGATCGTCAAAGCCGAATTTCTGCGCGGGGCCGAGATCGCGGGGCACGACCGGCAAGCCATTCGGGATTTCCTAAAACGCTTCCCCACGGTTTGGCCAGACGAGGAAACGCTCGAAATTTACGCCTCACTCTACTCGGCTTTGAAAAAACGCAATGAACTGATCGGTCCGAACGACCTTTGGATAGCCGCATCCGCTCTACAAAAGTCAGTTCCACTGGTTTCTAAAAACAAAATCGAATTTCAGCGAGTGCCGGGTTTGCACCTCGAAGGTTACTGAAAACCTCCTCTCACCGAGCCACAAAGACACGGAGAAAGTTTTAAATAACCACAATCGAGCGCCGTGGCAGGTGCGAGATGGAGCAACCCCAGGTTGGCCCGAAGGGTAAGGGAGTGGCTTCCTGCTCGGAGAGCTATACAGCTCGGAGAGG
>JBIIPZ010000065.1:0-10857 GCA_044342325.1 Terrimicrobiaceae bacterium
CCGCCCTTCATATAGAAGTTGGCTTCGGGAACATCGTCGTGTTTGCCTTCGAGGATTTCCTTGAAGCCGCGGATCGTGTCGGCGGTTGAAACATATTGTCCTTTTGTGCCGGTGAAGATTTCGGCGACATGGAATGGTTGTGACAGGAAGCGCTGGATTTTGCGGGCGCGATAGACGGTGAGTTTGTCTTCGGGCGATAGCTCGTCCATACCGAGAATGGCAATAATATCCTGCAAGTCCTTGTAGCGCTGCAAGACACGCTGAACGCCGCGAGCAACATTGTAGTGCTCTTCACCAACGATATCGGCTGAGAGGGCCTTCGATGTCGAGGCGAGGGGATCCACCGCAGGGTAGATTCCCAACTCGGCGATAGAGCGCTCAAGAACGATTGTGGAGTCCAAATGGGCGAAGGTATTCGCTGGAGCCGGATCCGTAAGGTCGTCCGCAGGCACATAGACGGCTTGGAACGAGGTGATCGAGCCTTTTGTGGTCGAGGTGATGCGTTCTTGCAAGTCGCCCATTTCAGCAGCGAGGGTTGGCTGATAACCCACGGCGCTCGGCGTGCGGCCAAGCAAGGCAGAGACTTCGGCGCCTGCCTGAGAGAAGCGGAAGATGTTGTCGATGAAGAGCAAGACGTCTTGATTCTTCTCGTCGCGGAAATACTCAGCCATGGCAAGGGCTGAGAGGGCCACGCGAAGACGGGCGCCTGGAGGTTCGTTCATTTGGCCGTAAACCAGCGCTACTTTCGATTTGGAGAGATCATCCTGCACGATAACGCCAGACTCGCTCATCTCAGCGTAAAGGTCGTTACCCTCACGGGTGCGCTCGCCAACACCGGCGAAAACGGAATATCCACCATGGCCTTTGGCGATATTGTTGATCAGCTCCATGATGACGACGGTCTTTCCGACGCCGGCTCCACCGAAGGCGCCTACTTTGCCGCCCTTGGTGAATGGGCAAATGAGATCGATGACCTTGATGCCGGTTTCAAGAATCTGTGCTTTGGTGTCCTGCTCCAAAAGAGGAGGGGCTTTGCGGTGGATAGGATATTTTTTCTCGTGGGGCACGGGACCGCGTCCATCGGTTGGCTGGCCTGTGACATTGAATATGCGTCCAAGAACGCCTTCGCCGACGGGGACAGAGATTGGAGTGCCGAGAGAGCTTACTTCCATGCCGCGTGTGAGACCTTCGGTGGAACTCATGGCGATCGAACGAACCCAGTGTTCACCGAGGTGCTGTTGCACTTCGAGCGTGAGATTCTGTTTTTCGCCGCCGACCTCGAAGTCGATTTCGAGCGCGTCGTAAATTTTGGGCAGAGCACCGTCTGCTGGGCTGAACTCGACATCGACAACGGGGCCGATGACCTGAACGATTCTTCCTTTATGATTCATGTGTGGTTGGTGAGCGTAAAAAAGGGTGTTGTGTGTAGCGTCCGGATGTCCGGACCGCAACTGCATTTTGAAAATTTAAAAAAGCAGGCTTGTGGGTGACTCTAGGCTTTTGCGGATCGTGGCGAGGAACTCCGCGCCTGCTGCGCCGTCCACAACACGATGGTCGCCGCTAAGCGAAATCGTCATCCGCTGACCGGCGACGATTTGATCCTGTGCGTTGACGACAGGTTTTTTCACAATCGCCCCGACTGCGAGGATGGCGGCCTGTGGTGGATTGATGATCGCGTAGAAGCTGTCAATGCCGTAGGCACCGAGGTTTGAGATGGTGAGAGTGCCGCCTTGATATTCCTCGGGTTTGATTTTTTTCGAGCGGGCTCGCACGGCGAGATCTTTCACTGCAGTGCTGATCTCGCGGAGTGAGAGGTTTTGTGCATCTCGGATGACCGGCGTGATGAGCCCGTCCTCGACGGCGATGGCGACAGAGAGGTTGACGCTTCCGTATTCGACGACGGAATCACCTGCGAA
Organism: Terrimicrobiaceae bacterium; assembly: GCA_044342325.1. Classification (GTDB taxonomy): domain Bacteria; phylum Verrucomicrobiota; class Verrucomicrobiia; order Chthoniobacterales; family Terrimicrobiaceae; genus UBA967. The sequence continues at coordinate 1,917 of JBIIPZ010000065.1, forward strand.
TGCCGCGTTGACTTTCGGGTGCTGCTTCGCGGCGCGTGCGGCGGCGAGGAGGATGAAGTCGTTCACAGTCACCTTGGCTGTTCCTGCTGCCTCGGCGGCGGCGTTCAAATCCTTGCGAAGCTTGGCAAGCGGAGCCGCATCGATCTCGATGGTAAGATAGAAATGCGGAATCTGTGTCTTGCTCGCGAGGAGACGCTCGGCAATCGTCCGGCGCATTCCAGAGAGAGGAGTTTTGGTGTCGGAGTCGGAAAAGGGAACTTCGATGCGAGGTGCTGCGGGAGCGGCACTGCGCGCTTGTGCCGATGCCGTGGCAGGCACATCTGCAGCGACGATACGGCCTCCAGGACCTGTTCCTTGAACACCTGAAAGATCAACGCCACGCTCGAGCGCGATTTTCTTCGCGAGAGGAGAGGCCTTGATGCGGGAACCATCTGTCGAGGTCGTTGTCTTTGGTTTCCCAGCTGTCGGAGCGCTCACAGCGGGAGTGGATGCGGCAGGTGTGGCGGTGGGGTTAGATTTGACGGCGCTTTTCTTGCCGCCTTCGAGGTTGGCGATGGGTTGCCCAACTTTAACGACTCCGCCCTCCGGGATGAGAATGTCTGTGATGGTGCCATCATCGAAGGCTTCCATTTCCATGGTGGCCTTGTCCGTCTCCACATCGGCTATCACATCGCCAACGGAGATTTTGTCGCCGGCTTTTTTGTGCCATTTAATGAGCGTCCCTTCGAGCATCGTGTCGCTCAGTTTGGGCATGGTGATTTGATTCATAGTCGGAATGGATTGTCTTAGCGGATGTGTAGAACTTTTTCGATGATGCGGGCCACGGTGGGGAGTTGGAGATTTTCCAAGGCTGGCGAGTAGATGGCCGGGGCATCGAGTGAGCAAACGCGTTGCACGGGTGCGTCCAGATCGTCGAAAGCTTTTTCTTGGATCGTCGCGGCGATTTGGGCGGAGACACCGCAGAATGGCTTGTTCTCATCGACGAGAACGGCTCGGTGCGTTTTGCGAACCGTATTCAGGATGGCTTCCTCGTCCAGCGGGCGGATTGAACGGAGATCGAGAACCTCGGCGTTGATGTCATGCTCAGCGGCGAGAATCTCCGCAGCTTTCAAGGCTGTGATGACTGCGCGTCCGTGGGCGATGAGCGAGACATCGGTGCCTTCGCGCTTGAGGTCGGCGACGCCGAGCGGTATCACATATTCCTCTTCGGGAACCTCCCAAGACTCGCCGTAAAGAAGGGTATTTTCCATGACGCAGACGGGATCATTGTCGCGGATTGCCGCCTTCATCAGTCCCTTGGCGTCGTAAGCGGTCGCGGGACAGACGACTTTGAGGCCGGGTGTGTTGGCGATGAAATTTTCAGGCGTGTGCGAGTGGGTGGCACCCACATTGGTTCCGCCGTTTGCGGGGCCGCGAATGACGATTGGGCAGTTGATGAGACCGCCACTCATGTAGCGGACCTGACCCGCATTGTTGATGATCTGATCCCATGCCACATAGGCGAAGCTCCAGAACATGAGTTCCATCACGGGGCGGACGCCCAGCATGGAGGCGCCGATACCCATGCCGATGAAGCCGGCTTCGCTAATTGGCGCATCAACCACGCGCTTGTCGCCGAAGCGTTGCCAGAGGCCTTCGGTGACTTTGTAGGCGCCGTTGTATTGAGCCACTTCTTCTCCGATGATGACGACATTTTCGTCACGGATGATTTCCTCGGCGAGGGCATCATTGAGGGCTTTGCGGTAGGTGATCAGAGGCATGTTTGAATTGTTCTAAAAAAAATCGTTTCGGTCAGGAAATACGAGCGCCCAAACCGGGCGGCGGCGGATTTGTTATTCGCTGAAGAAGTGGCGACCCGTCGAGCCGGCTTCGGTTTTGTTGTCCACTTCCCAGTAGACATCCTCAAAAATTGTTTCGGGCGCTGGAGAATCGCTATCAATGGCGAACTGCGCGGCGTTATCTGCCTCTTCCTTGGCGGCTTCGTCGATCGCCTCGGCTTCGGCCTCTGTGAGCACACCTTCGTCCATGAGGCGTTTTTTCCAGAGGCTGATCGGATCGTGGTGCGTCTTGTAGCGTTCGATTTCCTCAGGCGAGCGGTATTTCTTGGCATTCGCATCAGCGACCGAGTGGCCATAGTAGCGATAGGTATCGACTTCGAGAACGGTTGGGAGCGATTGCTCGTGCGCTCGGCGCATGGCATTGGCTGTTTTGGCGCGGACTTCATAGAGATCCTCGCCATTCGCGATATCCCAAACGATTCCGTAACCATCGGCACGCTCGGCTAGGCAATTTCTCATCGCCGAAGAGCGTTCGAGGGTTGTGCCCATCGAGTATTTGTTGTTCTCAATGACGTAAACAACAGGAAGCTTCCAGAGGGCGGCGAGGTTGAGGGATTCGTGGTAGGCGCCTTGGTTCACCGCGCCGTCACCCATGAAACAGAGCGCGCAGCCTTTCAGACCTTTGTATTTCAGCCCGTAAGCGAGTCCCAGACCGAGTGGAGTCTGGCCGCCGACGATTCCGTGTCCGCCCCAGTAGTTCTTATCGGGAGCGAAAAAGTGCATCGAACCGCCCTTGCCACGCGAGCAACCAGTGGCTTTTCCGAAAAGTTCCGCCATGCATTCATTCATGCCCATTCCCACAGCGAGGGCATGCCCATGGTCGCGGTAGGCCGTGATGACATGGTCGTTTTTGCCGAGGAGTGAGACTGTTCCCACGGCCACTGCCTCCTGCCCGATGTAGAGGTGGAGGAATCCGCCCATCATGCCTTGGTTGTAATACTTGAGTGACGTCTGCTCGAAGCGCCGGATGCGGATCATTTCTCTAAAGAATCCAATTTTTTGCTTCGGTTTGAGCGAGGCATTGATTTCCGCGCGGGCGTAGTCTGCTGGATCTACGGCTACTTCGTCATCGGTCACACTTGGCATAGGGCTTGAGAGTTTGGGCATGGTGTTAAATGTCGTGCCGGCAGTCCGGACGAACGGCGCGCAGTTTTTCCATTCTCCGCCTGCTTGGCAATGCAGAAATACAGGCAGCGGTAGCCTTTTTTTAGTTTCCCCTCGGAAGCTCGCATGGTGAGCTTTTTCTACATGAAAAAAGTTCTCTTCATTCAGCACGGGGATGTGGACAAGCCAGGCCTCGTTGCCGAGGTCCTCGATGAACTCAGCATCGAGTTGAGTGTCGTTCATCCCCACGCCGACAAGGCGCTGCCGGTTGATGCTGAAGATTTCGACGGTCTCGTGCTCGGTGGCGGTGGACAGAGCGCTTATGAGGTCGGCTTGTATCCTTATCTCAATTCGGAATGCGAGTTGATTCGATCCGCTTTGGCATCCAAAAAACCGGTTCTCGGTCTCTGTTTAGGTGGTCAGCTGATCGCGCAGGCACTCGGAGCCAAAGTTCAGCGGGCTGGACGCAAAGAGATTGGTTTGTTTCCTGTGACTCGAACCTCAGATGCTGCGGCGGATCCCTTAGCCCGCGAGCTTCCAGAAATGTTTTGCGCCGCGCATTGGCACGGCGATGTCTTTGAAATTCCTATCGGCGGCGTGAGGTTGGCATCCACCGCCCTCACTCCGAATCAGATGTTTCGCTATGGCCGGAGTTGCTACGGATTCCAATTCCATCTTGAAATGACGCCTGCGCTTTTTGAGGAACTGGTTTGGGACTCTCGGGATTATCTCGTGGATTTAGGCGTCTCGCCGGAGGAGTTGATTCGGGAGGCCGAAGAAGTTTTGCCACTTCTCGAACAACGCGCCCGAGCCGTTTTCAGAAGGTGGACAGAGTTTCTATAAAGCAGGTTTTTCAAGAGCCTGCTGTGCCGCCGCCTGAAGCTCATTCCAGCGTGGAAATACAGGATCTGCTGCGTGAAGAATGTGCCGCAGGAGACTTCTCCACTCCAATGTTGCGCGCTCAATATCACCTCGGCGAATAGAGTCTGTTTCTTTTTCCAGAGCGCGCATTCCTCCGCTCCGGTGCAGGGACAAGGCCTCGGAGGTTCCCTCGCCGAATCCCGGACACAGGCCTCCCTCGAGGTAGCCCTCATGATCCACATGACCATAAATTTCGCGAGCCGCTGCGGCTAGGCGATGGCTCGGGCCATCGGCGAAATCCATGAAACGCGGGCTGCCCCGGAGGTTTGCTAAGTGTGCGACAATGTCTTCGATTGGATAGGCTGGATCCTCGAGAGCGGCGGCGACCATCAGGCCCTCGCCTCCCTGAAAACGACTGAAGAGTCGCCCCCGTGAAGTTGGTGCGCCGGACTCATCCACAAGCCCCAGTTTTCGCCAGGCATATGCGGCGGATCCGGGGGCGGGGTTAAAGACAGGTGAATCCCCAACCTTGCATAACAAACTCACTCGACGCCTGGGAGCATCGAGGAGTGCGGTGCCGTCGGGCATGATGAGCGCGCTGACAGGAACATTTGCCAGTGAAAGGCGAGCCATCAGGTTGGGACCATGCCTGACGGTGGAGTGGAAAACACCGGGAGACCATTTAGATTCCAATAATGGAATAATATCATGGATCAATTCGGCTTCGGAGAATGTCTCTGCTTTGCCAAGACCGAGGAGTTTTTGAATCCAAGGGAGCGGCTGAAAATGAGCGGCTGTGGAATGTGCTATAGGCACCTCCTTCCCATAGGCAAAACTCCGCCCATCTGGAATTTTACACGCTCTGCCGCGTGGCAGTAGGTCGAGGCTGCGAGGTGCGCGCAGCGCGGGAATCCATCGTTCCTTGTGCAGTGCGAGACATTCGCCAAGCGGGCGGGTTTGCTCCACGGCGGATTTGAGTGGATGCCAGCAATCGGCCGGGCCACGAAATTCGACTCTCGTCGGACCATGACGCTCGCTGGATTTGGATACTTCAAGGGCGTTTGCCAAATCAGGGGCGATCTTCTGTCGGCTGAAAAGCCTTTCGCACAAGAGGGCTGCCCGGGCGAGAGGGCTTTTGCCATCGGAGGAGCCCGCTTCCATGACGCGCAGCAAGGTTGGCCAATCCATCTGGTTCACCCGTCGGAGTTGGCGAGGGGAGGCGTCTAGAAGGCTGGGCAGATTTTGGGTCGTCAGAACAAATCCCCGCTCATCAAGACCTCTTCGTCCGGCTCGGCCAAACATCTGCAGCAACTCATCGGAGCGGAGTTCGCGTTGGAAACGGGCATCTCCGTAGCTGGTCGAGGTGACCATCACGGAACGAACGGAAAAATTGATCCCCGCCGCGAGGCCAGTGGTGGCAACGATGACATGCAGTTTCCCGGCTTTTCCAAGCGGTTCGATCCAATCTGCCCGGGCGGAGTAGGGGAGGCCGCTATGGTGAAAGGCAACACGGTGCTGCAGAAGCCTGGTAAGGTCGCGGCCGAGCAGGTTTTGATCCTCCGGAGTCATGCGCAGTGGGCTGTCCAGAGGAAGGGCTGCGGCGATCTGAGTCGCCATTTTTTCCGCATCTCGCCTTCGCGGGGCAAAAAGCAAAAGTGGGGTTAGCCCCGCCAGAACGGCCGCTGCGGCTACGCGGGGCCAGAAACCGTGCACCGAATCTGGAACACGCGGGAGATTTTCGATAGGGAATTGGTCCAAGGGAACTGGACGATCTTGGACTTGAATCAACTCCACACGACGCCCGAGTCGTCTCAACCACTCCGCAATATCCGAGGGGTTCCGCACACTGCCACTCAAGAGCAGCAAGCGCGTTGAGGGTGGAGGAAGCGCCATGGCCATCTCGTAATTCAGCCCACGCTGCGCATCAGCTAGCATCTGGTATTCATCCAGAATCAGAAATCCGGGGGAGTTCCCGCTGAGAATGCGCTCACGCTGGGTTTCCAGCGTTGCCACCAGCACGGGAGCCTGAAGGTTCTCCGCGATATCGCCTGTGGCGATCCCGACATTCCATCCGAGGGATTTCCATTCATGCCATTTGTCGTTTGCCAAGGCACGGGTCGGGACCGTGTAAACAGCCTGTCCCAGACGGGCAGCCTCCGATGTTTTCAAAAAAAGTTCAAACACCCGCGTCTTTCCTGCGCCGGTTGGGGCATCAATGATTACATCCGCTCCGCTCTTGAGGTGACGCACAGCATCCTGCTGCCAGAGATCCGGCAAATTCAACGGAGCAAACGGAACTTGGAAAACGGGGGAGTTCAAAATCAGCGGGCCTCAGGCTGGGGAGGAGCAGATTGTCTGAATCCGGGAGGGGGTTCCGGCCGTGCGCCGACGCGGATAAGTTCGATTTCCTCCTCGCGGTGCTTGCCAAGATTTATCGCCGAGGCGCTTTGCAACCAGAGAGTCATTTTATCGAGGGAGGGCAGTCGCGAGGGAATTCGGTTTTCGTTCAGCAGTCGCGCTGCCGTAGCATCGATGGCGACAGGGTCTTTGCTCATAAAGATCGAGTGATGGTCCACGAGGAAACCGGGATTTGGAAATGGCCCGCCCGCATATTGCAGGACCAGAGCATCAAGGATTGTGAGAACGATTTTACCATGAATCATGGCGTCCGCGTAGATCTCTGCGAGGTAGGGATCGCCGAAATCCGGCGAGCGAGTGAAGCGTCGCCAGTTGTCGAGATTGGGCAGCGTCATATTCGCCAGCGCGCCGTTCACTCCGGTGAGAAAACTGTCGGTGAGGGATGGGACATTGATGACCTTGTCCACTTCCTGGCTCAGAACCTTAGCATAATAGCTCGTGCTGCTGAGCTGCTCTCCGCCGCTGAGCATGTCATCCATCCGCGAACCGGTGCGGTCGCCAAAAGCACTGTCCCCCCAGATCAGGCGGCCGATGACGGGAGCGGTGACTTGTGACTTTTTGTCGTAGCCGGTGGCGGTATCGACCCACCTCAATCGGTAGAGCGGGTCATTCCGCGAGTAGCCAGCTGCAAGAAGGTCATCGTGGTTGCGATCCCAGACAATGATGTTCGACGGCTGCACACCTGCTGAAATGAGCCCCGTTGCTATAGCTTTGACCACGGCTGGATGTGTCCCGCTCACCGCGCCGCCAGACGCTGCAACCTTAATGCCGACGCGGTCGCTTGCCTTGACGAGAGAGGCCCAGGCCGCAGCTGGGTTGGATTTCCAAGTTGCGGCGCAAACCAAGTTGTCCACCATGCGCCGGACGACGGCAGGATTCGGAGTGCGGCGCTGCGCGAGGGATGATGTTTCCATCGCATAAAACACCTTCGCCTTCTCGGTCTGCTGAGCGCTCGCCGGCCCTGCAAAGAACGAGACGAGGAAGAGGATTAATGAAGTGGATTTTAAAAAGCTCACCGATGGGTTTTAATATAGCGCTCAAGGTGGACATCGAAACCTCCCAGATCGATGCGTTGTCTCACATCGAGCTTGAGGCGCGGGTCTGAAGGCCGGATTGAAAGAGGGTTTGCAAATACCAAAACGCCTCCGGGTTTCAGGACGGTAGCGGCAGTTTGAAAAAGATCGCCGATCAAACCCGCAAGGTTGGGAATTGGAACCCGGCGGCCCATCGGAGGGTTGGTGATGATCTGGCTTATCGAATGTGGTGCAACGCCTGCATTCCGGAAGTCTCCATGAAAAAAATCCGCCTCCATGCGAAGGCCGGATGCGGCAAGGTTGGATTTTGAGATATCAATCGCCTCGGCGCTTTGATCCGAACCGAAGAGCTTTACCACCCCGCCAAGGAGTCCGCGTTCGATTAACTCCAATCCGGATCCGCAAAACGGATCCCAAACAACATCCCTGCCCGAATCCTCCGCAAGGCGAGCCATGCAAGCCGCGAGCGGGGGATGTGAGGCGGCTGGAACATCAAGTCTGCGGTAGGAAAAGCGGGGGTCCGGTGAAAGGCGGGGACGCAGTTCAACCGAGAATTGCCTGCCATAAGGGTAAACCTCAACCGCCCAGGGAGCGCTGCGAGCATCGTTCAGAATATCCGGGCATAAAGCGTAAGCTCGATTGGCGATATCGCGAACGAGTCCGCGTTGGTGGCCGAGGGAGGGGAATTCCAGTCGGTAGCGAATGGCGCCCTGAGTGAGTTTTTTGAAAAGACTACGAACCGGGGAGGCTGTAATGAGTGCGGCGATTTCCGGCGCATCAGGATTGGTGATCGTTCCCAGAACGAACGCGAGGGTTCCGAAGCAACGGAGGTATAGAAGATCGGAAAGGCTGAAATCGGACTGAGGCGCAATCTCGACCAGTCCGGGCCGTGAGTTTTTGAACTCAAAAAGTCGCCGTGCTTGCGGTGAAGCCTCGATTTCTTGTCGGACGAAACCTTCGAGTCCCCGTCGGCAGCGCAGGTGGATCTGAAGACCCGGAAAAAAATCAACGGCTTCGTTCAATCGAATCTTGGATGGTGACTCCTCTCGCGCGACGCTGGCTTTGACTTTGAGTGCGGTTTGAACGGGGAGTTCCTCGGCGACTTCAAGTGTGGCTTTGCCGCCGATTTTATCGAGCGCGCGGGCGAGGTATTTCTTTTCCCGTTCGGGGGGATTGGCTTTTTGGAGGAGTTCGATCAGTGCCTCCTCGTCTGCGAAGCCCGCTCCGATCTTCGGCAGGGCAGCCATAGCATATCGGCGGATTTTTTCGTCTGAATCCTTGAGAAGCGAGCGAAGCCAAGCGGCGACTTCATGCTTTTGCGAATGCGGGCCACTCTCCGAGAAGACAACTCCCACGGCCCGGACCAGTCCCGCATTTCTGGATTTTAAGGCGGGGTCTTCTTTATTGAATGCTGGCACATGTTCCATCCAAAGCTGCTCCCACTTGAGGCATCGGAGCCGCTTGTAGAGATCTTTAGCGGCGTTTTCTTTGAGGGTCTTCATGGGGTGCTGTCTTCAGGCTTTTTCGCACCACCAAACACAGGTATGCGCGGAATGATTTTGGGAGACCAACCAGGGTTCGAGAAAGTGCCGTCCGAGTGGTATTCGAAAAGTTTACTCACGGGAAAGAAGACGATTCCAGGAACTCCCTGGGCATTGAGTCTCATGTCCATGTCGAGTTTGCCCG
>JBIIPZ010000066.1:0-10749 GCA_044342325.1 Terrimicrobiaceae bacterium
TATGCACCGAACTCAACGCCACAGAAATCTGCTATCCCGGCACCACCCTCCGCCTCGTCTACCGCCCAATCAGGTCATCCGTTTTCCCGAGAGGTCAGGATGTCTGAGGGTAGATTGGTTGGCCACAACTCCGGCAGGCCGCATGCGTGAGCTTGTGCGCCTTGCACAAGCTACCCCGCAAAAATCCAACACCTTTTCCACGGGAGTCAGATTGTTGCTGGAGCGAGGCATGCGATGCGGAAGCGCTTTTTCCAACACCGAGACAAATCCGCTCGCATGCAGCCAGCCGCAAAAATGTCGCCGTTCCCGCATGCATGCTGATGCGCCGGTCAGCGAAATCGATCGCCATTGATTTCCCCGCAATCTCGAACTTGAGTTTTCCAATCTCCGATTGATGAAGCGGGTTAGCCCCCTTTTTTTTCTTTCATAACATCCCAATAGAGTTTTTTTCAACTCCATCGTTATGGATAAGCTTTTAAAAGCAAAGTCCACCACACTGGGGCAGGTCCAAGAAGGTGTAATAGTATCGAATCAATTTTCACTTGTCTTTTTCGACTTTCCTTTTATTCTAAAGTGACATGAAGCCCCTCATGCCGCACAGTAGCCAGTTCATCCGATTACGCCATGCTTCCACCAAGAGCGGCATGGCCTTGGTTTTGGTCCTGAGCGCAATCGTTCTCTTGAGCGTGCTGATTTTGGCATTCATGTCCAGTGTGGGTGTGGAGCGCGTGGCATCCGGCTCCCAGCTCAACCAAACCGAGGCCCGCGTGCTGAGCGAGAATGTGCTCAGCCTTGTCACCGCACAGATTCGAGACGCGAGCACGCAGAATGGTATCGCTTGGATTTCCCAGCCAGGCGCCATCCGGACCTTCACCGGCTCCCAACAACCCGATAAGGTCTATAAGCTTTATTCCGCTGAAGAAATGGTCGTCCCGGGATCGAGCTTCAATCCCGCCTCGCTTGCAGATTTACCCACGGGCGGGGGGGCGTTGGATAACAACATGTATACCGACTTGAATTCGCCCGTCAGAGTTGGCAGCACATGGATTTATCCCATCCTCGATCCAGCTGCCCTCGATGTCGTGGAGGGGTTTTCCGCTAACTCCACGAGTGTCGCTAAAAACACCATCGCCGGCAACCCTGCGCAGATCCCCATGCCGGTTCGCTGGCTCTATGTGCTGCAAGATGGCACACTCCAAGCAATGGATGGCTCAGGCAAAGTCACCTCCGCCTCGGCAACAAATCCCATAGTGGGTCGCGTGGCTTTCTGGACGGATGACGAAACCTGCAAGCTGAACATCAATACCGCCAGCTCCGGCATGTATTGGGATCAACCAATCGGGAGTGGCAACCAATTTGAAAGGGGAAATTTTACGACGGGAACGGCGGGCTCTCTCCCCGTTGTAGACAGATCAGGTCTCGCCTCCTCACCTCCCGGAGTTCGCGAATTTCAGAGATATCCCGGCCACCCGGCGATGACTTCGCTGGATGTCGTTTTCAATAATACAAAATTCTTTTCTTCAACAACAAACAACACAGAACGCGTTAAAAAAATCCTCGAGCTCACTCCGCGGGCAAATTGGGGTGGGTCCGAATTGGGAACCAAATTTCCGGTTACAACGGCGAATGGCTCGGTGACGCTCGACAAGGATCGGCTCTACGCGACGGTGGATGAACTTTTCTACAAACACTCCGGAAACAGAACTCAAATGGCGACAAATAACGGCACAGCCACTCCTGCCATGAATATGACCCCCGCCAACCTCAGCTTGGCCAGATTCTTCCTCACGGCAAACAGCCGCGCCCCGGAAGTCACCGCCTTCAACACCCCTCGTGTCACAATCTGGCCAGTGGACTCGACGGCGGCCAACCGCACCGTTTTTGATAAGACCATCGCCTTCTGCTCCACAGTCAATGGGACGGAGTATGTCTTCCAGCGATCGGCTTTTGATCCGTCGCAAATCGGATTGGTGACCAATAGTTCCTTCACTGGAGCATCGCAAACAGGCTCGCAGAACGCCACTCTGGAATCCCCCGCAACAAATCCCACCCCTAAACAACAACATAACTCCACCATCTACAACTACCTGAAGGGATTGATGTCCAAACCCTACCCCGGTTTCGGGGCCAGCCTCGCCTCCAAATTCGGGACCGACAGCGACCAGATCCTCACTGAAATCTACGACTACATCCGTTGCGTGAATCTCTTTGACTGCAGCGAGCCAACTGCAAGGCCATTTACTGGGCGTCCCTTTTATGTAAATGAACCTGGTTTCAGCAGAAGCCTGCAATCAGGGCTCGCCTTGCCAAGAACCCCGACTGGAAATCTTGGCTACTATCTTGCATCCGCATACATGGGGCAGGTCGTTCCGGCTGAGATCGGATCAACGAGGGGGTTCGGTCGATTTCCGACAATTGTGGGAGCCACCCTCGGATTTTTCGCCACCGATACGAACCCGGCAAGAACTGCGGCAGATTTCGCCAACGGGACTTTTTTAAATTTTAATATAAGCGGCAATCGCAGTGCCCTCAGCGGAAATTGGACTGACCCCTACACGCAGCCGGCTGGAAAAATCAGGGGTATGCTGGTCTTTTCGCTTGCCACACCCGCTGCGGGACCTCTGGCCCATACCCACACCTACGACATCCGCGTCAATAGCGGCTTCTCTTCCTTTAGAGTCGGTGCACCTGGGAATCTTTACCCGGTCGATATGCCCGATGGTTCCATCAACCGCGTCCTGGGAATTTCAAACCGAGTTTTGGAATCATCAGGTCTACCGCTCTGGGATAACCTTTTGTTTGGACCGAGGGTAGACAATCTTGCCAGTAAAACATATTCGAATACTAAAAAAATAAATCCGACCGGAGACTTTGCCAATAGCTATCCCTTTTTCAGCCAAAGCGACATACCCGTCTCAGGAAATGACTTAGAGTTCACCGGCGGGACATTGTCTGTCGATATCCTAGTGGGCGGCCAAGTCGTGCAAAATGTGCAAATGAACTTCCCGGATTTCACAGCCCCCATGCCACTTTGGGCTCCGGTTTCAGTAAAGCACCCTCCGGTTGCTAATTCTTATGAATTAATTGACGGCAGGAATGTCATTGTCACAGGGGGTAATTCCACTGGAAATTTCACCGTGGGGCCAGTCGTTCACAGTGGAAATGCCACCGCAACTTTTACTTCGGGAAACTGGAGTAATCGAATATCTGCCGGTGCCGGCGGAGAGGCCGGTCGCATGAGATTTTCGTCACCTTGGGGTATGCTCTCAACATTAGCCATAGCATCATGCTTTATGCCCAACAATGTTGATACCGTTCGAGGTATCGAACTCAACACCTCGGCCCCACCCTTTGGCGATGCGCGACTGGTGGCCGGGCTCAGGAATGTTCCTTCGAGTTATTTTCAGCCATGCGAGGGTTATAATAATACCTCCCAAGAACAAGCGCACAGCCTGCTGTGGCACCCCAGTGCCAAGAATGGCAACTTGGTCAGCGTGCCCGCCGGACTAAACGCGAACTCCAGCGCCGCCGCGTCTCAACTCTACGGACTTCCCAGCACACTCACTGCCGCGACTCGGAGCGATAACGGCCCAGGCGATTGGGATCTGCGAGCTTCCAGATCCGCCGATGGCGGCGTAGGTGGCTTTAGTGAGGCCGGTGCCTTCATCAATAAGTCAAGCGAGGCTGCATTCTCCTTTAGGAGCGGCAATGGATCGACGGCACTTCCTTACTTCCAGTCTTCTGCGATGATTGTGTCGACAGATAACTCATTCTCGCCAAATCGCATGATGCCATCGGCCGGGATGTTTGGCTCCCTGCCTGTGGGAGTCAAGCGCGGTCTGCCGTGGCAGACCTTACTTTTCCGGCCCCCAGGCCAGACGACTGGAGGCCACCCTGGTTCTGCAAATCCACCCGACCACCTCATTTTAGATCTCTTTCAGATGCCGGTGGTGGAGCCTTACGCCATCAGCGAGCCCTTCTCGACGGCAGGCAAGGTGAACCTGAACTGGCAGATCGCCCCCTTCAGCTACATCAAGCGCTCGACCGCCCTACGCGGCGTGCTCTATCCGGAAAAGATCATCGCCGTGCCGACCAGCAATGCTTATTTGTTCAGATGGAATCCGGACGGGAACAATAACACCGACGACACTTTCAACTATCGCTACAACATAGACCGCGACGCGACGATGACGCTTTTTGAGAAGCGCTTCACGGATAATGCCCCCTTCCTCACCGCCTCGCAGATCTGCGAGATGCCCCTGGTGCCAAAGCCGGAGAATGTGAGCGCCAGCGGGCTTCTGCCGGCTTCCAAGAATCCATACACAACGACACTGCCCGCAAATTCCACCGACATCCAAGTCACCAACTATGTCAATAGCTTCTGGTCAAACACCACTCTTGGCGGGGCTGGCACCGCCGACAACCTCCGGGAGCGCCCCTACACCACCATCTATCCGCGTGTGACAGTGAAATCGAACACCTACACCGTCCACCTGCGTGTTCAAAGCCTGAAAAAGCGCCCGGGGTCGGATCCCCAGACATTTGACCAGACGAAGGACACGGTGACCTCCGAGTATCGCGGATCGTTTATGATCGAGCGGTTTCTGGATCCCAATGCCGCAAACTTTAGCATTACTGACGCAAACTCAACGCTCGGGCCCTACAAGTTCCGGGTGGTCAACACGAAGCAATTTTCCCCTTGAAGAAGCGCATGGCTCATAACAGGCGGCAAGCTGCTTTCAGCCTCGTGGAGGTCGTGATGGCCTTGGGCATCGCCGCATTTTGCCTGGTAGCCCTCCTGGGCTTGATGCCCGTGGGGTTGAAAACCGTGCGAGATGCGCGAGGGGACTCTCTGCGGGCCGAGGTCCTGAAAGCCATGGGCAATATTGCCCAGCAGACGGATTATTCCCTGCTCGGCAACTTAGCTGGTAAAAAATACTATTTTGATATCAATGGCTTGGTCGTCAGCTCCACAAGCGCGGATGCCATTTATGAAGCAGTCTTAAGCACCGGAACGGTGAATGTCCCCAGCTCATCCACCTCAACGGCCCTCTCAGGAGCGACTTCGGTGACAGTCGCGATTCGCCGCTCGGCCAATACAAACAGCGAGGCCACAACCCACACCCTTTTTATTTCCAACAATGGAAATTAGGCCCTCCCAAGGAATACATCCACAGATGCTTCCAAGCAGGGCGTTCACGCTTGTGGAATTGATGGTCTCCATGGCCGTGTTAAGCGTGGTGGGAGTCTTGATTCTCACGATGGTGGGCAATGTGTCATCAGTGACAAAACGCACGCGGGATCAAGTGGAGAGCTACCAAGGCGCGCGGGCTGGCTTTGAAGCCCTCACACGCACGATCGCGCAAGCCACGCTGAATATTTACTGGGACTACTACGATAGCACAGGCAAAGCAGCGAATGAATACGGCTATAGCGGAACGCCAGCGAAATATGGTCGCCAATCGGAACTCCACTTCCGCAGCGGCCCCACAGACAGCTTGTTCGGAGCATCCAACGGCGGGCTGACGCGACCAACGCACGGCATTTTTTTTCAAATCCCCGGAGGCGTGACTTCCGACTCCACACTGAAACAGCTGAACAATACCTTGAATGGCATTGGATTTTTTTTGGAGTTTGGCGACGACGAAGCACTCCGGCCAAGCTTTCTTGCGACGGAAACATCCATCCCCAAGCGCTACCGGTATCGCCTCCTGCAAATGCAGCAGGCCACCGAAAATCTGCAAATTTACAGCTCCAGCAACGGCACGGCTTGGTTCCAAGACCCGCTGGGATTCGGCAGCACCACAGTGAATGCGGCCAACAGGCCGGCGAATGTGCTTGCGGAAAATGTGATCGCACTGGCGATCATTCCCCGGCTTTCCCCCACAGAGGATGATCCCAATAAAACTTCCCGTGGGGCTTCTTTGGTGAGAGACGACTACAATTACGATTCACGCACGGCCAAATCCTATTCGGCGACAAGCGCAACTGGAACCACCATGAGCGGCACCACACTGCACCAATTGCCTCCGCTCGTGGAGGTGATCATGGTCGCGATCGATGAAACCTCTGCCCAGCGATTGGCTGCTGAGTTTGGCACAAATCCACCGGATTTGGACCAGGAGGAGTTGTTTAAAACCATATCAGACATAGCAGATGTGGATGCCGATCTCGATAAATTGGAAAAAACTCTGGTTGATAAAAAGTTGAATTACCGCATTTACCGTAGTGTGGTAGGCATTCGAGGGGCCAAGTGGAGTGCGAATTAGAAAAACCTTCCGACACACAAGAGACATGAAACGAAACGCCTTCAGCCTCATCGAACTCCTGGTCGTGGTGGCGATCATCGGGATTTTGGCCACCTTGTCGGTGCCGGCGTGGAATGCGATCGCCGAGGGCAACAGGATGACTTCGGCCGCGCAATCGCTTTCCGACGGCTTTCGTCTGGCACGTCAGCTGGCACTGGCCAAAAACTCCCCGGTAGAGTTCCGAATTTTCAACACCCTGCCGAAGGATGGAGTCACATCAAATTACTGCGCGTTCGCCTATTACCAGCTCACAGATAGCGGCACGACAAATCAAATGACGCGGACCAATTTTTTGCCAACTGGCACGGTCCTGTCGACAGCGGCGAACTATTCCACGCTGATCGGCCCAAATGGCCCCTCGTATAGTGCATCCCCTGCCTACAACAGCTTCAGATTCCGACCAGATGGCAGCACCGACCTGGTGTCCACAAATTGGTATGTCACAATCGTGCGAGAGCGTGATGCTACAAATACAACGCTTCCGAACAACTTCATCACCATCAAGCTGGATGCCTTCAATGGCAATGTGAGCTTTTATCGGAAATAACCTCGGAACGCCGCAATCGACCGTGCACGTAGCGGCGGGCTTTTTTTAAAAAGAAACATACATATGAAACCTGGACTGAACGAAACCACATCCATCGGCCGTGTCGGAGCCTACCGACCTTGGGCCGACACGGCCAATGCGATCCAACTCGCCACCTGTGTGGCACGGGATGTGGATTTTGAAACCGTGCACGGCCAGCGTATCGTTCATCTGGGCGGCCCGGTGCTTCCGCTCGCGCACAGCCGCCGGCACCTCTCCAGTGGATGGACCGGCCGGGCCTACGCCTACAGTTGGGAGGATGGCGGGTTCGACGCCTATCTTAACAGCACCCTTCCCGGCCCGCTCTTAATCCCGCATGGACGGGAATTCCATTTCCGCTTTGCCTTGAACAACGGCGCCCCGAGCCTGCGCTCCCTCGAAACAGGAGTCCAAGCCCATGCCTCCTGGACCAATCGCGACATGGGGCGTCTGGTCCTGGTCGAGAACTGGGGTGTCCCCACCCTGCTCGTATCGTCGTCGCCCATGACCGAATTGCGATGGGTTTCCCACAACTTTCTCGACATCCAGTTTGAGCAAGAACGGGCGAACCTGCTCTTCGTGCCTTTGTTGAAGATGGAGGATGTCCCTTCCGATCCGGAGGCGATCAGAGCATGGCTGCGCCTCGCCGAGAAGCCGCCCGTCCGCTGCCACGAGTCCTACGAGGTGTCGCCTGAAAAAGTGACAACGAGGCAACAGTTCTTTACGACGGACGGCACCGCGACCCATCTCTCGCCGCTGCCTGCCATTCCCTCCTTCTCGCCGCTGCAATCGCAACCACCGCACCGCCGCCTGATCCACGGGCTCTACGGGCCCTACAGTGTCACCGAAGGCGACCATGCGGAATACGAGATCGACATGCGCTGGGCCTCGGCCCGTCCGGAGCCATCCCGCAAGGTTGCGCCCGAGGGACTCGCGCCAATTCCGAGCGAACTGGCTTATGCAGGGGATGTCACCTGGGAACCTGGCACGCCGATGGACCAACTCCTCTCGCTGCGCATCTGGGCACCGCTTGCCGGAGTCGTTCCTGAATCTGTCTGGGATAAACTC
Organism: Terrimicrobiaceae bacterium; assembly: GCA_044342325.1. Lineage (GTDB taxonomy): Bacteria > Verrucomicrobiota > Verrucomicrobiia > Chthoniobacterales > Terrimicrobiaceae > UBA967. The sequence continues at coordinate 7,942 of JBIIPZ010000066.1, forward strand.
CGCCCTCAACTCACGCCGCCCTCGGCAGAGGCTTTCCGCGCCAGCCTCGCGCATATCACCGAACCCGTCGGCGGACGCACATGGGCCAAGGAAGGCAAACTCTTCGAGGTGGCAGGCGATATTTCCTACGACAGCGATTGGTATAACGGCTTCGAGCTTTCCGGGCTCGGGCGTGCAGCCAACTGCGCCGACCCCGCCATCGCCGGCCCCGCCAAAGCTCTGGCCAAAGAAATACGCCCTGAACGCGCCGCGCTCCTCGCCTTTTTCGAAATCTTCCACGACTGGGAACTGGGCGCTGCTTGGTCAGATGCGTGCGGCGGAGGCTGGAACACCGACTGCTCGCACAACGGCCTGGAGGGACTTCTCGCCGAAGCCCGCCTCCGCGAGGCGGAGGGTGACAAGGAAGGATCGGATTTTGTTTTCTATCTGGCAGCCAAAACCGCCTCGGCACTCATGGCGGCGGAGTGGATGCCGGACTACCTCGTCGACATCTCCTTTGTTCGACCTTACGACGGCACACCATGCTCGTTCTGGAACTTCGGCCCGGATACCCCCACCCCGCCTGCCGGCGCCCCCTTCCCTCCCGGCGAACTGCCGTGCGGCGTCGATGTGCTCTACAACACATCCGGAGCAAGCATCAAATCCGCGTCCTCAAAGAATCCCTACTTCATTGCACCGCATTTCCCGGAGTTCAACGCGCTCCAGCGGGCGCACGGCCGCATAGACCGATATCGCGCCACAGCGGAAACATGGAAAGAACACCACACGCACCGCTACACCGACTGGATCAAATTTTACTGCGGTGTCTCGGATCCGAGCCTCGACACATCGGCCATGCACTCCCAAGAGGCCAGAGTGCAGGCTGCCGTGATGTATCACCTCGCCCCCGATGTCTGCTTCCGCCTCTGGACGCTCGGAGAGGACCCCGATTCCATCGAAGCCTTATTCCAAACGCCGCTGAACCTCGCCGAGCAAATCCTCTGCAGGTCGGGAATGCAGCTCGTGCAGCCTTAAAGGGAGACAAGCCAGCGGCATGGGGCGAAGGCATTGCCTGAACCAGAAAAGCCTTAAACAAACAAACTAGGGGTCAGGGTTCATTTTCTTTCATTCTTTCCGATATAAACCTCGTGAATTTTGCAGAAACCTTTTTCTCGATCAGGTATAAAGCCATGATGTGGATGGCCCTGCTTACATTTGCTGCATTTTTCATGCCCAGATACTCGGCAATGCATGATTGGGATACCTTTGTCTTTTTCCACAGCAATCCTGCAAGCAGCACCTTTCACGGTTCGGTGAGCTATGCTCGGCCGATGGAGAGCGCGATATTGAGGTCCTCCTCGGCTGCCACTCCAGCAAAACCAACAAGGACGTTGGCGCTCCCATGCCATCCGCAAGATTGGTTCTCGCGCCTCCAGACGAGCAAATATCAATAATTAATTCCTGACCCCTTTGACCTCGGCGCAAGGGATCGGTATGAACGGGAACATCGGTTACACTTAAACCGAGCACATCGGTTACACTTTCATGTTGATACTTGGCTTCCGTCGGTAGCGCAAGCTTTACTCTCCCAACGCTCGGCGTAGGCCGTAGGCCGGAGCCGAGCGTTGGGAGAGTCGTCGAGACTTCCAAGCTTCACATTTGCATAACGCACATGCAGTAATCCGCTTTTTTCATCTCTTTCCACTGCGACATCCACTCCCCCAAATGACTCTCCTACATAGCAGTTTCTTCCGTTGAGTGCCACAAAGCCTGCAGCCGATACGCTCTTGGTTTCTGTCCCCAAATCATAGAGATGCGGCTTGATGCGTTCATCCAGTCGCTTCGCCGAGGGGTGATAGACATCTGCCGGAACTCGCATCCCCAATGCCTCGTGCGGTCGCTCTTGGTTAAACTCCTTGCGCCAGCGATCAAATCGCTGCTGCTGTGCTCTCAGATTCGCACTCGGCGGCTTGCAGCACTCCGCTTTCATCGTCCGATGCATCCTCTCATGACTCCCGTTGTCCTGCGGACATGCCGGACGCGAAAACTGCACCTCAATGCCCAACCCTATCCACCAGACACTGAGCCGACTCAACCCTCCTGGCCCCATTGATGCAAATGGCGCTCCGTTGTCCACTCGGATGATCTCGGGAAGCCCTTTTCGGCGAAACAGCCCACGGAATGCAGCCTGCGTCCACTGCGTTGTTGCCTGCGTAAGGCCCTCTGCCATTAACAAATAACGGCTATGCAAATCCGTCACCGTCAACGGATCGCAGCGCTTCCCGTCCCCAGTCATAAACCACCCCTTAAAGTCCACTCCCAACACATGATTGCTGTGCTCAGGAACCGTCAGTGCTCCTCTCTCCACCTTGAATACCGCCCCGCGCCGCTTGCGGACTTCTACCATCCCATGCCTCTTGAGCACCTCTCCCACCGTGCTTACCGCCGGCAACCTCTCCATCCTGTGTTTTATCATCAACACCCTCTGGATCTTCTTTGGCCCCCATGTCATGTGTTGCCGCTTCTCACTCACGATCAGTCTCTCGACCTCTTCACTTGTCCGATTACTCACCTTCTTCGGCGCTCGACTCCTCTCCTCCAACCCCTTCATTCCTCCACCTGCATACCTCAATAGCCACTTGTGCCCTGTTTTACGCGTAATCCCGAACTCCTCGCTCAGCTCGCTCACCGTGAACCGACCGCTTTGCGCCAAATTAATAAATCGTTGTTTCTGTTCCATTGGTAACTCATTTTTCCAGGGCATACTCCCCAGTCTATGTGTAACCAATGTCCTCAGTCAGTTTGTAACCGATCTCCTCGGTTCATACC
>JBIIPZ010000009.1:0-83923 GCA_044342325.1 Terrimicrobiaceae bacterium
CTGAGGTGATCACCCCAGCGAGTTGGCCATTCTCCTCCGAGAGGTTAATGCCGGGATGCCCCTCGGCCAGCAGGCGGATTCGGTCAAAAATATGCGTCGACCGCGCGTAGAGGTCGTCGTGCCTCTTATAACATGTCTCGTTCCAACCATGCTCAGGAACCCAGCGGCCATCCGGAGTTCGGTGAAAAATTTCCCTCTCGTTCGTAAGCAGGAAATCCGGCTGCACGGGCGGCTGGAATTTTTCCACGCCCTCGATGGCGTGCCAGAGACTGCGCCCGGTATTCACCGCCCACAGACCGCCGGATTTTTTATGCTCCAAGAGCACGGCGGCGAAGTCCGGCGCGCACCGTCCATCAGAGAAGTGGCTGATCAGCGTTCCATCAAAATCCGTGCTCAAAAGCCTAAAGTGCGACATGACCTTCCACTAAACACTCCACCGACCTCGGCCGCAATTTTTCTGTGTGCCGAATGTGGGATTTGTTACAATGCGACCATGAAGTCCGCATACGAACTCGCCATGAGCCGCCTCGAAAAAACCTCCCCCGCCGTCCAGCTCACGCTCGACCAAAAGCAGCAAATCGCCGAGGTCGACAGCTCGATCAACGCCAAGATTGCTGAGAAAAAAATCTTCCTCGAAGATCAAATTACCAAAGCCCCCTATCAGGAACGCGAGGCCCTCGAGCGCCAACTCGTTTCGGAACTCGCCCGCCTCGAGGAAAAGCGCGAACGCGACAAAGAAAAAATCCGGAACCCTGCGGCAGCTTGAGCAGCCCAAAAATAAATATTGACCTTTCTGTCGTTTTTTTTACAACTACCCCTCAGCACTGTTCGTGAAAACCTGCGGTGCTGATCAAAACAACACACTATGAAAAAACTAACACTCGCACTCCTCACAGTTGCTGTCTCAGTCACAGGCGCCTTCGCAGGCACCTCGGCCAAGACCTTCAAACAAACAGTAGCTCCAGCCGCAGAATGCAAATTCCGCGATCAGGAACTCCAAGTCGACGCATTTGCCGCCGGCGCTTTCTACAACCAAGGCCGTCCAGGCTGGGGTGGTGGACTCGGAGTTAACTACTTCTTCACCAAATTCATCGGTATCGGTGTCGAACAAGACATCCTCGGCCGTGAAAAAGTTGGTGGTGGTTCCAACGCTGAATGGGCTACCTCTGGTAACCTCTTTCTCCGTTACCCAATCTGCTCGCTGAACCTCGCTCCTTACGCCCTCGCTGGCGGTGGTGCTGCTTACGGCACCGGCAAAGGACATGGCTTCGGCAATGTCGGTGGTGGTCTTGAATACCGCGTTACCGACAACATCGGCCTCTTCTCCGATGCCCGTTGGGTTTACTCCGCCGAAGAGCCAAAGAGCGCCGTTCTCGGCCGCGCTGGTCTTCGCTTCGCGTTCTAATCCAACTCGTAGCTTAACTTAAACCAAGAAGCCGACTCGCAAGAGTCGGCTTCTTTTTTTGTTCAAAAATGGGCGTCCGCTGCATGGGGTGAACACCCCGCTTGACCCATGAATCATCAAACATCGTCCATCCCATTCCACCACCTTGAAAGCCTCTCCTCGCTCTTCTTGGGCAAACTTTTTAGACGATCGTCCAAAAAGTTTGCCTTCAAGCGTCGCAGATTTTTATAAAAATTCCGTCTAAATTTTACACAGATTACTTAATTGTATAAATTTGTATAAGACCAAAAATTTGGACGATCGTCCAAATTTTTGGTTCGCGCGAAAGAGAATGGATAGTATTTGCAGTTGAAGGGCGCCGAACCCGATGAGCGCTTCAACAGCTTTGGGTGGGATTGGTTTTTTACACCGAATCAAGCCCGCAGTCGGACAATCAGATCACCCGTATCCACCGCCTCGCCGGCTTGCGCCAGGATTTCATCGATCACGCCATCCGCTGGGGCATAGAGGGTTGTTTGCATTTTCATGGCCTCAAGGGTGAGAATCTTATCGCCTTTGGCGACTTTTGCCCCGACGCCGACGGACAATGAACTTACCATGCCTGGGATTGGTGCGCCGACCTCATTGGGTTTCGAGGAATCGGCCTTTGGTCTGGAAACGGATTTCGTCTGCAGCGAGCGATCGAGTGTGGTCGCCTCGCGGGGCGTGCCGTTGAACTCGAAGGAAACAACGCGCCTTCCGTCCTTTGCCGGTGCGCCGACATTGATCAACTTGACGAACAAGGTTTTGCCCTGCTCGATATCGACCGCAATTTCCTCGCCCGGCTTCAGTCCATAGAAAAACGCGGGCGTCGGCAGTTTGCTCACATCGCCATACTCGCGCTCGAATTTCGAAAAGTCTGCAAAGACATCAGGATACATGAGATGGCTATAAAGGTCGTCGTCGCTCGCCTCGCGTTTGAGCTTGGCGGTGAGTTCAGTGCGGACTTCTGCCAGGTCGACTTTCGGCGCACGGGCCTTGGCAGGTTTGACTTTTCCAAGAACGACTTCCACGAGTTTCTTCGGCCATCCGCCCATTGGTTCGCCAAGTCCCCCGGCGAGCATGTCTTTCACCGACTCGGGAAATGCCGTGCCGGGTTCGAGGTTCAGAACATCGGCCGGACGGATGCCACGGGTGAATAGGAAGAGCGCCATGTCGCCGACGACCTTGCTGGAAGGCGTCACTTTCACGATGTCGCCGAAGAGTTCGTTGACCTCGGCATAGCAGCGGGCGATCTCCGGCCAGCGGTTGGAGAGGCCCATGCTGGCGGCCTGCTCCTTGAGATTGGTGAATTGTCCGCCGGGCATCTCGTGGAGATAAACCTCTGCGCTTCCTGTTCTTGGCGATGTATCGAAGGGCGCGTAAAAGGTGCGGACTTGCTCCCAGTAATCGGCGAATTCGTTCAAGGCATCCAAATCAAGACCCGGATCGCGCGGCGTGTGACGCAAGGCGGCGACGAGGCTGTTGAGGTTCGGTTGCGAGGTCGAGCCGGACATCGAGGAGATGGCGGCATCCACCACATCGACGCCCGCCTCGGCGGCCATGAGGATCGACGCCGCATTCACGCCGCTGGTGTCGTGAGTATGAAAATGCACCGGCATTCCGACTTCTTCGCGGAGGGCTTTGATGAGCGTCCGCGCCGCAAAGGGACGGCAGAGCCCGGCCATATCCTTCACCGCGAGCATGTGCGCTCCCATTTTTTCCAGCTCCTTGGCAAGGCCGATGTAGTATTTGAGCGAATACTTCGTGCGGGCCGGATCGAGGATGTCGCCCGTGTAGCAGAGCGTGCCTTCACAAATGCCCTTGGTTTTGCGCACCGCTTCCATCGCGGCTTTCATATTCGGCAGGTCGTTCAGCGAATCGAAAATGCGGAAGATATCCATGCCGCACTCGGCGGCGTGTTGGATGAAGCCGGCGACGACATTTGGCGGGTAGTTCGAATAGCCAACGGCATTCGATCCGCGCAGGAGCATCTGGAAGCAGATATTAGGAATCCGCTCGCGCAGGTCGCGCAGACGGTCCCACGGATCTTCATGCAGGAAGCGCATCGAGGCGTCGAAGGTCGCGCCGCCCCACATTTCCACGCTGAAAAGCTCCGAGGCCCGGCGCGCGACGGAATCCGCCACGGCCGCCATGTCGTAGGTGCGAACGCGCGTGGCGAGGAGCGATTGATGCGCGTCCCGGAAGGTCGTGTCCGTAAAAAGCAGGCGCTTCTGGCGGCGCGTCCACTCGGCGAATTTCTCGGGTCCAAGCTTGAGCAAAAGCTGGCGCGTGCCCTCGGGCGGCACCCGTTTGCCGTCATAGGATGGTCGTCGTGCTGCCTCCAAGGGAGCGGAAATCTGGTGCCCCTTGGCCTGGGGATTTCCATTCACGATCACATCCGCGAGGAAGGAAAGCAGGCGCGAGGCGCGGTCGCGGCGGGGTTTGAAATCGAAGAGCGACGGCGTGGTGTCGATGAGCGTCGTCGTGGCCGCGCCGGACTGGAATGCCTCGTTCTGAATGACATTTTCCAGAAACGGGATGTTCGTCTTCACCCCGCGAATGCGGAATTCGCGCAGCGCGCGGAGCATGCGCTGGAGAGCCATCGGGAATGTCTGCCCGGAGGTCGTGATTTTTGTGAGGAGCGAGTCGTAGAACGGCGTGATGACGCTGCCCGTCGTGCCCATGCCGGAGTCGAGGCGAACCCCGAATCCCGCCGCGCTGCGGTAGGTGATGATCTTGCCGTAATTCGGCATGAATTTGTTCGCCGGATCCTCGGTGGTCACGCGGCATTGGACGGCATAGCCATTGCAGGGAATGTCCGGCTGCAGCGGCAGCGCCAACTCGGGGCCGTGCAGCGAAGCTCCAGCCGCGACGAGAATCTGGGAGCGCACAAGATCGATGCCGGTGACCTGCTCGGTCACCGTGTGCTCGACCTGGATGCGCGGGTTCATCTCGATGAAGAACCACTCTTTTTTATCCACATCGTAGAGAAACTCGATCGTGCCGGCATTGTTGTAGCCGACGCCCTGCGCCAAGCGCACAGCGGCATCGCAGAGGTCGCGCCGCACGCCCTCGTCGAGAGCCACGGAGGGCGCGATCTCGATAACTTTCTGGTGGCGTCGCTGCACCGAGCAGTCGCGCTCGTGCAGATGCAGCACATTTCCGTGGCGGTCGCCCAAGATCTGCACCTCGATATGCTTTGCCCGGGGAATGTATTTTTCAAGGAAGACGGCGGAATTTCCAAACGCGCGCCCGGCCTCGCCCTGCGCCTCATCCAGCAGGTCGGCCAAATCCTCTCCACGCGTCACCACCCGCATGCCACGCCCGCCACCGCCGAAGGCCGCTTTGATGATCAGCGGAAACCCAATCCCCTTTGCGATGCGCAGCGCCTCGCCGCGCTCGTTCACTGGATCCTCCGTGCCCGGCAGCGTCGGCACATTCAGCTTCTGCGCCAGTGCCCGTGCGGCGGTCTTGTCGCCCATCGTTTCGAGCAACTCCGAGTCCGGTCCCACAAAGGTGATTCCTGCCTCCACGCAGGCGCGAGCAAAAGCTGCGTTCTCCGATAAAAATCCATAGCCCGGATGAATCATGTCCACCCCGTGCTCACGCGCCAGGCTGATGATTCCATCAATATCCAAATAAGCCCCCACCGGTCCCTTGCCTTCCCCCACCACATAGGCCTCGTCTGCTTTGAAGCGGTGCATCGTGTGACGATCCTCCTGCGCGTAGATGGCCACCGTGCGCATGCCCAGCTCGGTCGCAGCACGGAAAACTCGGATCGCGATTTCGCTGCGGTTCGCCGCAAGGAGTTTCTTGCCAGCGACCGGCACGGCTTGGGTGGAAGGAGAGGAAGACTGCGAGGAGGAGGATTTCATGAGATGAAGATCGGGACTGGACTTATAAAACCAGCACGAGCCATTGGCAATCTTTCGAAAACCCACATTTCGAAAACCCACGCCGCAGCCCGCAAAACGAACGACGCCGCCGATTGACATCAGCCATGTGATAACTAATGTTATTCCATGATAGCACAATCCAAAGTTCGCAAAATCGGCAATTCCCTCGGCGTCGTCCTACCCAAAGAAGCCCTTCAACAACTCAAAGCCGAGGAAGGCACGATTCTCTATTTTACGGAATCCCCCGAATGCTCCCTCCGCGTCACACCCGAGCGCCCAGGCTTTCAACAATTCATGCAAGTCGCCGAAAAGGGCATGCAGAGATATCGCAACGCACTTCGTGAACTCGCCAAATGAAAGAGCCTAACTGGGTCACGAAGGACATCCTCCTTGCGGTGCATGCCGAACTGCTCAACCGCTTCGGAGGTTTGTCAGGCATCAGAGACGAAGGCTTGCTCGATTCCGCGCTGAACAGACCCAAGCATCTCTTCTCATACGGCAGCCCGACTCTGTTTCAGATGGCCGCCTCCTATTCGCATGGGATCGTCAAAAACCACCCTTTCTTGGACGGAAACAAACGCACCGGGTTCATGTCAGCCTACATCTTCCTTGGAGTTAATGGATGGTCTCTCGAAGCCCCCGAAGAAGAAGCCGTCCTCGAAACCCTCGCCCTCGCAGCCGGCGAAACTTCGGAAGAAGCCTACGCAGTTTGGCTGGAACGCCATTCCGTGCCGGCAAATTGACGCTTCCTCCAAGGTCAGAAAAAGAAGCGGACCCGCCCTTGATTCGTCCGCAAGCACACCGCTTATCTACCTAAAAAAATTAAACAGGCTCTGGTAAATTGACTGTGGACTGAAAGTTAGCCAAAGATTGCTCGAAGGGCGATCGAAGCGAGACAAACCGATAACAGTCTAAGTATTCCTTGCTTTTACGCCAAGCAGTAGTGTGCATGATTATTCCCATCCCAAAATCGAATAAACCATCCCGCTCAACTCGTCTTGCCATGAACGATTATACCTCCGCCCTCGATCAATACGCCGCCCTCGGCGTGGATACCGAAGCCGCTCTTGCAACCCTAGCCTCAACGCCGATCTCGCTGCATTGCTGGCAGGGTGATGACGTTGGCGGTTTTGAAAAAGACGGATCGAAACTTGAGGGAGGGGGCATTCAAGCCACTGGCAATTACCCAGGCAAGGCCCGCACGATCGATGAACTCCGCTCCGACCTCGACAAGGCGCTTTCGCTCATTCCCGGCAAGCACCGACTGAATGTCCACGCCTGCTACGCCGACCTCTCTGCCGGACGCGTGGACCGCGACGCCTACTCGATAGCACAATTCCAAAGCTGGGTGGATTGGTGCAAGACAAGAGGGCTCGGGATCGATTTCAATCCCAGCTATTTCTCGCATCCGCTCGCGGCCGATGGCCTCACGCTCGCGCATCCCGACAAGGCGATCCGTGAATTCTGGATCAATCACGGTATCGTCTGCCGCAAGATTGGCGAAGAAATTGCTAAGCAGCTCGGCTCGCCAGTGGTGACCAATGTCTGGATTCCGGATGGATCGAAGGACATGCCATATGACCGCAAGACGCCCCGCGAACGCCTTGCCGCCTCGCTCGACGAGATTTTTGCCGCGCCGGTTGACCGCAAACTCAACCTCGACGCCGTGGAGAGCAAACTCTTTGGTATCGGCTCGGAGAGTTATGTCGTGGGCTCTCACGAGTTCTACCTCGGCTACGCTGTGAAAAACCAACTCCTCTATTGCTTGGACGCCGGGCATTTCCATCCGACCGAAAACCTCGCGGATAAAATCTCGTCCGTCCTGCAATTCGTTCCCGAAATTCTACTCCATGTGAGTCGCGGCGTCCGCTGGGACAGTGACCATGTGGTGCTGATGGACGATCCCACGCGCGCCATCATGGAGGAAGTTGTGCGAGGTGGCTTCCTTGGACGCACGCACATCGGCTTGGATTTTTTCGATGCCAGCATCAACCGCATTGCGGCCTGGGTCATCGGCACCCGCTCGACCATCAAGGCCCTCCTTGCTGCGTTGCTGGAGCCTGCGGCGCTCCTTCGCGACGCCGAGGCGGACGGCGATTTCACAACCCGCCTTGCTCTCATAGAGGAGGCTAAGACGCTTCCGCTCGGTGCTGTGTGGCAGGAATACTGCCGTCGCCAGAATGTTCCCGGAGATTCCTCGTGGATCGCCGAGGTTAAAAATTACGAATCCTCTGTCCTCTCAAAGCGAAACTAAAGTGCACCCCGCCCCCAACACCCCATGAACCTTGCACTCGGCGTCTTCTTCCACTGGCTCGGCGGCCTCGCATCCGCCAGTTTCTACATTTCCTATCGCGGCGTGAAACGATGGTCCTGGGAGACCTATTGGATCGTTGGTGGCGTATTCAGCTAGTTCATAGCACCTTCTCTGGCAAAACCTTCCCGTTTTTGTCGTCGTCCTTTGGAGCGGCTTTACCACGAATTTCATCTGGTGCGTCATCCTGAATATCCGCAACCGGTCTAGCCACGAATACCTCAACACCGCTTTGGGCTGCATCCGGTGCAGAAGAGGCGATTTCGCCCACGCACCACGCAAAACGATCCGAGTTGGCCTGTGGCGAAGAACGAGTTGGCTAAAGTGCCCGCGCCCGATCAGCCCAATCAAATCTGGGTCGCAGACATCACCTACATCGAAACGCAGGAAGGCCGGCTCTATCTGGCCGGAATCCTGGATTTGTATTCACGCAAAGTGGCGGGGTGGAACACGTCTGATTCACTGGCTACAGAACTTGTGACCAATGCCTGGAAGAAAGCGTGGAAAAAACACCGCCCCCATCCCGGGCTGTTGCATCACTCGGATCGAGGATGCCAGTATGCCAGCAAGGAGTTCAGAAGCCTGCTGAGCGCGCACCAAGCAGGGGCTTCAATGAGCCGCAAAGGCAACTGCTACGACAACGCGGTGATGGAAAGCTTTTGGGCCACGCTGAAAACCGAATGCTTCGGCTCAAGAATCCCGGAAACCAGAGAATAGGCGCAACTGATGATTTTCGAATACATCGAAGGCTTTTACAACCGATGGCGTTTGCACTCGGCCCTCGGCTATAAATCCCCGCTGGACTACGAATCCCCCCAGAGACATAAACCCGAATAACAAAAAGCCCCTCCACGCTTTTTCGAGGAAAGATCAATATGCGCCCAAGGCGCGCCATTTCCGAAAATTATTTCTGCTTGCCATCCTCCACCGTGCGAACTTATTGTCTGCCACCTTAGTTTGTCCGCAAGCACACCCGTGTTCGTTTGATAAAATCAACGGCTTTGGTAAACAAACCGACGGCCACCTGAATTCCACGCGTCCCTAGCTCAATGGTAGAGCAGTTGACTCTTAATTGAAAATATCGTTTTTGCGTCGTTTTTCAAACTGTTTCAAATCGGATTTATTGTAATGTTTAATATGGAATTACAACTTTCATGCTTTTGCAATTCCTTGCGCGCTTTTACTAAATTTTCCTCTGAGAGTGTATAATAGGCATGTAGAATGGTCTTCGTCACCAAAAGGAGTTTTATTGTTGTCGGCCCTAAAAAAAACCTCGCGCTCAGAGGGGTGGGCGAGAAAGTTCAACATTCTCGCACCCGTTTTTGAATGGCTGGAAACAAGCGCAAAAAGAACCCGCGTCATTGAGAGGCTCAAGGTTCGAGGCGCTTGAGGCCAGAAGCAGTTTGATTGCATCACTGATTGGGCCTTTGAGGAAGTTGCAGTGTCGGTTTCGTGTTCGTTGGGAAGGCGATGATCTTCTTTAATGTGGGATAAACAATCCAGATTCCGCTCACCCACTTTACTGAGTTTTTTCGTCTGATTCCTTGCAATTCTGGACTGTAATTCGGCCCGGCAGGAAAACTCGGCGGCCAATTATACTTATTTATGTATAAACAAGAATCCGAGCGCGTTTTGGATGTGATGTTGGGAGACCTTACCCTTACTCACGGTAGTAGGCCCACACGGCGGCGCAATTTTTCTTCTGTAAAAGTTAGCGGTTAATTTTGGGGCAGGTCAGCAGGGTTCATGTTGAGGTAGGATTTCCCGGTGAGCCACTCACCGTTGATTTAGCGGAGGTGAGACGGAGAAGGGAGGCTTCGTTTGGGAAGAAGACAATCCCCGCTGAGTGCAGGGCGATGGCATAAAAATGGAATTTACAATTTCTCCGGAACAAATCGGCTCCACTCGCACTCGGCTTTGCCCCTTTCATGGTCGTAAAGGTAGCGCTGGAAATTCAGTGGCGTGAGGCCCGCAGTAGCCATGATTGGGCAGCCGCAAGGATATCCGGCGCTGTGGTAGAACTCGGCGGGTTGCAGCGTGTCGCCAATTGCCTCGAAGACGCCCTTATTATAATGGCGGCAAAACTCCGCCGCGCGATCCCACTCACTGTAGCGAATCAACGCCTCGAAGGCCTTGAAGGCATCGATGGGCCAGGAGTAGGCGTCGCCCCAATGGCCGACGAGCGGGTTGAAGGACGGATCGTTGAGGGCCACCATCGGCACGGGAATTTTTGCAAGGAACTGCTCGGGATCGAAAAGCGCTTCGATGAGTTTTTTTGTCCGCTCGGGCGGCACCAATCCCGCCCACATGAGCCAGTAAACGGTGTTTGTGCGCTTCATGACTTTTTTACCGGTGGCGCGAACGACGGGATAGTAAAAGCCCGTCGCCTCATCCCAGAGATTCTCATTCACCCAATCACGGATACGGCGGTATTCACCTTCAAAATAAGCGGCATCCTCCGCGTGGCCGAGTTCGCGGGCGAAGAACGCCAAATCCTCGGCCATGCGGGCCTGGCAGGCCACGATGTCGGGAAGGTAGGCGCGCTCGGGGCGTCCGGCGATTTCCGGCGTGCGGGTCAGCGGGTTGCAGGTGTTTTCAAAGACCTCTGGGTCGTTCGGATCGGTGCCATTGTCTTTGTATTCGCAAATCGCCGAGTAGAGGTCCTGCCCCGCGTTGCCGGTGGCGATGATGCCGTTGTCTGTCGGGTTGCGGTGCGTCATCCACCATGTATACCAGGCCTTGAATCCGGTATAGGCTCGCCCGAGAAAATGCCGGTCGCCGGTGAAGACATAGTAATCCCGCACACAGGGTGAAATATTAGGAATCTGCGAATAGTCGAAGGTCGTCCGCGAAAAAACAGCCTGCGGCACCATGCCCTCCGGCGTCTGGAAATCGAGTAGCGTCTTGATCGAATTGGCGATCGTCTCCGGCGCGATCCAAAGCATGTAACGGCAGGCGGGCAGGAAATTGATCCAGACCGCATCTCCAAAATCCCACTCGGGGCCGTAGAATTCCAAAAGCGAGGCTTGATGGATTTGCCCACCGGCGCGCGTGTTTCGCAAGGCGCGGTTCACAAACGCGGCCACCATGTTTTTCTCGCTAGGCGTTTCTTTTCCGGTGGTGAAGGGCTCGATGGATTGCGCCTCCGCGAGACGCTTCCAAATGGCGTCAAAGCGGGCGAGCTTGGCGATGGCATCCTTGATGACCGCATCTCTCTCCCATTCCGTCGGGCAATCAAAGACCGCCAATCCTAACGCCTCGCCCTCGGCGCCACCCGCTTGCAACAGCACTCCATGCCACCCCCGCTGGTTGTGCAACCGCCATACGCGTCCTTCCTCGACAGTTCCCTCATCCGCAGCATCAAAATCAAGATTCAAGCAAAGCCGCGCCTCGCCGCTACCGCCTAAGCGCACACGGAAGAGAAGCAGGAAATGCGAGTGCACGATCATTTCAAAGGAACGATGCAGATCGCTTGAGTCGTCGATCAGGCGCAGCAGATTGCCTGCGCGAAAATCAATCACCCCCTCCTCGCCTCCTGAGTAGAGCGGAGAAGCGACGCCTTCCTTCTCCAACTCGAAGCGCAAGGCGGGTGCGAGGCCCTGACGCGTCGGGTCGTTGTAGGTCTTCCGACGAATACTCACGCCGGGATCCGTTGAATTCACAGGGCTGATTTCCCAATGCGGAAATTTCGGCTCGGGCATCGAAAAATCCGTCGGCCACAGACCTTGGAACCAATTTGTTTTTCCCAATGCGTCCACCCCTCCCTCTTGAGGTGTAGCGAATTTTTTGCTCCCAGGCTTGAGGCCCAGCACAAGGCTGTTCGACTGCTTTCCAGACACGCCGGGAACGACCTGCGGCCTGCCGGGGCCACCGCAGCACAACTCGCGGTAGCATTGGACGGATTCTTGAAGTTCGGGATCGGATGGTGACGCGTTCATGAGTGTGAAAAAGTCGCTTAGGGGGCTTGGGGTGCTGAAGCCGCTGGCAACGCGGCGCGGATGGAACGAACGACCTCGGCGGCGAGTTTCTCGGAGCCCGCTTTTTTGAAATGCACATCGCCGGGTTTCGTAAACAGCGAGGGATCGAATGCCGCGCTTGTCGCGTGGAGGTCATTGATCGGGATTCCGCGCTCAGCCATGACTTTTGCGGCAATCGCGTTGTATTTCACATCGTCGCCCACGAACCGCCCCGCTTCGCCTTCAGGCACCATGGTCGTGCTGGCCCAGATCAAAGAGGCACCGGTTTTTTGGAGACGAGCCACGAGGGCGTTGAGATTTTTTTCGTAATCCTCCGGCGTGACCGAGAGCGTTCCATTGACCTTATCCCGGTTGCCTTGGTTTTTGGACTCGGGATTGCGGTAGCAAAGATCCCAGAGACCCCAATTGAAATGGATGACCTCCCATTTCGTATCCCCCAGCCATTTATTGATCTCGCGCAGGCCTCGCGGCGTGTCGCCGCAGTTCGTGTTCGGGCGGGACACGCTTGCCTCGTCTTGGAGCGTCTCCTTCACAACCGGAAAATAACCGATGGAAATCGAGTCGCCGAGAATCAGAACCTTCGGCAACCCCTCATCCGAGGCGGTGGCGTTCGCCAACGCCGCCTTGTCGGCCTCGGGCGTGAAAAACTCTTTTTCAAGACTTCCGGAAGGCGACGGGGTCGCGAATGCAGCTAAAACGGAAATGAAAAAAACGGTGATATTTCTTATCAAGGTCATGTGGTTTTGATACAGCACCCACGATTAAATGCAATCAATTGCATTGCTCGGAAAAGAGGTTAGCTTCACGCTCGTATGAGTCATAACTTGCACCAACACAATGAACCGCAACATTTTTTGGCCGAACGGCCAATCCAACGAGGATCTATATCACTTTTCCAGAGTTTTCGAAAATTACTTTCAACGGCTTTTGGCGATTTTCTCCAAGCGCTCCTCCATCATGGCTTTCAAGTCAGGATACGATTCCAACAGGTTGCGACTTTCGGTCGGGTCTTCACGAAGATTGAAAAGCGATTCGCTGAGTTTGACTGCGCCGTTGCCTTTTCTCATTCGGGTGTCTTGAGCTTTGGCGAAGTATTTCCAATCTCCTTGGCGAAGGGCCAGATTCCCCAGCGCATCGCATAGCACGATCTCGTGCGATTCGTCCTTGGAAAGCCCCAGAAGAACTCGGGATTTGTCTGTGCTGTCAGGCGCCGCCCCGGAGGGGAGCGGAGTTGAGAGAATCGAAGAAAAGCTCGAGAACAAGTCCACTTGCGAGACGACCGCATCGGACTTCCCGGGTTGAATCCGCTTCGGCCAGGAAACGATCATCGGCACGCGGGTTCCGCCTTCCATGAGGGAGTATTTGCCGCCGCGCAAGCCACCAGACGCCGGATGCTTGTCGACAAACTTCAGATCATCGTCTTCGTAACCGTCAGAAAAAATCGGGCCGTTGTCGCTGCTGAGGATAAAAATGGTGTCCTCCATCATCCCCCGCTCCTCGATGAACTTCATCAACTCGCCCACATTCGCATCGAATTGAACGATGGAGTCTCCTCGCAGCCCGGCTTGGCTTTTACCCCGGAAGCGAGCATGCGGCACATGGGGATCGTGCGGGTCGTGCGTGGAAAAAAAGAGGAAGAAGGGTTGCTTGCCGGCATCCGTGATGAAGGTTTTGGCACGCTCCACCAGCACATCGCCGATGTCTGCATCGTCCCAGAGCGCCTTCTCACCGCCAGCCATGTAGCCGATGCGGCCGAGGCCTTTGATGACGGTGTCGGAATGCTGCCGATCGGAGTCCTGAAGCGTTTTTGACTCCGGTTGCTGATGCCCGATCGGATACCTCGATCCCGGAATGGGGTCGGTGTAGCTGACTTGAATGGGGTCACTCGCATCCAGCCCCCTCACCTTCCCGTTTTCGAGATAGACGCAAGGCACGCGATCCACGGTGGCGGGAATGATAAAGCTCTCATCAAAACCGATCTCATTGGGCCCGGGGGCGATTTTGCCATTCCAATCGATTCCCTTTTGCGGTTCTCCAAGTCCCAGATGCCACTTCCCGACAATGCCGGTGCGGTATCCCGCATTTTTAAACAGATTGGCCAATGTCGGCGTGGATACCGGAATCGTCAGCGGAGCATCGCCGGGCAAAATCCCTAATTTCCTGCGCCAGGCATATTCCCCCGTCAGCAACGAGTAGCGAGAGGGCGTGCAAGTGGAGTGTGTCGCGTAGCCTTGGGTGAAGAGCAGACCGCGTTCCGCCAAACGATCGATGTTCGGTGTCTGGACGAGCTTCGAGCCGTAACAAGAGAAGTCACCATATCCCAAGTCGTCCGCATAGATGAGGACGACATTCGGGTGCAAGGAATTTGCGGCCTGCACGCCGAGGGCGGAGACCATGGCCAGGAGCGCAGCGAGGCATGTTTTCATGGGGCATGGTGTCCAGCGTCAATCCAGTGTCGGCAGGGTCGCGCCCACATCGCGGCACCAATCGAGAAGCTTTGCCGTAAGGGCTGAAACCTTCTCAGGCTGGGAAGTCGACAAGTCGGTGGTTTCAGAGGGATCCGCTTTGAGATCGAAAAGCTGCACCCCGGCTTTGATCTTCGGCTGCTTGCTCATCGCAACCACCTTCAGGTCGCCCTCGCGGATCGCCCACTGGCGGTTCTCGTAGGCCCAGCAGATGGATTCATGTGGCATGCCGGTGTCCTTGCCATCGAGGAACGGCATGAGATTCACACCATCGATCGGCCATTTTTCCTGAGGCTTCTCCCCGGCAAGGGCAATCGCTGTGGCCGCGAGATCCATCTGGGTTACCGGTTTGGTGAAAATCTCGCCGGCCTGCAGATGCGCTGGCCATGAGGCGAACATTGGCACCCGCACCCCGCCCTCCCACACCTCACCCTTGCTCCCGCGATATGGGGTGTTGTCGGAGCCATTCGGCGAGTTGCGCGTGATCGCGCCTCCGTTGTCGCTGAAGAAACACACCAGCGTATCCTTCTCGAATCCCGCGTCACGGATGGCGGCAAGCACCTCGCCGATGGCATCATCCATCGAGGACATCATCGCGGCGTAGAGGCGGCGTTGTTTGTCTTCGATGTGCGCGAATTTTTCCTCCACCTCCTTTGGCACCATCATCGGCGTGTGCGGAGCGGTGAAGGAAAGGAACAAAAAGAACGGCTTGCCGCTGTCCTTGCGGGAGGCCACGAACTTCGCCGCCTCCTTGCCGAAGGCGGTCGTGAGGTAGCCATCCACATCGGCCGGCTCTCGGCCATTCCAAAGCTTTGCGTAACCATCCATCTCCTGGCCTGCCTTTTCACTCTTGGTCTGGTAATAAAGCCGCCCGCCGCCGAGCAGACCATAAAACTCATCGAAGCCGCGGTTCATCGGATGGAACTGCTCTTTCTGGCCGAGGTGCCATTTACCGACCAGCGCTGTTCGATAACCCGCCTTGCGGAGATAATCGGCAATTGTCGGCACACCTTCAGCCAACCCGGTTTCGCTGTCTTTTTTCACCCAGTCTGGCACGCCATCGCGGTGCTGGTAGCGGGCGGTCATAAGAGCGGCGCGAGTGGGACTGCACACCGGTCCGGTCACATAACCGTCGGTGAACCGAATCCCAGCCTTGGCGATCGAGTCGATATGCGGCGTGGGAATGTCTTTGGATCCATGGACGCCGCAGTCCGCATAACCCATATCGTCGGCGACTATAAATACGATGTTGGGTTTGGGGGCGGCAGTCCCAGCAATGCAGGGAATGCAAAAAATCATGGCGAATGTGGCTAGGAGGGCTAAAGCGCGGGAGGTAATTCTGTTTTTCATCGATTCAAAAGGTTAGAATATGGCCTGACAGGAATTTTAGGAAATTGCAAAAGTTTGTATTTTTACTTGAAGGCTCATTTTCTCGCTTGTCACTAAGCAGATTCGCGGAACATGGAGAAAAGGCGATCACGCTCCGTTGAGCTATCAATTGCAACGACGAATCTACTGCCACCGCGCCGGAACGATTGCCCCGATCGAATATCCCGCAGATCGGCTGCGTGATTCGACGCCCATTCGAGAAAAAGGCTACGGTCCGTCTTCCCAGAGTGGTCGAATCCCTCCTCGGTATCGCCAACAAGCACGCGGATGGAACCATCCACGAGACGCCAGGCGCCGACTGTAAGAGGAAAGTGCAGTTCCTCGGAACCGGGAACCATACAACGCTTGGACCGAAGCAATCCCCGCAGCGCACGCGCAACAAGGGCATAAGAATAAGGGCTACCGACAATCTCTGAGATCGGCGGAACTGGTTGCTGATGGCACCCGACATTCTCGTTGTATTCGCCCGGGTCCCAGACCAACACATTCCCGCGTAAGGTTAGCGCAGGACTTCCTTCCACCGAGTAAAGAACCTCGGCGCCGCCTACTGCAAAATTCCTCGAGTGCAGGTGGAATATTTTGAATTCCTCGGGCATCCCCTCGCCAAATTCGGGATCCGCTGTTTCCAGCCGCGCCACTTTATGGAGAGCGCCAACGGCTCCATCATCCGAAACCAGGCCGGCCTCGGCGGCGATGTCCGGATCGATCCCTCCCGCCGGACTTCCTAAGATGGCGAGCGGCTCGCCGCTGTGGATCAAATCCAAGACGACCTGCTTTTCGGAGGGAAGCAGGTGGACGGGTGTTTGAAAAATAAACAAGTCGCTGGTGACGCGCGGGAGATATTCGATCCGAGTCGCCGAAAGGATCGGCACCGAGCTTTTGATGACGATCGCGGCTTGTTCATCGATCCACTCCTTGATCGAAATATCGGGCGCGTTTGCGCACTGCCACTCGATCGCCCGGCGGTTGTAGACGAGCGTCGGACCGAAAACCTCGGTCGTCTGAAGCGCATCGCGCGCGGCTTCGTTGATATTCTCCGCGACAAACGCCACATCCTCGGCGGGCAGGAGTTTTTTTCCGACATTGAGCCACGAAATGTAGTAGCCGGAAGGAAACTTGAGGCCCTCTGGTGTTTTCACTGCGGCATGCGAGTAAGCCCAGATGCCCCAACGGAGACGATCGGGAGCAACATGAATGACATCGCCAGGCTCCCAGGCGTCGTAGGCTTCCACCAGCGTGTAGTGCCGCACACGCGATTCCGCGAGGATCGCTCCGTGGAGAAGCGTGAAGGCCAGCTGCGCCGTCCACCCACGCGTCGGATAGTTCCAGAAGGTTTCCTTGCGCTGGCCGGTTTCATTCCATGCCCCGCTCCAGGTCTGCTCGATGAAGGCATCGAGAAACCCCTCCTTGGCGATGGACTCCAGATCGAAGCCCCCCACCCGCCAGTCAGCCACACCCGTGCTGGAATTCGAGTAGCCCATGAGCCAGACGGAGGGATTCGCACCCTTGACCGCCTGGATGAAATCGCCCCACGCACGGCCATGAGCTCTCAGCTTTGAGGGATTCTTCGGGCCGTTGTTGCCGTAGGGACCGAACCTTCCATAGGCACCCATGCCCAGCATGCTGTCGCGAAGGACCAAGGCATCAAAACCCACTGCTCGCGAGAGATGCCCCCACTGAGCCGCGAAAAAATCAATCGCACGCGTTCCTTCGCGGACACCCTCCGCAAAAGCGGCTACCGGCGCAGAATTCGCAATCAACCGTGACTCCGGGTTGAAACAATGCCGTCCATTGCAGGTCAGCCAGAACGCCTCGGGATGACGGCGAGCGAAAGCGCCATCCTCGCCTTCGTAGATCGAAGCCCATCCCACAACAAAAGTTCCCACGCGCATTCCCCCCACCCCTCGCCGCGCCGCTTCCTCCTTCAGCGAACGAACGAGATCTGCGACATCGGCATAGGTCCACGCCGGATACTCCAGTGGAATGAACTCCACCTGCTCAAAGCGCCGTCGCCAATTTTCCATCCGCTCGGCCGTCGTTCCCGTATTTGGCAAATCTAGCGTGTAGTGCTGGGTGGTCATTTTTTGGGTAAAAGAAATCCGGGAGGCCGGATCGCCGTTCCACTCGGTCACAAAATCCACCAACCACCCAATATTGAGAATCACCCCGCGCTCGCCGCTCACACCCTCGAAGAGGGGCAGGCATCGATCCCAAAATTCCGCCACGCGTGTTGCGATGTTTTCACGATCAAACCAATAGAGGTCGATTTCGACCCAACGATCCATGGGAATGTCGCCGGTTACTTGGCTTGAGGGTTTGCTCATGGAATAAATCATGCAAACGATTTTATAAAATGATCAAGGGCCGATCCAACTTTGGGGCTGATCAGCCAGTTTTTTGTGCTGACTTGGCAGATCTACGAATGCAGCGCAGCTCGGATGGGGATTGGCCGGTGCGGGATTTGAAGACACGGCTAAAGCGGGCGGGGTCATGGAACCCGCAGGAAAAGCCGATCTCGGCGGCGGAGAGATTCCGGGTTCGCAACAAGTGAGCGGCCTCGCCAAGTCGGCAATCCTCGATGAAGCGCCGGGGCGTGATGCCGGTTTGTTCATGGAACAATCGAATGAAGTGAGAACGGGAAAGTCCGGCGTGACGCGCCACCTCGTCGATGCCAATCGGTTCCGCAAAGCGTCGACTGATGAAGTGCATGGCCTTCAGAATCCCCTCGTGCATCCCCGCATGGCGACTGGCGGGATTGGCCGTGTGGCACCAGAGCAAAACCTGCTCCATAAGATTTTTTGTCATTTCCGCACGAAATTCCCAGGCGCTTCGCTGGACCTCGAGCGCCTGTTCCAAGGCGGCTTCGATCTTCTGGCGTAGAGGGTTTTCAAAAGCGAGCGACATGGCTCCCGGGTAAATTTCAGGCCACAACAGGAGACGCTGCCAATCGGGTGGCGGCGTAAAAATGCAATAGAACCGCGTCCAATTCCGGCAATCGGCGGCCTGACCAAGATTGCGCGGTGTGCCGGGCTTGATGAGCACAGCCGCGCCTTCGCCAACCAGGGTGGCCGACCCGTCAGGGGAGATGATCCGCTCGCGGCCGTGAATCGTGAATTCAAAACTCCACTCGGCAGCCCCCCTTGGCGAGATGTCCCAGCGTCGGCGATGCGAACTGCTCGAGGTGGTCGAATCCTTGGAAATGTAAATCGGTTGATTCTCCATGTAGGGCGAAATGATTTTCCGGAAGCCACCCGCTGCCGGATAGCAATAAACGACAAGAAAAAAGCACGATCGTCAATTGCACGAAAGCAAACCGGAATTATGATGCAAACGATTTTACATAGAGACTCCCTTGCTTTTCTCCAACCCAACCCTCCCTCTACAAGATTTTCACCGACTCACCGCCCCCCTCGGGCTCATTCAAATGATGAAAAAGACTTTTTGGCAACCCACATCCTCCTTGGACTTATTGAGCCTACTTCCCTCGGCTATTATTATGGCACTTCTCATTTCAATCCCCTCACTCAACGCCCAGTCTGGGGATTCTGCATTCGTCACGCATCTGGATTTTTCAAAAGGCCTCGTGGGAAAAACCTCCGGCAATGTGAAGTTGGAGAGTCTGGAAACCCAGATGGGCGGCCATCTGGACAGCTATCAGGCCGCCACCATGGCGGGCAAAGGCGCGAGTCTGGCTTTTGAAGTGCCTGCTCCCGGCAAAGGTGAGGATTTGCTTTTGGAGATTCGGGAAATCCACAACCGCCGCCCTGGGGTCTTCGGCTACACGGTTCTTGTCAACGGCCG
Organism: Terrimicrobiaceae bacterium; assembly: GCA_044342325.1. Taxonomy (GTDB): domain Bacteria; phylum Verrucomicrobiota; class Verrucomicrobiia; order Chthoniobacterales; family Terrimicrobiaceae; genus UBA967. The sequence goes on from JBIIPZ010000009.1 coordinate 19,266, forward strand.
CAAAGAATATTTCCGGACCTACGAGGAATACGGTGCGGGGCCGAACCATTTTTTTGTCCAAGTGCCTGCGAAGTCGTTTTCCGGGTCAGAACCGGTGCGCGTGGAGCTGCGCAGCGAGGGTGCCACGCCGTTCAGCATCGCGGACATCTGGGCCTACCATGATTTTGCAAACAAGGTCGCGATGCGCGAAGCCGTTTATCGTCCCATGGCTCTTCATGGCCTGAAACCGCCCAAGGATGGGAAAAAGCCGGTCTTCCATTCCTTCTCACCGCTGGGAACCCTTACGATCGCCTCCTACGGGTCGCGCCACCCGGAATCAGGACGCGACTCTTTGATCAAAAACCTCAATACCGATGCCGCTGCCGGGGAAATGAGCGTGTGGCTCGTCAACGGCACCGCTTGGGGCGGAAAACCGAACGGGCCGGACGGTCTCGGCGGCTACTTCAGCGATCCAAGATACAGCCTGCTCGGCTACGATGCCGCCAACGGACGCTTTATTCCCTCCTGGCCCGGCATGTGGTCGAACACCGCCTGGCCGACCTTGCGGGACGAAACCATGAACGCTTTTCTCGAAAACCGCTTCCAACGGATGATGGATGGCCACACCGAGGCGATCGACCGTCTCAAGGCGCAGGGTCTTGCCCCCAACCTCGTGATCGTGCGCGAGTGGGGCCCAGCCATTGGGGAAATCAGCAACACCGCCATCGAGGACGCCCGCCGCGACGGCATTAATCTCGACCCCTCAAATGGCCTCGATCCGGAGGCGCGCCTGTGGATGCATCGGGATGGCGTGAGCCTCTGGAAGGATTTTGCTGCCAGCACACGCCGCGCCGTCGAACGCGACAGCGTCCTTGTGGATAACGGAAATATCGTTCTTCCTGACACCCAGTTGCTGGACAATCTCTACTCGCAGCCGGATTTCCTGACCGATTGGCCGATGGAGGACCTTCGATGGAGTGCCGGCCAACCAGGCATGGTTCCAGGGCTATGGAGCAGTGGCGAAATGGGAAAGGGCACCGAATACCGCGAACTTGCCATGTATGACTACCTCCGAGCCCGCGGCCGGCTCGCGATGGTCAATATGGAGCGCACGATCCTTAAGGACGATTTTTCGGTTCTCAAAGACCACTACGCACGCGGCTTTCAGTTCATGACCCTCTTCAATACCTACGACGGTGATGAGAAATTGGTTGAAGCTGTGGATCGTTGCGACAGCGAGCCCGCACTGCCCGCCGTCCACCGCGAGCCTTCGCTTCTCGCTCTGGATTTTCCGCGACAGAAAAAGTTCGGTCCCGAGGAGGCAGTTGTTTCGAAACAAAATGTTACGATCGAGCATGCCAAGACATTCCGCGCGGGCGAGCACGGCGCCCCCCGCTTGGCCGTGGTCGATTCCGCCAAACCTGGCGATATCACTTACCGCATCGAAAATCCGGACACCTTCACCGCCGCGCTGAATCTCCACTTGCAAGGGCGCATCTCAACCGTGAAGGGAAATAGCATCGAAATCCTCGCCGGGGAGTCGCTGGGAACACTGTCAAAAATCAAGACGCTGACCGCAGATGATCTCCCCACCCCCAAACGGTGGACGCCTCATGTGACCTCCGAGACGACCATTGATCTGGGCCATGCGATGATCGGCAAAACAGAATACTACATCCGATTCGTGCTGCACTCACCCAGCTCACGAGACGCCGCGTTCCTAATGAAAATCGCCGTCGGCTCGCAGTGGGAACGAAAAAGCGGGTATCTCTCGGGCCAACCTCTCAAACGTCAAGACCAGCGGATTCAGAACCTCTGGGTGCAAGATCGGGTGATCGCCGAGAACATGCTTGGGCAATTCACGGAAGCATCCGGAGGCGAAGCGGACAAATCAGCACACAGAGCGAAAATTCAAAAACAGGCCGAGGATTTGATCAGCCGTGGATGGTATCGCAGCGCCTACCGGTTGCTTGCTGGCGAGATATCGCAAATCCTCCCCGCTCGCTATGTCGTTCGAGGCGGCGGCACGCTGGACTGCTGGCCGGTGGAAGTCGCCATGCCATCCGAGAAAGACAGTGTCGTGGTGAGGCTGCTCAGTGTCGCCCCCGAGAAAGTGTCCTTCTCCCTCAAGGCCGATCAAGTAGGGCAGAAAGTCGCATTAGCATTTCCTGGCCTTGATCCCTCGAAAAAATGGACCCTCAAAACAACGGGCGTGAACAGCTATGAAATCCTGCCTGCGAAAGACACCGATCTGCTACTTGTCGTCGAGAAAGGGAAGGTCGGGATCACCATCGGACTCGATCCGGTGCCAACTGCCCCGAAGCAGGCACTCCCCCGCCACATCGTTGGCCGTGTGCTCGGCTGGAATAAGGCCCGCATCACCATCGATACGCAGAACCTGGAATTGATGAACAACAACGACTCGATAGCGATCCCGCTCTCCAAAAATGTCAAAGTCTCCCGCAAGGCAGACCAGCTCACCGATCCCAAGGCAGGGACAGCCCCTGACAAACTCGACCATGTGGCGCTGGAATTGGATGAAAAAGGCGAGGTCATCAGCGTCGATGCCCGTTACGGCCGCGATCGTGGACGCATCAAGGAATTCCACGCGCCAGTCTTGATCGGAGACCTCGCCGTCGGCGGCATCACTCTGGAAAACGGCCGCCGCTACGATTTCAACTACGACAAGACCCACGGCACCCGCTTTGCCACCGTGGCCTTGAACAACCTGATCCTGAACTACGAACTCACCCACCTCGCGGAGGGGCTAAAACCCGGCACCGAGGTCGAGATCGCCTACACACCAGCGATGAAAGAAGGCCGCGCGCCGCGCCTGTTCCTTGTCAACCAGCCGACCCGCGTGCTGCTGGAGGAGGATTACACGCTGGCGAACGACGACGCATGGCGCAAAAAAACGACATCCATCGACAGAGTGGATGTGATCAATCACCGACCGGAGCCGAACTATCTTCACAATGTGGTCATCCGGCTCCTGCGGCCCACCACATGGTTCCAGCCCGGCAGCGTGGTGTATCAGGTGAAAAGTGAAACTCCGCTCGGCGACACCGCGCTCGAGTTCAATGCCCGCGCCTTCGAGGATTCCAGCCGCGTGGAATTCTTCACCAGTCTGGATGGCAAAAAATGGACCAAGGTCGGCCAGTTCGACAACACCTGGCAGAACAACATCCCGCAAAGTCCGAACAGCAAGACCTGGAAATTCCCGCCGCAGACGGTCGACCTGACGCCGAGCGTCAAAGGCCTGAAGGATTTTTACCTGAAAATCTCCCTCACCACCGGAGATGCCGATGACCGTTTTTGCTTCGGTGGTTTCCGCGTTCTCAGCGCCGACACGACTCTCACAAAAAACTGATATGAAAACAACCCTCACCATCCTTCTCGCCGCTGCGGCTGCCACGACGCTCTCCGCCGCTCTTGCTAAAAAATCCGAGCTCCCGAAGCCAAACATCATTCTCATGGTTGCCGATGATCTTGGGTTTGGTGACCTGGGCTGCTACGGAGCAACGAAAGTCAAAACGCCAAATATTGACCGGCTTGCCGCCCAAGGCGTTCGCCTCACCGATGCCCACGCCCCGGCAGCAGTCTGCCAGCCGACCCGCTACGGGATTCTCACCGGGCGCTACCACTGGCGCGCAAAGCGGACCGGAAATGGATATTATTTTCAGGACAACGAAATCCTTTTGCCTGAAGTCCTGCGCCAGTCGGGCTACGCCACCGCGGCCTTCGGCAAGTGGCATCTCGGCTGGGGCCTCGACCAGCAATGGCCCGCCGATCTGTGGACCAAACCCATCAGCCACGGTCCGAACCAAGCCGGCTTTGACTACTCGTTCATGCAAGCCAGCGGCCACGAGTGGCCTCCGTTTGTGTTTGTGGAGAATGGTCAGGTTTACAAAGGCGACCCGAAAGATCCGCTTACGATCGTCAAGGAAACACCCGCCAATTTTATCGCGGCCTACGCTGGCGGGCAGGGTTCGAGTAAGGGCGCCAAAGCTGCCCACGAAGCCTACGATGTCGAGCGTCTCGATCTGGAGATCACCGAACGGGCCAACGACTGGATCGGGCAACAAAAAAAGCCGTTCTTTGTTTACCTCCCCTTTTTCGCACCCCATGTGCCGATCCTGCCCTCGAAGGAATTTCAAGGCACGAGCCAGGCGGGAATTTACGGTGACTTTCTCCAGCAATTCGACCACGCGGTCGGAATGGTTCTGGATTCTCTCGAAAAAAACGGTCTCGCGGAAAACACCCTCGTCATCCTCACCAGCGACAACGGCGGTTGCCATGTGCAATGCTCGATCGACGCTGGGCACCGTAGCAACGCCCACCTTTTGGGTTTGAAGACCGATTCCTGGGAGGGCGGCCACCGCGTGCCATTCATCGCCCGTTGGCTAGGCAAAATCCCCGCCGATAAAGTCTCCGACAAGCTCCTGTCTCTCACCGACCTTTTCCCGACAATCGTTGCAGCCACAGGAACCCTTCTTCCTCGCGACGCCGCGCCGGACGGACTCAACCAGCTTGCCCTCCTCGAACACCCGATCGACACCCCTGCCATCCGCTCCGAGATGGTTTACAATGGCAACGCACTCCGGAGTGGCGACTGGGTCTATCTGCCCAAGCCCGGCAACATGGGGGCGTTTGGCACCTTCTACTTCAAGCCGTTCGGCTACAAAAATTCCCAACACGATGCCGATGGCAAGCTCTTGCCCGACGCTCTGCCCGAGCAGCTCTACAATCTCCGCGAGGATCCCTCTCAAACCAGCAATCTCGCCGCCAAGCACCCGGCCATTGCCAAGCAAATGGCTGCACGGTTGAAGGAAATCCAGCGTCAGTCGAAATCCAAATGAAAACCCTGCTCCTCGCCCCCCTCGCCCTTTTCGTCGGATTCTTTTCACCCGCCCAGGCAACAACGACGCGTCCAAACATCGTGTTGTTCCTGGCCGACGACTTGGGCTTCGCCAACCTCGGCTGCTACGACCAACCGGATTTTCACACTCCCCATGTCGATGAAATCGCCGCCCGGGGGGTAAAGTTCACCGATGGACACGCGCCGGCTGCCGTTTGCCAGCCCTCGCGCTACGCGATTCTGGCGGGCCGGTGGTATTGGCGCTCGATGTGGGGCCGTTACCAATCTGGAATCTATTTTCAGGAAAACGAAATCCTCCTGCCCCAAGTCCTCAAGGATGCGGGTTATTCCACCGCCGTATTTGGCAAATGGCACCTCGGATTCGGTCCGCGAAAAGGGCGCGGCGAGGAACCGGACTGGAATGCCGAACTCAAACCCGGCCCTCTGGAGTGCGGGTTCGACGACTGGTTCGGAATGCCGAACGCCCACAACATGCCGCCCTTCGTGTTTGTCGAGAACCACCGCGTTTACAAAGGAGATCCGGCAGATCCAATCGTGATGCACTCCACCGAGGATGCAAAGGCGAAGAAAATCCCGCAAGCCACAGGTTGGGGCGCGAGCAGCGGAGCAAAAGCCGCCCACGAGGCCTGCCCACGGGATCGTATCGACCTTATCATCGGGGAGCGCGCCGCCGCCTGGGTGGCCGAGCAAAAACCAGACAAACCTTTTTTCCTCTATGTGCCCTTCTTTGCTCCCCACGCGCCGGTTGAGCCTGCTGAAGAGTTTCTTGGCCAAAGTCCCATGGCAAAGCGTGTGAAGAAAAATACCAACTCCACGCGCACGGCCGATGTCGTGCAGCAAATGGATCACGCCGTTGGCATGGTGATGACTGCATTGAAGGAAAAAGGCGTGCTCGAAAACACGATCGTGGTCTTCAGCAGCGACAACGGAAACATCAACCTCGGCGACAACCAAGCCATCGGCTTCCGCACCAACGGCCCGTTCAACGGCAACAAGGGGGAAATTTGGGAGGGAGGGCACCGCGTGCCTTTCCTCGTTTCCTGGCCTGGCCACATTCCCGAAGGAAAGACCTGCGACAAGTTCATCTCGCTGATCGATCTCTACCGCACTTTTCTGGCTGCGGCTGACATCCCGCTCCCAGAGGGGGCGGCTCCGGATGGTCTCGACATGCTTTCGCTCTGGGAGCATCCCGACACTGGCGAAGGACGAAAAATCATGCTCTATCGCGGCAAGGGCCATGCCCTCCGGGTTGGAGACTGGGTTTATGTTCCCCCGGCCGAAGTTCCCAATACAAAACCTGTGAAACTCGTATCCCAGGGGGCTGGTGGATTGGCCGATGGGGGCGGAGGCCCTGCCGTGAAACTCGGCTACACCAACAGCGATTTTGATGAAAACGGCAAGCTGAAGCCGGATGCTCCGGCGGAACAAATTTACAATCTCCGCAACGATCCCTCCCAGACGAACAATCTCTTTCAGACCGAAAAAGAGCGCTTGGCTGTGCTTCGAAAAATCCAGCAATCCCTCAAAACCAGTCAAAACAAGCCTCTCGAGGATCTCCTGAAGAAGCTCACGCCAGAGGAATCCTCGCTGCTCGGCATCTAATACCTACTTACCACTCATGAAAAAAACGATTCTCGCAACACTCGTTGCCCTCACCCCGTTGCTCTCCTTCGCATCCAGCGGGATTTCCGATCAGATTCAATTCGGAGACGCCGCCAGCGAAAAAAGCCATCGCGCGACCTTCTCATCGGGCGTGGAGAGCAAGAAACTCGACACGACCGTCGGCTTCATGAAGCACAGCCACGCCACCCGTGAATTTTCTGGCAAAGGCTCCGAGGCCTCCTTCCAGCTCAAAGTGCCGCTCAAAGAAGCCGCTCCGCGCGTTCTCCTCGAAATCCAAGAAGTCCACGACCGCCGCAATGTCTTCGGCTACTCGGTTTATGCGGGCGGAAAGAAAGTTTACTTCCGCAGCTACGAGGAAATCAGCGGCGGGCCCAACCATTACTTCGTGGAAATCGACCGTGACTTGGTTGGCAAAAACGGACTCTTGGATGTCAAAATCGTGAGCGAGGGAACCGCACCCTTCAACATCTCCCAGGTTTGGATTTACCCCGACTTCAACAAACTGGCCGAGCAAGAGAACATCTTCACCAAGCTGGGCTTCATCGTGGCTCTCTCACCGGAGCTGGTGGGTCTGAAAGTCGATCCAAAGGACGACAGCGTCGAAACCGGCGTCAAAATCGCCAATGGTATCCGCGAAAAATACGCGACCCAATCCTACGACCTCGGATTCCTGAGTTTCATCGGATACGCGCGGCGCTCCGAGGAGGAATCCCGCAAGGCGATCGACAAGGCCCTTGCTGTCTCCGCCGCCACCGGCCTGCCCTACCACTTCATGCTCCAATCCTGGTGGGGCGGCGCCAATGTCGGCCCCGATGGCTTGGGCGGCTACTTCTCCGATCTCAAATACGAATCCGTCAACTACGACCCCGAAACAAAGGAATTCACCCCCTCTTTTCCGAATCAGTGGGGCAATTCCCTCTGGCCGACCAAAAACAACCCGCACCTCAACAAGGTCAACAACCACCGCATCGGCAATGTGGCCCGCTACATCGCCGACCGCACCGAAGCGCTTCGCGTCTCCGAAGGCAATGTTCCCGCGCCGGTGATCTATGCCGAGTGGGGCCCTAACTACGGCCCTGACTACAACGCCGCCGCTGTCGAAGCCGCAAAAAAAGACGGCGTCATCCTCGACCCGCGCGATGGGCTGTCGCGCGAGGAGGCCCAGTGGATTTATGAAAGCTACGGCCAGTATTTCAACCAGCAGGCGCCAACTTACAAAGAGTCGCTCGGCCGGGGGCATGTGATTGTGAAAGACGGCAAGGCCCAACCTCCCGCCGACCCGCTCATCGACAATCTTTACACCCATGGCTTCTGGGACCACGGCAACCCGAACTACGACCGCAAGCAGGGCTACTGGCAGCAATGCATGAACGAAGGCATGTGGACGAGCGGCGAACTCTACCCCCGCTATCCCCAGACTTTCTACGACTACATCCTGCCCGTGAGCCGTGTGACTTGCGTGAATCTGGAACGCGCCATGGTGAACGATCTCGGTTTCATGAAGGACAGCTACGGTCGGGGATTGGAGTTCGTGACCCTCTTCAACTGCAAACCCGGCGACGAAGCCCTGCTAAAGGCCGTCGATGGCGTGGAGAATCTCCCCAAGCCCGTTGAATCCTACGACCGACATGTCCTTGATGTCTTCTTCGCTCGCGACAAGTCGGTCGAAAAATCCAGAGGCTTTGTGAATGCGAGTGGCGTGGAAATCGAAGGCTCCAAGTTGCATCCCTCCGAATCCAAAAAAACCGGTCGCGTCGTTTATCGCATCGAGGATTCGGGGACCGCCTTCGCGAATGGCTTGAAATTGGAAATCGTCGGCAGCATCGGACGCCGCGCGACGGGCGACGACTGGACGATCAAGGTTTTGGCCGGATCGGATCCGCAGAAGTTGCAACCCGTGGCGACCCTAACCTCCATCGAACTCGCCAAGGCCAAAGGAAAATCGGCCACGGTGGATCTCGGAGCTGTGGCCAAGGGTCAAAAGCTACTTTTCACCGCCGTGGAATTGCGCTCCGGCGGTCAACCTGACGAGGTCGAGGTGCGCGAAATTTCCGCCTTCATTCCATGGCCTGAAAAATCCGGACAGACCGATGGCTCCGTGCCGACGATGAAACAAAACCGCCTGCGTAGCTTGTGGCTCCAGCAGCGGGCTCGACTCGACCGCGCCATCCGCGACTTCCAATCCCGCAGTGGCCCCACGGAAATCCTTGCGAAGGCCAAAACCTTGCGTGAAGAAGGCCGCTATGCCACAGCCCACCGCTTGCTGACCGGCGAAATTGCCAGTATTCTCCCCGCACGATACTCCATTGCGGGAGAAGGGCCTCTCTCTCCGCATCCAGTCATGGTGAGCGCGGCTGACAAAAAGGCCATCGTGCAAGTGGAACTTCTCTCCTGCGACAAAAACGGCGCGTCGCTCCGACTAAACTCCGATCGCCCCACCGAAGTCAACCTTCGCTTTGCCAAGCTCCAGACTGGCCGCAGCTACTCGCTCGTGGAAACGAGCCCCCAGCTCTACCGCGTCGAGCCCGCTGCGAATGCAGAAGCGATTGCTCCGGCAGCTGACGGCACGCTCGCCCTCAAGCTCCAAAGCGCTCCTCCCGTGATCCAGCCGGAATTCCCGTTTGAGCCGCTCAGGCAGGTTGCGATCCCTCGCCAGACCAAAGGAAAATCCGAGATCGTGAAGGGAACGATTCGCTCCTTCACGCCTCCCTCACTCGAAGGCGAAGGCTGCAACGGCATTGTTGAAATGGACAACGGCGAGCGCTACGAACTCGCCTATCTCCCTTGGTATACCAAGACGAACCTCGTCGGTTGCTCGGACCTGAAATCCCTCGGCTTGGATGGAATCAGCAGCGCCTTCCGGCCCGGATCCTTGATCACACTGGAGGTCGATTCCATGACCTACGAAGGCAAGCCGCCCCGCATCATCAAAGCCACCCAGCCGGTAAAAACTCTCCTTTCCGAAGACTACACCAAGGCCGACGACACCTGGGCCAGCCGCGCGGCCGAGGTCTCTGGACTCCATGTCAAAGACTACCGGGGCAAAAAGCTCTACCCGGTTAAAAACTGGCAACCTGGCCATGTGGTCTATCACCTCGAAAATGGAGGAAAACCCTTCGGCCAAACCGCCGTCGGCTTCAACGGACGCGTGATTTTGAACCCCGCCAACAAAGTCAGCTTCTTCGTCCGCACCGATGGCGGAGACTGGAAGGAATGCGCCGTATTCGTCACCAAGAGCCCGGGATCAAACAACCCCCGCGCCACGAAATTCATCGATGTCACCGACCTCGTCAAAGGCAAGACCGCCTTCGACCTCAAAGTCGAAATCCACACCGCCAACGACACCTGGGCCATGGTGGAGGGCCTCCAAGTTAGAACCCTCGGGGACTGATCGCATGATAAATTGGATCTCCACAACAAGCCTGCCGAAGAACATTTTCTACAATGTTGTTCTGCCAATATTCTTCGGCTGGGCACTCTTCCATTTCTTTTGCACGGCACTCGGATGAGCCAATCCCGCGCTTGCCACGATTTATGGGTTCTTGGCCCTCATAACCATTTTAGGGTCTTTGATTAGAAATCTTGCCACGAATTTCTTAAGCTAATCCTAAAGGCGCTTTTAAATTAAAATTAGTTTTATTGAAGCATGCTCAAGCGTCTATTTTTATCATTTCTTACTGGATACATATTAATGTATTATGGTGAGCTTATGTTTTGGGCAACGCCAGACCGTGAAGGTTTCAACTTCAGTTCGGGCATCGGAATGTGGCTTCTCTATTCCCTCATGTCTTATCCGTTCCTTTGCGTGGTGAGTTTCTTCAAAGCCGATACCCCATGGGCTGTTTTCTTGGCGGGAGCCTTCTATGGATGGTTTGAGGAAGGTCTTGTAGTTCAAACCATGTATGGAACTTCGGACGGGCCGTTCCCAATGTCCATCTCATTTACTGGTTTGGCTTGGCATGCAATGATCGGCGTTTGGATTGGATGGTATTTCCTGCGGAAAGTATTGACTGAAAATAATTATTTTAAGACAATCACCTTAGGATCATGCATCGGCCTTTTCTATGGCCTTTGGGCGGTATCTTGGTGGAATGAACCTCCCAGAGCGATGGAGGAATTAATCAGAACTGATAGGAAAGATATTCTGCTGATTCATTTTACGCTATTTGCATTTGGCGCCACTGCGATTCTGGCGCTAGTTCACTGGGTCTATGAGCGCGTTCGCCTTCCAGAGTTCAAACCCTCGAAACTCGAACTTGGAGTGTTGATCGCTTTGGTGATTCCTTACTACATTTTCGTCACAGTGCCAACTGCACCGAAAGCTCTTTGGGTGTTTCCAATACTGATGGGAATCACACTATTTTCCCTCAATCAGAATAGAAAAAAAGAGCGCCGCCCTTGCTTGATCACCGCATTTCCCAAATCCCCCGACCTTCTAAATTGTTTTTTACTCTTCAGCATCCCTTTTGTCGCAAGCGCAGTCTATTTTTTAAATCTGGCAAATGAATTGCGACTTCCCACCAATTATATTTTCTACTTTGTCGCCAGTCCACTTGCCGCTTTGCTCTGGGGGATCTGCGTTGTAGTGGCGTTTCGAAAAAATCCAATGGCGCAGCAATCCCAAAGCAGTTGACAGAAAAATCACGCAGTTGGAATCTCGCTATAGATCCGCATCATTATAAAGGAAAAGAACTGGTGGAATTTGAACCTGTTGCCTAACGCCTGAACCTAAATAAGGCATCGATCCGAGAAGTGCAGGAATTGCCTGTCGTTTTCACGGCGCACCTTCTCAAGTTTGTTTTTCAGCCGGCCAGAAATCCAACCACCACTCTTCTGCGCTCACACCCGCCAGTTTGTCTCCGAAAAGAAATACGACGAAGCCATCGCCACATTCCAAGAAATCCTCCGCCACTACCCAGAGGAAAACAAAGCCAAACATCAGATCATCCGCATCACCAACCTCACAGGTCGAACCGAGATCGCCGAAAATTTTTCCAGAATTCTGTGGCGATTCTTACGATCAATCCAATCGTTTCGAAGTAGCTCCCTTGGCTACTCCGTGCAACAGCCCGCAAGCTATATTTCACCTTTATAAATCATTTTTGTGGCGGGCGGGGGAGGAGAGAAAGACGGGCGTTGGCCCAGATGAAGCGGCCATCGAGGGGGCCGCGTCCGAGGCCTTCGACTCGCAGCAGAAGATTTTTAACGCCGGTGATATCGAGCTCCAGATTCAGGGTTTCGTTTTTTTGGTCGAGGATGCCCGACTCGAAAAGAATACGGCTGTCGCCTTCAATAACACATCGGCACTGGCCCGGAAGGCCGGTGAACACGCCCACCTCGCAGGAAAAGTGGCGGTAGACGCCGCCGAGGTCGAATTCCAACTCGGCCGGGGCGTGGACGAAGAGTCCCTTCGCACAGGAACGGTCTCCGATCGACAATGCTCCACCATCCCATGACTCGTCGCGGAGGATGCGGCAAAACGCCGACCAACTTCTTGTCCACGGAACATCGCTCAGGAAAACCTCCCTGGCTTTTCCCCGGACGAAACTCGAAGTGCGCGCCTCCTTGGCGAATCCACGGACGAGGTTCCATGCTTTGACGGAAAAGGTGCAATCCACTCCGGGGAGACCGAGTGGCATCTCGATTTTCGTGGCGGTGGTGAAATCCACCTCCGTGCCATTTCTGGAAATGGAATATCCATCGGCCCCCGAGTCGGGATTCCACGAGAGGCGCACCGAGTCGGGCTGCATTTGCGCGCCGCGGGAATCCCAGGGTTGCGCCGTAAGCCTCTCCACGGCGGACGGCGCGGGCTTGGGCTCGAAGATTTCGAAATCCCACTCGGGCAGAAATCGCAGCTGAGGGTTCTCTCCTGCCTCCATGCGGAATGGAAGCCAGACGGGAGCGCTGGATTCCAAATCGCGCTGGTTCCAGCGGTCGCCGATGTAGACGAACGCATCCGGGCCGAAATTTTCCATCGGCAGCACCCAGGCGGGTTGCGACGCATAGCCGATCTCAGTTTGTGGGCCAATGCAGGGGTCGCCGAGGAGTTCCCAAGGGCCGAGAGGCGTAGGCGCGCGCACCGTGAGCAGGAAGTTCGGTTCCCAACCGGTGCAGCCGGAGGTGAACATGTAGACATGCTCGCGCCAGCGGAAGAGGGCGGGCGCTTCGCGGACCAGGCCTTCGAGAGCCCTTGCCCATGTGACATCGCGAACCGCTGGCCGGCGGATGTCGGTGAACTCGTCGTTCAGCTCGCAGATATGGAGAGTCGCGAGGCCTTCCGAGCAGTAGATGAAGTAGGCCTTGCCATCGCGATCGACAAAGAGGTTGGTATCCAAAACCGCGCTCGCCTCGCCGGCACGGCGGGCATCTTCAGGGTGCATATCCTCCTCCACCGGCAAGGGGCGGAATACCTTTTCCAACTGGAATGGTCCCTCGGGCGAGTCGGCCACCGCCACACCGGCCATCGAGAAATCGTAGGCGCGTCGATCGAGGTGGAGCCACATCACGAATTTCTTCGTGAGCGGATTGAAGATCACCTTTGCCCGCTCGCCGATGCGGTCGGTGTGAAGCGGGCTTTCGGGATTCGCCGTGTCGGGAGCCAAGGCTGTTCCGAGGCGTTTCCACGAAACCAGGTCGGTCGATCGATAGACCGAGATGCCGGTGAACTAGGGATCCGCCGGCGAGTGGCGGCCTCCCATGTCCTGTCCATACCAATACCAGTGGTCGCCATGTCGCAGGATCGAGGCGGCATGGGCTTGGATGGGATTTCCATCGACATCGAGGAACGGGCGGCCCGGTCGAAACATGATCGCTTACTTTGGAGAGTCCGCCGTGGCCACGCGGAGTTTAGCTAGACAATAGCGGTGATCCGCGCTGTTCATCGCTAACTCTGCCTTCAGGTAAAAGGATTTCAATCCTTTCACCTGCGGCGTGAGGTCGAGGAACTGGTAGGGCAGCGCATTCAGGTTTTGCGGAATGCTGTTCTGCCAGGTCTTGTCGAATTGGCCGACACGCGTCCATTTCTTGCCATCCGGGCTCGTGTAGAAGGTCACCCGACTCGAAGCGTCGAAGGCGCGCGCGGCGAACTCCACCGCCGTTGTGCCGAGCGGCTTGTCGTTGGTGATGTGATAAACCACGTTCCCGGGCTCGAATGCCTTTACTGGGCGCATCATTGGGATTTCGATTTTGTAGAGGTAGTTCGGCTCCGGGCGGTGGGGCTTCACATCGACGCCAGTCACGCTGTGCGTGGCGTTCTTCCACTCGGGGTCCTTGGTGTAATCGACATCGAGAAGCACCTTGCGGGGCTGCTTCACTGTGATGATGCGTGGCAGACCCTTTTTCTCGGCATAGGGCGAGTAGAAGATTTCGAACTCATCGCCGGGCTTGAAGGCGCTGGCGAGGCTCTGGAGTTCGTTGGAAATGATGCCTCCCTGCAGGGCCACGGTTTCGAAGTTTCCAGCAGCGCTGCCTTTTTCGAAGACCAGTTCGTATTTCTTGCCGTTCACCAACTCGATCGCGCCGTTCGAGGCTCCACCGATCACGACAGGTGGGTGGAACTTTTTGAGCCGTCCCTTGTCGTAGCCATAGCGGGAATGAATCGCTGTGACTTCGCCCTGGTCGTTGATATCGAGCGTGACTTCATCGTGCGGCTTCGGGGATTTCGCCGCAGCGAGCTCGGTATTTTCCATGCCATCGGCTTCGCGAGTTTGGGGAGCACCCTTCACGACAGGCAGGGTCATGCTGCTGCCGTAATCCATGAGTTCGAGGTCTTGGAGATCGACCGTGACGGTGTTCCCGCGTTGCGAGAGGAAACGGGCCACCAGTTTCGTGGGCAGTTTGGATTTGGCAGGCTGGGGATTGATGTGATCGAGGGATACTCTGACATGTCCGTCCTTCACGGTCACACGGTTTTCGGCATCCTGACCCTCCGCCAAACTGTAGGCTCCAGGCGCTGGAGATTCGAGACGCCAAGATTTTTTCGGATCGAGGGTGTCGAAGACTAGATCGACCTTGGCGGAATCGCTGTTGGAGCGCAGAGAAAATGCCGCGCCGTCGGGAGAGATTCTATCAAGAGTTACAAAAACCGATTCGTCCTCGCTGGGGAGACGCACCTCGACAGGATACCTGCCGAGTTTTCCATGTCCGCGAACCAAGTAGCGGGCAGGTAGAACCTCCGAAATGGCGGGGCCGAGGAGTCGGCGTGCGCTGGCGTAGCGACCTTCGTCGTAGCGTGCCTTCGCTTCTTTCCAAGTCGAATCCTCGCCACCGGCTTCGCGGTAGTAGCGGAGGAGTCGCTCGCAGACGCTGCGTTCCTGCAGCCAAAGCTGAAGGGTGCGGGCGTCTTTGCGAGTGAGGTTGGTTTTGCCAAGATAGCCGCTCTGCTTCGGCCAGCGGGTTTTCACATTCTGGGAAATCAGGAACGCGGCGTCCTCTGCTCCCTCGGCATGGAAGACGAATTTCAGATAGGCCTCGTTTTTGCCGATCATGGCGTCGCCGAGTTCCATGGAATACTGACTGGTCATTTGGGGCGTCCAGTGGTCGGGATCGGGGAGTTCCTTCTCGGTCAGCGAAGTGACCAACTTCATATTTTTAGGCGAATCACCGAGGAAGACCTCGATTTTGTTGGTGTCACCGGGCGAGACGCGGCCATCGAGATCCAGCGTGAGACCGCTCGGGAAAGGATTCCCCGCGCTGGTGAGGCGGTAAAGGGCTTCGCTGTGGAAAGGGGTTTTGCCTTTGGGTTTCGGTGTTTCGATTTTCTCCATCGTCACGACCGGCTGGGCATGGGACGGAGGAGACGCGGGATCGTTCTCGATGCCATCCACGCTACGCACAAACTTCTCGTCGCCATCATCGGCATTGAAAAGGCAGAGGAAATGGGATCCTCGCTCATAGTAGAGGCGCAGCACCTCAAAGTTCTCTTTGAGCATGGTGCGCTCGAGATTGATGGCCGCGAATTTGCCGTTGGCGGGCAGGTAATCATACATCGCAACATCGCGGAACTTGGTATTGGCCCCGATGTCCTGGTGTCCACTCGTGGCACCGATCTCGCCGCTGCTCCAAAGACCATCCACCATGCCGTGCTGACCGCCGCCGTAGCGTTCGTTGCCAGCGGGATCGTCGGTCATGAAGTTCGGATGAGCGTAGAAATTATCGAAGCTCTGTTCGTCGGGAAGCACCAGCTTGCCGCGATCGACCACGGCGATGTCGCGTCCCATGGCTTTGCGGAGGCTGCCTGCATATTCCTGCCAGGTGCGAAGCGTGTCGGCATGCATCCACATGCGCTCCTCGAAACTCATGCCATCGGTGGGATCGAGTTTCACGCCGTCCTTCGCGGCGGCTTGGACAATTTCGTCGGTGATCTCACCGCTTGCGGGAGCGAATTCGCGGATGAGGATCGGCTGAGAGGGCGTTCCCGCCAGGCGAAGCCGCGCCAGTTCCTCCGGAGCGCCAGCCATCATTTGTTGGAAGCGCTTTTCGAGAAACGCATTCATGTTCGGGTCGCGCAGTGTGTAGGCGGGGGTGTTCCCCCAAATGTTCGGGAATGAGGCCTGCCACGCGCCTTTCTCGCGATTGAACTGGGTTTTCTGATAGCGGATGTCGCTGAAGTAGCCGCCGAGGCCATCAGGACCTGTGGGGCCCGAAAACCACCCAAGGCCATTGAGCATCATCTCGCCCGGCATGCCGGTGAAGCCCGAGAGGCGAAATCCTTGGAGAAGCGATTTGTTGCCCTCCTTCGGATCGCGTCCACCGTAAGATCCGCCGAAGGCAAGAGTGCCGACGGGCGAGTAATCCTTCAGGCCGGAGAACCGTTTTTTTTGCTCCTCGAACAAGGCTGCCCACTCCTCATCGGTTTTTGGTTTTGCCGGCTTGCCATCGATTTTGATGGCGCCAGGTGGCAGCAGGAGGCCCATGGGCTTGAAGACCTGCTCGGCTTTTGCCGTGCTTTCGAAAAAGTCTTCCCACACCCAGAGCTTGGCGACGCTGAAAGCCCCCCCACCTTCATGGCGAAGCGTGACCTTGAGCGACGACCCGCTTTTCAGCAGATCCTCTGGCACCTCGACAAAGAAGTGATTCGGGCCTGCGCCGAGTTCCTGGTAAGTGCGGAAGTAAACCTCCCGGCCATTGATCAAAACCGTGTATCCGTAAGCAGCCGGACGGCGATTGTGAATTTCTTGAAACTCCAGAATCAGCGATTTCGCTCCAGCATCGAACGGAACCTCGAACGAGAGTTCATCTCCCTTGTGCGGAACGGTGCGCACCGAGTGGGAGGCTTTGAGGGTTCCCATTTCGGTGTCGAGATTCTCGACGACGATCGCTCCTTTGGCTTGAACCTGCAGTGATGGATCGCCGATAGGGACGGCTTGCACAGCGGCAAAGGCGGAGGGCGTGAGGGCGCAAGCAAGCGCCGCAAGAAGGCGGAGTGGTTTCATCGAAAGATCAGCGGGATTTATTTTGGCGGGAGATCTCCGCGAATCGCGCCGCCATCTGGCGGGCAACCTCCGGATATTTGTTGGCGACATTCCGCTCTTGTCGCGGGTCGTCCTTCAGGTTGTAGAGCTGTTCAGCTTGGGCCGTTTCCAGCAACTTGCCTTGGGCGTCGTGATCGGAGTTCGAGTAGCCGAATTTTTCGAAATAGAAGGTGCCGAACAGTCCGCCGGAGCCGTTGTAGGGCATATAAACCCAGTCGCCGCTCCGCAGCGCGCGGCCACGGCCTGAGTAAACCATCTCGGTGCGGATCGCAGGAGTGTCCACCGGATGCTCAAGCAAGGGCAGTATGTTCAATCCATCCGGCGCGGCGTTTTTCGGCAAAAGAATTCCCGAGGCGGCGGCGAATGTCGGGAAGAGATCCGTTAACGAGAGCAACTTGTCGCAGGTGGTGTCAGCGGGAATTTTTCCAAGCCAGCGGGCGATGAAGGGAACACGGTGCCCGCCTTCCCATGTGTCGGTTTTCAGGCCGAGCCACTCGCCGCTGCTGTTGTGTCCGAGCGCCATGGTTTCGACAATGTGGCAGCCACCATTGTCGCTGGTGAACACGACCAGTGTATTTTCATCGAAGCCGTGTTTTTTCAGCGACTCCATGACCATTCCGACGGCGTGGTCGAGTTGCTGGACATAATCCCCGAGGGCCTCGGCCTGGCTGCTGCCTTGAAATTCCTTCGCGGGAAGGATCGGCACATGCGGGGCGTAGAACGGCAGGTAGATAAAGAAAGGTTTGTCCTGACTCTGCTTCGCAATGAAGTCCGACGCGCGCTCGGCGAGAGTGAGGTCGAGCCGGTCCATGTCGCAGGCTTCGTGGGCCGCCTTGGCTCCCGCACTTCCTCCAGAATTCATCGTGTGCTTCCAGTGGGCGGGCTGCTCCTTGTTCAGACGAAGCGGATCATTGGGATCGCCTTTGTAGATGCGTGTGTTTTCGATGAACACGAATGGAGGCTGCGAGTGGGAGTGAGGAACTCCGAAGTAGGAGTCGAAGCCGGTGTTCAGCGGGCCGGGAGTGATTTCGCCATTCCAAAAGGCGTCATCATTCGGTTGCCCAGAGCCCCAGCCGAGGTGCCATTTTCCAAAGGCGGCTGTCTTGTAGCCGTTGTCCTTGAGGGTCTGCGGCAAGAGGATTTCATTTTCGGCGAAGTAAAGGGCTGGTTCGGTGCGTTTTGCACGCCAATGGTAGCGCCCGGCAAGAATGCCGTAGCGCGTGGGTTGGCAGACGGCGGCCGGAGCGTGGGCGTCGGTGAACTTCACGCCCTCGGCGGCGAGTTTGTCGATGTTCGGCGTCTTGAGCAGCTTCGCTCCGTAGCATCCAACATCCCCGTAGCCGAGGTCGTCTGCGAGCATGAGGACGATATTGGGTTTTTTGACAGGCTGCTTGGGGCCTGCCGGTGCTGCTTTGGCGGCAATTGGAAGCGCGAGTGCAGTCGCGAGAAGGAGGTGGATTTTTTTTAACATACAACGGAATTAGGGTTGAGGCGAAGCGGGTTCAGAGCCTTTGTTTTGTTCAAGAGACAATGTGTCCGTGCGGAACGGCACTGCCGGAAAATCGGCCAAATTGTAAAGATCCGAGTCCTGAAACTGGATGTAGCCGAAACGCACATTTGTCGGTTGGGGAACCTGCGGACTCGAAACCAACACACTATCTTTGCTGTCGATCGCTGCATCGGCCCAGACGAATTTGTCGTCCGCTCCAGCGATAGCGAAACCGAGCACCTTGTCGCCCTTGGTTTTGAGGCCACCGTGGGTGTTTGTGAAAGTCACGCGGATTTTGCCATCCTCGACCTTGTGCGAGTTGTAGGAGGGGCTATCGGCAATTATGTCTTTTTTGCCGTAGGTGTCACGCAGAGCAACCTTAGCAAGGCGCTCACCGATGGGTCGCTTGTTTTTGGGATGAATATCCGCCTTCTCGCCGATGTCCCAAGAGACAATCATCTCCGAGTTCGGCGTTTCATTGGCCGTTTTCTCTTGAGCTTCACGAATGATCGACCAGCCACCAGGCTTGTTTGGGTCGCGTGGCGTGCGTCCATTGCCATCGTTCCAACTGAACATCGACAACTGAACGGTGTGAAACGGCAGGTCGGGTTGCTCGAACTGTTTCCGCCATGAGGCGATGATGTTTTTCATGAGCCTGTCGTAGGACTCGGTGGTGTAGGCATTGACGCCACGCTTACCGGCGTTGTTTTCGCCCTGATACCAGATTACACCCTTGATCGCGAGATCGCGCAGCGGGGCGATGCGGGCATTATAAAGAGCACCGACCCACCAACGCACGGCCAGCTCGTCACGCAAATTGTGGGGTTGGCGTTCGGTAAAAGGTTTCCCTTCGGCTTCCGCATCCGCCTTGCGTTTCTTCCAGGCATCGACCTCCGCTTTGAATTTTTCCTGCTCGGCCGGAACATTGGCGATACGCTTCTTCGAGTTCTCTACGACATCCTTGAAATAGGGATCGGCCTCGAGATCTTTCATGGAGATCCAGCACTCGGCATGCGAAGCACCAACGGGGGAAATGATCACGCCAATCGGGCGGCAGGTTTCCTTTTGGAGGTTGGAGCCAAACCAATATGGAACGCCTGATACGCCAGGGTGGGCAGGAATCCACTCGAACCAATTGGTGATTTTTTTATCCCATCCAAACTGCTTGGTGTTCGGCTCCGGAGCCCACTCGTTGTAAGCCACGGGAAACACACGAAAAAGAGTGTTTGAAGGCTCGGATGCCAATTTGTCGCCTCCCTCCGATTTGTCGGCACTGGGTTGGGCCATATTTGATTGGCCGGAGGCCAACCATACATCGCCAAGGAGCACATCCTTAAATTCTCTTCCACCCGAGGATGCAGAAACCTTCATCGTCTGCCCTTTCGGATTCGCAGGCAAAGCATCAAACACCACACGCCATTCACCATCGGAATCCGCCGTGGTTTTTTTCTCCTGGCCAGCAAAAGCGACGCCCACTTCCTCGCCGGGTTTGCCCTGACCCCAGATTGGAAGTGGTCGGTCGGCTTGGAGGATCATGTTGTTTCCGAAAATCCAGCACATCTCGACCGCATGGAGCGGCAGAGCGGCAAGGGTTGTTGCGAGCGCGAATAGGAGTGGTTTTTTCATTAGTTTTTTAGTGGTTGTGAGTGGTCGCCCTCGGTGCGGACTTCGATCAAACCGATCGAGCACCAAGTGCTGTTGGTGGTGAGCATTTCAACTTTGAGTTCGAAGGATTTTTTTCCACGCACCCATGGGGTCACATCGACCATTTTGAGCGCGCCGAAATTGTTCGAACCGGAGGATGCCGTGACATACTCGCCGCATGTTTGCCACTCCCCGCCGTCGGTGCGAACGAAGAGGGTGATGCGATTCTCGGGATTGAGAATCAGACGGCCTGTAAAACCCACCGAGGTTTGCCCCAATGGACGCGGAGCCTCGATGCGATAGACGACATGGCCGGGAGTCCAGGCCTTTTTCGGCCAGAGCTTCCTGCCCTTCAAATCGGCGACATGTATGTTCTCCACCTCCACGGCTCGCTGCACCCACGAATCATCGGATGTGCCGTAATCCTCCTTGAAAATCGTCTCGACGGGCTGGCTGATTTTCAGGATGCGGGGTGGACGGTTGTGGCTAGTGTAGGGGGCGTAGGAAACCTCCACCCATTGGCCGGGAGCGAACGCCTGCTTGATCGTCTCGAGGCTGCTGGACTTGAGAGCCGAGAGGCCAACGACTTCGGTATCAGTCATACCCCGGTTGTAGCCGAGTTCATAGCGGTTGCCGTTGTCGAGTTCGATGATGCCGTTGCTCCGCTCGGGATAGACTGAGGGAGGCGTGAAGGATTTGATCGTCCCTGCATCCTTTCCAAATTCGGCATCGATTCGCTCGACCTCCCCGGCGTCGTTGAGTGTCAGGCTCAGGCGGTCGCCATCATACCTACCACGGTAGCGGTTGTTGTTCACAGGCTCGCCGACCTTGCGTCGGGTGATGAGGGCGTCCTTGACGAGCGGGATGCGCCGCGCCATTTCCCCGTCGGTGAGTTCAACATCCTGAATCGCAAATCCTCCGCCGGTTCCCTGGGCGACGAATGTTTTCGGCAACGGCGGGAGTTGCGGTTGGCCGATGGTGAGATCGAAGGACGCCCGGCCTGCGGTTGCGGCAACGGCCTCAGGATCGTCCTTGGCGGCGGGACGCAGATGGAACAATGGTCCGGAGATACGGAAAAGCTTCCAAGTGGAATTCTCGGGAAGCCCGCTAAAAGCCACCGAGCTTGGCGTGTCGGTCTCGGCACGCAGTTCGAGATCGATCCCCTCGGGAGAGATTTTCAAAAGATCAACAACCACCACTGACTCGGGACCCTTCACGGAAACCTCCACTGGTTTGTTGGCGAGTTTGCCGGTGCCTTTCATCGCGAAGCGCGCGGGAAGGACCTGGGCGTATTCGCGGAATAAAAACTCCAGCGCCTGAGTGTAGAATCCCGAGGTCTTCATCTCGGAGGCTTTGGCGAGCACCTCCCCCGAACCACCTGCTTGCTCGAACATCTGCACCATGCGATCCAAACGCGCGCGCTGCTGCACCCACAGACTGCGACGGCGGCTGTCGCCGAGGTTTGGAACCCATCCGTCCGTTTGGCCCGCTTTGATGCTCCATGGGATGTAGGCCGAAATCTGGCTGATCGTCACCTCGGCGGGCATTCCTTCCGAGGCGATTTTGACTGCCACGAACACCGACTTGTTTCCTTTGGCAATGGTGGAAAGATCGACTGTAGCGAAGCTTTTGTTCCCCCATCCGCCACCGGCTATAAAATCGGCTGCAAGGAGGGTTTTGACTTCCGTCAATTGAGTCGCAGAGGAGCCTGCGAGCACTTTGATGTAAGACCCCTTGAGAGGCACGCGACTGGTTGCCCCCGAAACTTTCAACTCAAGGCCGTTGGCAAATGCCGTCTCGGGATCGCTGATTTCACAGATTATTTCCCCCTCCTCCTTGCTTTTGAGAGCGTGAATATTTCCCCCTTTGATCGCATCGGACAGGCCATGGAGCTTGATCACGCCTGGAGATTTCAAAGGGGATTTGTCGCGTGCAAAATTCACATCAAGCACGCGGCGGGGATAATCGATGGGAGGGTTCGGCTTGTCGGCGATGCCATCCTCTTTTTTGAGCAAGTCCTCATCGCCGGGCTTCGCGTTGAAGAGACATACGAATTGAAGTCCGTTCCCGTAGGCGAACGGCATGTAGCGGAGGTCCTGAATCATTACCCTCTCGATGTTCACACAGGCGATGCGTCCGTTGGCCACGACATAGTCATACCAGGCCTGTGGATAAGCCTCGGTGAGTTCCCCACTGTTCCACATGCCCTCGTTAAGATTCGCCTGCCAGAAGGCGAATTTGGGATCGTTCAGCGGTCCACCGATTCCCCAGAATCCGTGGGTGTAGATGTTGTCGAACACAGGATCTGTTGGAAATTCGACCTTGCCGTTGTCGATCTTGATCGTGCCGCGGCCGAGCCCGGCGCGGTAGGCTGGCACCTGCTGAGCGAAATACGCGCCGTAGTTTTTGAGCGCCCACTCGGCCTCCTCGCGCGAAATGCCATCCTCGGGATCAAGTGTGATGCCATCCCTCTTGGCGAGTTCGCGAGTTTGTTGGTTGGCCTCCAGCCCATAGCCCGGGCCCATCTCGGCATAGATCACGCCAGTGGGCAGCTTCGCCCCGCCGAGTTCCATTGTGGCGCGGCGGTCCACCAGATAGCGGGTGAGGCGTTCGATGCGGAGGTTGTTGATTTTATTTAGATGCGGGTCGTTTCTTGTGGGCCAGAGCGAGCTTCCCCATTGGTTCGGGAAGGAGGGATTGTAGGTCTTGGTTTCGGCGTTGTAGCTGACGCCTTCGTATTGAAGATCGGAAAAATACCCGCCGCGTCCATCCATGCCTGTGGCAGCGCCACCCCACCAGGAGCTGAACATCAAATGATAGGGCAACCCCGTCGCCGCCGAGATTTCCAGCGTGTCGTCGATCGACTTCTGACCCTCTGGGCGGGAACGCAGGGTGTAGGCGACGCTGCCCATCAAGCCCAGCTCATAGGATTGCAAACCGCCGTATTTTTGCTCCAGAGCCTCGACGACCTTCATTTTCTGGTCGGGGTTCTTTTTGAGATCGACCGGCACACCGGCGAGTTCCGCCGAAAGGCCGAGGATGAAACCCATCTTGCCGGGCTGGATGGTTTGCGAGGCGGTTAAAGAAGCGAAGTCCGAGTAGGCCCACACATCCGCGAGGCAAAACGGAACGCTGGATTCGCTCTGGATGCGAATGCGCATTCTCCCGTCCGCCGGAACTATCGCACGATCCACCTCGACAAAAAAATGATTCGGCCCGGAGCCGGCCTCCTCATAGTTGCGGAAATAGACCTCCTTGCCCGAAACAAAGATTCGGTAGCCGAACACGCCCGTTTGGCGGTTGTGGATTTCACGGAATTCCAATGTCAATGGTGTCTTGGATGCGCGCAATTCGGCGGGCGGAACCTTCAAGTCGAACTCAAGGGTGGCATCACGCCCCTTGAGTTCGCGGGCGGTGTAGCGGCGCTCGAGGACGCCCAGCTTCGAATCGATCTGTATGACCCGCGATTCGCCGGATGCGACTTTCAAGCCGTGCGAGCTCTCGCTAGCGGGATTTCCAAAGACCAACTGATCGGAAATCCGCGATGCGCTCGGAGCAGCATAAGCAATTGTTGACAATATCAGAGCGAGAAATATCCCGAGGCGGATGCGTGGTTCCATGCGGTCGTTTATTGGTTGGAGATCCAGTCCGCATCAATGAGGCGGGGGGCTTTGATGCCGGGAATTTTTGGTGAGCATTCGTCCACACCGGCGACGCGGTCGATGACGCGGCCGGCGACTGCGTCGAAGAATCCCCATATGGCCACGCCGCGCGGGTAGAAGTGGAGGTTGTTGCCGCCAAAGGTTTCAAAGAAAAGCGCCGGCGCCTGGGCATTGGTTGTCAGCTGCCAGTTCCAGTAGCGTTCGGAGAGATGTCGGAAATCGAGCCCTCGATAAAGGGCAGCTATGTCACGAAGCATGTTCATGGAAATCCAGCCTGGCTTTGCAGAGACACCAGCCATTCCATCCTGAAGACCACCGAGAGCATATTCATCCGCAGCGTAGTCACTGTGCGAGCACCCGTATTCGCAAAGACACGCCTCGGTCGCGTTGGCCAAGTCTGAGACCAGTCTGACTTCATCAAGACCGGTCGAGAAGCCGACCATGTCAAGCGGCGCGAGGCCGTTTGCAGTGTAGATGTGGTAGCCATCCCAGCCGGGAACGATTTCCATGCCGAGATCCTTGCCTGTCCAAGGGTTTTTGAGCCCTCTGCCATCGGTGTTGAGCAGACAGATATAGTGGTCGTCTTTCCAGCCCTCGGATTCCACACGACCGCGAATGAAGTCGGCTTTATTTCGGAAATGATTTGCCGTGGCGGCATCGCCAAGCTGCTCAAGGATCGCAGCACCGCATTGGAAGGCGGCAAGTGTCTTCACTGCGAGATAGACCTGCTCGCGGCCGTATTGCAATGCCGGAGCACCGTCATCGATGGTGTTCGCCACCCCGACATCGGGCACACCTTTGCCCTTGGTGTCGCAGCGCTCCAGGAAGCGCAAGTATTTTACCACCGTGTCCGACCACTTTCGGGCGATCGAGAAGTCCCCTGTTCGCCTCCAGTGCGCGTAGAGCATGATGAGGTAGTTGGTGGTCTCCTCGACTTCCATCTCATGGGGATAGTCCTGACCATTGGCTTGAGCCATGGCGCCGCAATCGTGGGAAAGAAATTCGGTGCCCTCCCCGCGGTCGCCCAAGGTCAGAGTCCCAGACTTGGAAAACTCGGGCCAATAATCGAGTTCAATCGCGAGCAGTTCAGGCCAGACCGCGAGATAAAACGGCGACTGGGTGAATTCGACATCCACCGTGGAATGAAATCCGCAGCTGCCTTCCCAGACGCTGAACCAGTCATTGCCATCGCGATCCACCCACCAAGTGTTCATTAGCCAGGAATGCAGCGTCTGCGCCATGAGATTGTTGATGGATGGCGAGAGATTGTTGGCGGTAACAATAGCATCAACCTTTTCGGCGTTGGCGAAGATTTCGCCACCGTTTGCCCGCGCCCAATCGGCGACGGCGTCGAGAGAGACGAAGCGCGACGCATAGAAAAAGGGGTGCTTTTCCCCAAAAACCTCAAGGACTGGCGAGTTGTGGCTGCACCAGAAAATATCTAGGGAACGCTGACCAAATTCCTTCACCGGCACCTCGATCGAAAAGCGGTTTCCCTCTCGTTGTGCGCCGGGAGCCACGATGCGGTCCAACTGTTTCAGACGACTGGCGGGATCGGACGCTTTTTCGTGGGAATTGCGGAGTGTGAGGCTACTGAAAGAAACATCCAACGCTTCTTTGGCGGAGGCCTCGAATTTCATGTCTTGGCTCGAAACCTCGAAAAACAACTCCACGGATTCAGGAGCCATCTTCACCGGGTGCCAACGGAAGTTTCCGGAGATTTTGGAAACGGAAACACGCGCGGCGACAATGGGAATCGTTGAGAACGCGGGATCCTTGGGACGGAAGGGCGTGGCGAATTCGAGCGTCACCTTGATGCCCGAGTCCTCGTGGATGCCGATCAACCGGCTTGTGCAGGGAGTGATTCGTTGATCGAAGAAGCCAAACCGCTGTCCCTCCCGGCAAAGGGGAAAAACAAATTCTTGGCCATCGATCCGCAAGCCCACACGGATTTCGAGGGCGGCGGCTTCGTGAAACATGTCGAAGCGGATGATGCGGGCATTACCACCGATGGGATCGAGGATCAGGCCATGGCGGGAACCGAGAACGGAAATGGCGTCTGCGATAGGATTCATTTGTTTTTGACTGGCAGGATGGTGACGTTGAGTTTTTTGGCTGTCTCAGGGGAAAGATCGGCAAGGATCGCTTGCAAAGGCACTTCGTCTTTGTGGTTGGCCTCTTCGTATTTTTTCATGATGTCCTTCATCACAGCGGCGACTTCGGGTTCGGTGTTCACAAGGTTTTGAGTCTGCTGCGGATCGGTGCCGAGGTTGTAGAGTTGCTCTTGGGGCGCGTCGGGCTTGATTTTGCCAGTCTTATCGTAGTCCGAGTGTGTCTGGCCGAGCTTCACGATAGGTCCTTGACTGAAAAGTCCCCCGGGGCCTTGCTGTGGATGGTAGGACCAATCGCCCACACGGAGCGCGCTGGCTTTTCCTTTGTAAAACATGCCGTCGAGTCCGGGTGCCTTGTCGGAATCGAGAAGAAGAGGAAGCATATTGACGCTGTCCACCGCCGCGCCCGGCGGCACAGGCACATCCGCCGCGGCCAGGAAGGTGTCATAGAGATCAGTCAGTGAAAAAAGTTTGTTGGTCGTCTTGCCGGCGGCGATTTTACCAGGCCACCAAGCGATCGTAGGAACGCGGTGCCCTCCCTCCCAGGTGTCGGTCTTGGTTCCGAGATAGTCTCCATTTGTCTTGTAGCCAACCGAGGCTGTGTCGCCAAAGACCGCACCGCCGTTGTCGCTTGTGAAAACCACCAGCGTATTTTCCGCCAACCCTTTTTCCTGAAGGCAGGCCATCACCTTGCCGACCGCGAAATCGAGTTGGTTGCAGTATTCCGCATTTCGGACCGCATTGTTGTTTTGCTTTTTGATTCGCTGGCCCAGCGGGCTTTTCCCGCTGAATTCAGGAGCAACGGCCAGCGGCACATGAGGAGCGAACCATGGCAGGTAGATAAAAAATGGCTTTTCGGGTGTCTGGCGGCCGATGAATTCGCAGGCCTTGTCAGCCATGATCAGGTCGAGTCGATACATATCGCAGGCCTCGTGGGCGGCCTTGGCACCGACACTCATTCCCCAGCCCGCAGGCGCATTCGCAGGGGGCTTTATGCCGCGCGCCTTAGCATCCTCCGAACTGATCATCTCGATCGGGTCTTTAGGATCGCCTTTGTGGATGCGGTTGTTCTCAACAAAAACATAGGGCGGCTGGGCGTGGCTGTTCGGCATACCGAAGAACCAGTCGAATCCGCATTCGTTCGGACCTGGCTTTAGGTCGCCATTCCAATCCGTCGGCTCGCCTCGATTGGTGAGGCCGAAGCCCAGGTGCCATTTGCCAAAAGCAGCAGTGTTGTAGCCTGCTTTTTGGAGAAGCTGCGGGAAGAGAATCTCATCTTTTCGGAAATAAATTCCCGATTGAACCCGCCCGTAGGCCGAGCGGCCGTAGTAACGACCCGAAAGGATCGCGTATCGAGTGGGTTGGCAGACGGCCGCCGGCGAGTGGGCGTCGGTGAATTTCAGCCCACCGGCAGCGAGCTTGTCGATGTTGGGTGTCGAGACATCAGTTTGCCCATAGGCGCCCAGATCCCCGATGCCCATATCATCGGCCAGAAACAGAATAATATTAGGGCGCCTGGATTCTGCAAAGGTTTGCACTACGACCAAAAAAACAAAAAGGACTGGCAGGAGGATTTTTTTCATGGAAGGGATTTTGAGGATTTTTCCGTGGCAACCCGGAGTTTTGCAACGCAGAAGCGATGGTCGGCAGAGTTCATTGTCATTTCTATTTTCAGGTAGAATTTTTTCAAGCCCTGAACGGAGGGAGTCATGTCGATGAATTGATACGGCAGTTCGTCGAGATTTTGTGAAATATTGTTCTGCCAAGTATTATCGAATTGGCCGCAGCGCATCCACTCAACGCCATCGGGGCTGGTATAAACCGTCACGCGACTGGAATCTTCAAACGCCCTTGCGGCAATCTCCACGACAGTGGTGCCGAGGGGTTTTTCGTTTTGGATCAAATAGGTCACGCTCCCTGGCAGGAAGGGCTTGAGTGGGCGGAGGAGCGCCATCTCAACGCGATACAGGTAGTTCGGCTCAGGTTTGTGGACGACCACATCGGCATCCCGGATTCCAACCGTGGCGTTTTTCCAAGAACTGTCGGTAGCTTTTGTATAATCGACATCAAGCAGGATTTCGCGGGCCTGCCTAACCTCCAGCAAACGCGGAATGGAGTGCTCCGATTGGCACGGGGTGAATCGCAACTCGACTTCATGTCCGGGCTTGATGGCGTCCTTCAGGGCGCTGATCTCGTAGGCCGTGAGGGTTCCCTGGATG
Organism: Terrimicrobiaceae bacterium; assembly: GCA_044342325.1. Taxonomy (GTDB): domain Bacteria; phylum Verrucomicrobiota; class Verrucomicrobiia; order Chthoniobacterales; family Terrimicrobiaceae; genus UBA967. The sequence continues at coordinate 47,344 of JBIIPZ010000009.1, forward strand.
GCAACCGTGTCGAACTTCGTCACGGCCTTGTCGAACAGGAGTTCATATCGGTTCCCGCTTTCCATTTCGATGATGCCATTCGAGGGCTCCCCGACGATCTCAGGTGACTCAAATTTTTTGATTCGTCCCTTTTCGTAACCATATCTGGCCTTCACCGCCGTGACCTCGCCGGCCTCGTTGGTGTTAACAATGACCTCGTCATGGCGTTGAGGCATCTCGCCCTTGGCAGCCGCCTCTGTGCCCTCCATGCAGGCGGCCGAACGGGTGAAAACGGCATCCTTGGCGACCGGGAGGCTCATGCTCGACGCATAGTCCATGATCTCCAGATCCTGCGTGTCCACCTTGATGCGGTGTTTGTCTCCGGAAAGGAATCGGGCGACAAATCGGGAACGCAGCTTGGGAGAGTGATCGGAAGGATTGCGGTGCGTGAGATCGAACGAAACTCGGCCGTTCTGAGGTCTGCGCCCGTTCGCGGTTTCGGTCAATTCGTAGCGTCCCTGACCCAGTGGGCGCAGCTTCCATTCGCCAGATGCTCCGAGGTTTTCCATGGCGATGGATAGCGGCTGGCTATCGCGACCCGACTTGATGCTGAAAACGCAGCCCTCGGATCCGATTTTTTCGATGGTGAAAAATCCCCAATCCTCGGGACGTTCGAGCTTCAACTCGATGGGATAGCGCCCCAGACGACCATGCCCCCGCACCAAGTAGGTAGCAGGGAGCAGCTGGGAAATTTCCGATGCGAGGAGACGCCTCGCGCTGCCATACCAACCGCGCTCAAAGAAATCCTTTGCCTGACGATAAACCTCATCCTCGCCGCCAGTGGCAAAATATTTTTTCAAAAGGCTCGAGGCGATGGCGCGTTCCTGGGTCCAGAGCTGGAGCGTGCGTTGCTCACTCTTGCTCAGCGAGGGTTGGGCGAAGTAGCCGCTCTGCCTGGGCCAACTGGATTGCACATTGAGACTGAGCAAAAACGCCGCATCCGGGGCGTGCGTGGCGTTGAAGACGATCTTTAAATAAACGGTTTTTTGACCAATGGTCGAAGGACCGAGATCGAGGAGCTTGTGGGAAGTCATCCACGGCGTCCAGTGATTCGGGTCTGGCAGGTTTTTCTCCGTGAGCGTGGCGACTTTTTCCAAGCGCTCGAGGGAGGGGCCAACGAAGACCTCGATGTTGTTCGCCTCGCCTGGCGAGATGCGCCCATCAAGGTCCAAGGCGAGCGGTGCGGTGAAAGCGTTGCCTGAATTTGTCAGCTTGTAGATCAACTCTCCAGGCGCGGACACATCCTCGACCGCCAGGCGCAGCTTGCTGTGAACCTTCATGTTTTTTTGAGCAACAAGTTTGTCCTTCGGTCCGGCATGGAAATCCCGCTGCACGATCACATCGAGCAGGGCGGGCTGGCGATGCACAGGAGGATCGATGGGATCGTTGGCGATTCCATCCACCTCGCGGACAAATTTCTCATCACCAGGATCAGCATTGAAGAAGCAGAGGAACTGAAAGCCTCGCTCGTAATGGCGCTTCATCACACTGAAGTTCTTTTTCAGGATCGTGCGCTCCATATTGATCATCGAGAGCTTCCCTCGGGCGCGCAGGTAGTCATACATGGCGATATCGCGGAAGTTCACTCCCTCACCCATTTCCCCGCTGCTCCAGAGTCCATCGACCATGCCATGCTGACCACCACCCCAGCGCGGATCGTTCATGGGCTTGTCGGTAAGAAAATCCGGGTGAGCGTAAAGATTGTCGAAAAACTGCTCCTCGGGCAGCAGGAGCTTGCCTTGATCCACAATCGCGATATCCCGACCGATGTTTCGCTGCGAGCTATCGGCGAATTCCTGCCAGGTGCGAACGGCATCCCGGTGCATCCAGAGGCTTTCCTCGAAGCTCATGCCATCGGTGGGATCAAGGGTGACACCATCCCTCGCGGCCGCCTCGATGACGGCTTGGGAAATCTCACCGCTCGCTGGGGCAAATTCGCGCACGATCATTGGCTGCGCGGGCTGTCCTTTTAGACGAAGCCAGGCAAGTTGCTCCTGAATGCCCTGCATGAGCTGCTGGAAGCGTTTTTCCAAAAAAGCATTCATCACCGGATTGCGAAGGGCGGCACCGGGAGTGTTGCTCCACATGTTTGGCCATGAGGCGCGGTAGGTGCCAAGCGCGGGATCATAGATCGTGTGCGTGTATTGGATGTCGCTGAAATAGCCCCCACGCCCGTCGGTTCCCGTGGGCTTGCCTCCCCATCCCGTGCCATTGACGATCCAGAGGCCCGGCATGCCGGTCTCCGAGGAAAGGTCAATTTGGGAGAGGAGCTCTTTTCTGCCTTCCTCCGGATCGATGTGCCCGTAGCCGCCAGCGAAGTTCAAAAAACCAACCGGTCCGTAATCCTGAAACCCGGAATATGCAGCCCGCATTTTTTGGATTCGCTGGAGTTCGACACCCTCGCCTTGCAAGCGATTCGCGTCGCTTTCACCCTCTAGGCGGATCGAGCTGGTTGGAAAAATAATCGCCATTGGGCGAAAGACCTTTTCGGGCTTGGCCACCTTTTCAAAAAAGTCTTCATACACCCAGATTTTGCTAATGCTGAATGGCCCGCCCCCGTCGTGCCGCAGCGTGATCTCTAGCGGACTCCGACCTCTCAGAAATTCCTTGGGCACTTCTACAAAATAGTGGTTCGGCCCCGCGCCGAGTTCTTGGTAGGTGCGAAAATAGACCTCTTTTCCATTCACGAGCACGGTGTAGCCGAAAGCCTCCGGGCGGCGGTTGTGGATTTCCTGGATTTCCAGAATCAAACAGTTCGTTCCGGCTTGAAACGGCACCCGGAGCTGGATTCGGCTGCCTTTGCGGGGAAGAGTCTTCACGGGGAAGCCTTCTTGGAAGGCCCCCATCTCGGTTTCGATCCTTCCGTTTTCCACATCGACAGACTCCGAGACCACCGCCTGAGGAGCCGTGCAATCAATGACCAACGAGGCCCGCTCTTTTTCCTGAGGCACGACGGCCAAAGCGAAGCAGGTTAGCAGAGCCACTCCCATAAAGGGAAAAAAAGTGACACCCCATGGGTTACGCATCTTTTAGTGCGAAGATTTGCCCGAGTTGTTGAGATGCTCGGCACGTCCGTCGTCATTCTCATCGAACTTGGAGGTTTTCAGCGCAAGAAGAAGACCGATGATGTCCTTCGTTCCGCCGAAGGTGAACCAAATGGCGATCACTGCGTTGAAGCCGAGGTAGAAAAAGACATAAATCTTCCAGTAGGACTCCCACCAGCTAATCGAAAGAGGCGTCGCCAGATTGATCATGGTCACGGTAGCAAAAAGAAGGATCCAAAACGCATTCCAGACTACGAGGAACACAGCCAGAATCTTGTCACCAAAGGAAAAGTCTCTGTTGATGCCGAAAATCTTCTGCCATTTGGAGACTTTCTCTTTGTTGTCGGCATGATCGGACTCAAGCGCCAATTGTCCACGGTGGAGCATTTTATCCAGGTTGAAGGGGGTTCCCTTGTAGGTCAGCAGCGAGATCACGATGTAACTTACGGCTGATCCGACAATCGCGATGAAATACAAATACTGGTTGTTGATCGGAAACTCCTCACCGTATTGGGACTGGTAGATCGGCGGGTAAAGAAGCCCGAAAAATCCCACCGCCGCGCCGAAAAGAATCGCGGGATAGCACGCAGCGGTCGTGCCTTTTTTCCAGTAAAGCCCGCCGATGACCGCCGCGCCGGCACCGGGCAGCCAGATCGTGCCGGTGATCGCCCAGAACATGTAGATCGGCGTGCTGGGTGTGTGGAACAACCCAAAAATGAAAGCGTAGAGTGCCACCCCCGTGACCGCGAGTCGCAGCAGGAAAATGTGGTCCTTCGGCGAGTAGATTTTTTTGCGGAAGGGAATCCAGACATCCTGGATGAAAATACTGCCCCAGGAGTGCATGTAGGTGTTATGCGTGCCGATGGAGCAAAAAATCATCACCGCCAGAAATAGCCCCTTGAGACCGACAGGGAGGATTTCTGAGAGCGTGATCGGAACGCGCATCTGATTTTGGATCGTTTCATTTCCAATCGCGGCCAAGCGGGTCTCGACGACCGAGGAGGTGCTGGAAAACTCTGGAAGATTCAGCAACGCGAACACAGCCACCGCAATCACTATACCCATCCAGCCCTGCACATCCCAACGCCACCCGCCGATGATGGCTCCCATTTTTTGCTCGTGAGGGCTCTTCGCAGAGGCGTTGTAACCTTGGGATCCCTGCCACGCAGCGCGCACGAGAATTCCGTTCAGAATTCCGATCAGATAAAACCAGACATTAAAGTCCTTGATCTCCCCGCCCTTCATCGGATGGATCATCGAGGCGTTCTCGGGAGCCAACCGCGTGCCCTCGATGATGTTTTGCCAACCGACCAGCCAAATCGCAAAGGCGGTGATCGCCACAAATCCGATCAGACTAACAATCCCAGAATAGCAGTCCGAGAGCATGATGCTGATCTGCCCGCCGAAAACGACCATCAAAAGGGCAATCCCCAGATCCAAGGCCATCAAGGTGGCGAAAGTGGAAAACTCGATCGAAGTCCCCGGAATCGGGAAAGTCTCGGGCAGGCCAAGGAAATTGACATAAAATCGCGCCGCAACGGCCGGAAAAACACCGAAATTGATCAACCCAGTAAGAAAGCAAACGATACCCGCGAACTTGCGGAAATTCGGTGAGTAACGCGTCTCGAAAAACTGCGCCAGCGTCAGCGCCCGGGTCTCTCGGAAGCGGTAGTAAACAAAACCCGTCAGGGCGAGAATCACGCCCACAGGCAGCGCGAGCATGCCCCACCACATGGAAGTAAACCCGGCCACATACCCCGCCTCGTAAAGCGCGATCACGGCGATCACTCCGGTGCCGCTTGCCTGCCCGCCAATCGTCAGCATGTAACGACCCGCAAGGCGATTTGCCGCGAGAAAGTCGCTCACCCCCCGCAGGTATTTCCGAGTGGCGTTCGTGAGAAAGAGCAGCCCACCAAACAGCACACCGACGGTGCACCAGTCCCAGATGCTCATAGGAAGCTTACTTTAAGTGTTCCAAGATCGCGGGGGAGTTGTTCGGGTGAGGTTTCAGTATTCATACGCGGACAACTTATGATACTACTCCGGGGGGGAGTCAAATAAAAATGCAAAGCTTTGTATGATTCCCTAGCCTTCTCAGATTTTCGAGGTGATCCGTAGAAGGGGAAGGCCTACTTCGCCGTAACCGCTCGCGGCGGGGTCGCCTTCGATTAGCGCGATGAGGTTGTCGACGGTGCGGCAGGCAATTCCGGAGCAGTCCTGCTCAGCCACAAGGACCCGTGAGGCAGGGTGCGGCGAGCCAATCCATTGGTCGAAGCATCCGATGAGCAACTCTCGGCCTTCCGCCACACTATGATTGTGCCAAAGGAAATCCTGAATCGCAGTTTGATGGGATTCGATGAGGCACAAAGGGGACGGGAGCTCGGGCTTCAGCCCGCCTGGGGAAAACTGCGCCGCTGTCGAGAAAGGAATCCCCCGGGCATTCAGCGCAACGAGCGTGGCGTCGTGGCGGCGCTTATCGACGAGGTTGAGCGAGGGATTGAAAAGCACCAGAAACGATTTCGCTCCATCATCGAGACAAGCCTGAACCAAGTCATCCGCAGCCTTCGTATGGTCTGTAGTGACTGTTGGCAGGTTCATGGAATCGATGGGTACATCGACTAGCACGATGGGAAAACCTTGGCTGACGAGACCGTGAAGGACCGAAAGATCCTCGATGTCGCGTCGGTTGACGATGGCACCGCCGGCGAGTGCCGAGTGCATGGCCGTGCTGATGCGGTCGAAGATCTTCTGTTTTCCCAAGTGAAGAGAAACCATGAGATCGTAGTCCCTGTCTGCCGCAGCGAGGGCGGCAGCCTCGACCAGATAACTATCGACCGGATTGGCAAGGTCTGGAGCGATGAACCAGAAGAATTGGGATTTTTTTGCCCGCAACATTCGGGCGGCGAGATTCGGCCGGTAGCCAAGGCGCTTGGCTGTGGTCTGGATTCGTTTTTTTGTGTCGGGACGAACCCTCTTGTCGTCGCTAAGCGCTCTGGAGACGGTAGAAATATTCACATCGCACACACGGGCGATATCGATCAAGGTTGGAGAAGAAAGAGTTTTCACTAATTGGCAGCATCAAGAAGGCTCAATTAAGCATCGAGACAAGTTAACGACGACTATTCCGCCACGAACTTGTATTGTAAAGATTCCTTGCTTGGGTTTACCAATGCTTTGCTTGCTAATCGAACAAGGCGGTCCGCACGCCTTCGAGATCGGCATGGAGTGAATGGCATAGCCCGTCGCTCCCGCCCGACTTGATATTTCCTCCCTCCAAGCCGAAGGCCGTGAATCCTGCTAATCGGATTGAGCAGACTCCCGCAGCACTGTCTTCGATTCCCGCCACTCGGAAACGCCCATCAAAGGGAATCCCCAAACCGACCCGCGCGGCCTCGGCATAGAGCCATGGATGGGGTTTGGGAGAAAGTTCGCCAAGTGTTCCGGCTTGCCCCTTACGGAGCGGAAAACCTGCGGTGATGATAGCATCATAGAACTCCGCCGGATCCCCCATTCCCAGAGTGCGGAAAGCCGAGAGGATTTCCGGGTAGGCTTTCTCGTGGAGTCCGCTTGTGACAAGACCGATCAGGATTCCGCGTCCCTTGAGTTCGAGCAGGAAATCTTTCAAGCCCGGCGCAGGCGTGAAGGCGTTTGGACGTCCACCGCCAGCCATAATGGCGGCCAACTCGCGGTGGGTGTGATTAAAATAGAAGCCCCTCGCTTCTTCCACGGTTTTGCCGGGGCAATATTTTTTTATGCAATATTGGAGGTGCTCGGAAACGCTGTGACCGGACACATGGGGCAAATCGGCCTCTTCGAGTTCGAAGCCCGGATTTGCAAGAAGGCTTGCCGTGGTTTGCTGGATGATCCAAATCCAAAATTCCTCACTGTGCACGGTGGTTCCATCGAGGTCCATAAGCACGGCCTGGAGTGGCCGCTCCAACTTCACAGGATGCACCGGGTAGTAAGCCGGATAACCCATACTCGAACGCACATGGGCCATAGTCTGGTGATCGAAGCCAACAAACTCGACCATCCTGTCGCCCGTGCAGGCGATGACCTTCACTCCATCCCGCCCGGCGCTGAAGCACTGGTCAGAAGTATGCTCGACAGGTGTGAGGCCGAGGCTTTGAGCATCGACACCCAGATTCGGAAAAAGATCACTCACTTTGTATTGATGAGGAGAGACACAATCTCACCCTTGCCGGCGGTGAAGGTGGCCTTGTTTTTTGAGAGTTTGAGCTCGCCCAGCGGCTTTTCTTCGAGGGTGATGCGCGAGAGCGAGGCTGTTTTTTCCGGCACGGTGATGGTCACATCAAACCCCTCTGACGTTGGATTGTAGCCACGAACGACGACAGCGTTTTCATGTTCGGCCTTCTTCAGGGCGGTGACGATGAATTCGGCGTTGTCGAATGAAATGAAGCTGTTCATCGGCGGCAACTCGCCGTCATGTGTGGTAGCCACGATGGCACGGAGCGGACTCGTAAAGCGGCTTGCAGCCTGCGGCACTTTGCCTCTCCGCCAATCGCCCGAGTGAGGCATCACAGCGTAGCGGAACACGTGTTTGCCTTGGCACTGCGCGAGAGCTTGGAAGACGTGGGTCTCGGTCGGATTGCCCGCCGTGCCGAAGCAACGCAGCATCGTAAGCGTAATCGCGCGATCGGGATTGTCCTGCACCTCGTATTCCGAGAATCCGTAGTGGAGCAGAGCGAGGCCGTGTTTGCCGTCACTCACATCGACAAATGACAGCGTCGGCAGCGTCCGTGCGGCTTCTTCATACCATCCGGTGGAGTCCGGAATCGAGATGGGCCTCTTGACCACATCAAACGCACTGTCCACATGGCAATGGCTGGCTTTGTCGAGGCCGGTCGGGAAAAGAACTCGCAGGCGATGATCCTGACAGCGGTTGTCTACGGTGGTGACGAATTCCAACTGACGACTGCCGTGGCTGAGTGTGATTTCGGTAACGATGCGCACCACGGATTTGCGCGACGAGCGGCGCAGGGCACCATTGTCGATCCACTCGGAACCGTGCGGCACATGGATCTTGAGTTCCTGTTCGAGACCCTCAGGGAGTTCCCAGTCACGCTCGACACGGTAGGTGGCAGTCATTGGCCCGTTAGCCACGAGAGCCACAGCAGCAGGCTGGCCGAATGTGGTGTAGCAGGCGTCGTTGTTTGCCCGGTAATGCACAAGCGGACCGCCGCATTCCCCCTCGTCCTCGAAGGCGTTGAGCCCCTTGTAGGCCTGCCCGGTTGCCTTGTCGGTGAGAGTTACCGTGCCATCGGCCAGCACCTCGGCGCGGAGGAATTCGTTTTCGAGGACATTCACCTGGGAGCTGATGTTGTCCACAGGGCGCGTGGCGGCTTGCTTTGGCACAACCCGGTAGGTGCTGTAGCCGAAGGCCGGAACCTCCGCCGGGATGGCGATGCGAAGCCGGGTGGCCTCGACATTGATGGCGTTGCCGTATTTCAGGTAGGCATAAAAAGTATCGTCTTCTGTTCCCAGCACCTGGGCGCGAATGGCGTTACCCATGGAGTCGAACACATCCACCATAAGCGGCTTTTTATAAGGCCCGTAATTGCGCAGGCCCCAAGAGATCGGGACATCGACCGCGACTTCGAGCACTTCACTGCGCATGGCGGAGGTGCTGTTGAAAACCGTTACGCCTAGTTCGTGCTGGCCTATGGCCGAGAAGTCGATGCGCGTTACGAGGTCCTTGAGGTTGTCGCGGGTCACGCACTCACTGATGTCATTCGCGATACGATAGCGCTCCTCCATGGCCAACTGCACGCGGTCGATATGGCAGCCCCCAATACCGTCGTGCTGTTGGTTCTGGAGAATCTCTTTCCATGCCGAGCGCAGCAGTGTCTCGGGATAAGACTTGCCATGAAAAAGTTGCCATGCCGAAGTCGGCTCAGCCCATTTCTCGAGGCGATGCTGGCAATCGGCGTTTTGCAACTTCAGCGGCATGCGGGCCGAGAACACACCGATATAAAGTGGGGCAAATGCATCGGCCTTTGTCTCCACACTCAGCATTTCACCCTCCAAACGGAGCAGGTTTTTATCAGCGCCCGATTCGGCCATTTCTTTGCGAATCGTTTGCACCACTTCCGGCAGGCTGCTGATGGTTACCTCGCCGTAGTCGATACGCTTATTGATTTCCTCAACGAGGTCGGGAATGTGCGGATCCGGATTCTCCTGATCGAAGCCTTGGTAGAAGAGAAGATGCTTGGTGGACACCTTGTCCTTGACGGTATCCCGAAGCGTTTCCATGCCTTTGATAGCCGACTCCATGCTCTTCATGATCGGCTGGCGCAAGACGTGGTAATTCAAGTCATCCGTGCTGTAGGTGTCGGCCAACCGAGCGATGACGCCGCCATTTTGCTGGATGGACTCCAGATCGTAGTCACCTGTCGGGAGGCTGCTCGCCCCGCCTGTTGCGCGAATATAGGGGTTGTAAACGTAGATCCAGAAATTGAGACGGTGGAACGAGCCAAAGGTGAAGCCCATCGCACGAGAGCCGTCCGGAGCATCCCACCAGAACTCAAGCTTCTCAATGTTCGACTGATCAATGCCTCTGTAGAAGAGGATCGTGTCCATGCCAAACTGGCGGTAGATCTGCGGTAACTGAGACACCTGACCCCAGCTGAAAATATTGTAGGCACATTTCATCACGCCACCGAGCGACTCGGCGATGCGGTGACCGAGAAGAAGATTCCGAACGAGCGCCTCGCCACTCACCAGAAACTCAGCCGGAAGCGTATACCAAGGGCCAGCATGGAGACGCTTTTCCTTCACCAACTTCTCAACCTGCGGACGGCGCTCGGGACGGAATTCCAAGTAATCTTCCAAAAACGAAGACTGCGCATCGGGATGGAAGTAAGCGAAGCGCGGATCCTTCTCCATCGCATCGAGCAGGATGTCTCCTGCCTCAAGCAAACGAGCCTGAGTCTCGCGGAAGCTCCACCGGTATTCACGATCCCAATGGGTATTCAGGATCAGATGCATTTTATAGTTTTTGGAATCAATCATAGAAAAAGAAAAGGGGCCTTTGCTTTGCAGAGTATACAAAGGTTTGTTTTATTTAGTGGTTTATTACCCGCCGGTCAACTGGGCTCTTTCGCATGGAGTGTTTTTTATTCTAAAAGAGCATTGAAAATGAAGCGGCCGCCCCGCAATTAGGGGATGTATTAATGAATACAAACCTTGTGACTGGACGTTCGATGTTAGACTTTGCTGCGATGAGCAACCTTCTCTGACCACGTCCCGTTTTTGTGACTCTTGGCGGTGTTAAAACGACACGCTGCAGAAAGGTGCGACTTCGCACTTCGCGATCTGACAGAAGAAATCTCTCATCAAAACGCAATGAACAGTTCCCGACGCAATCTTCGTATCGGCCTCATGGAGGGTCTACTGACAACTCCCTATACGGTTGTTACCATACCCGGCGGGTTTCTTCTTGCAGCCTTGCTGACACAATGGTTCGCGGTCGAAAAATCCGCCTTTGGCTGGATTGTCTCCCTACCATCGTGGGCCAATGCCCTCCAAGCCTTGGCGCTCCCCCTCATTGCCCGGTTGATGACTCCCAAAGACATGGCACTGGGCATGGGATGGTTCAACGTCGGCCTGTGGGCCATGCTTGTGGCATCGCTCGGTTTCCTTCCAAAGCAGGACGGCGCCTCGACCGCCTTCTTTTTTGGAATCTTCTTTTCCATGGCCAGCGTGAGCAGTGCATTTCAGGTGGTCGGCTGGACCGACTGGGTGCGCCAGTGGGTTCCCAAAAAACTTCGAGGTGCCTACTTCGGCAAACGCAACTCTTGGATCAGCGGTGCCACCTTCGGGTTTCTGCTACTCGTCACCAGCTTCCTCGAGATCCTCAACGATTCCCTCTCGCCCTATGTTTGGATTTTAGCCCTGATGGTCGCATTGCGCTGCGCGAGCATCCTTTTACAGCATGGCATCCACGCAGGCAGCAATACCAAACTCGAGACCCAGCCGCTTAGGAAATCACTCAAGGAGTGCCTCGCCACGCCCGGACTCGGCTGGTTCATTTTCTTCTCGGCATGGATGAACTTCTGGATGTCCTTCACCGGCCCCTTCACCGCTGTGTTCAGCTTCGAGGAACTCAAGTTTGCCCCCGGCAATTTCGCGCTCCTCACCGCTGTGGGCACTGTCAGCGGTTTTTTCGGCTGGATGTTCTGGGGGCGCGTCGCTGATAAGGCTGGGGCGATTCCGGTGATTGCTGTCGGCAGCTTTCTGTGGGAAATCCAAAATTTCCTCTGGGCTTTTCTCAACCCTGACAACTCCTGGATACTATATCCCATGTTCATCTGGGGCGGTTTTTTCTCCGTCTCGTTTTTTATGGGCAGCTTCAACCTGCTGCTGAACATTGCGCCACAAAAAAGCAGCATGGCAGCGATCAGCCTGCACCTAGCATTTACCTCCATCGCCATGGCAGTGGCACCGATTCTTTCGGGATATTTGATCGAGCAATTCGTCACACAGCAGGGCGGCGGGATTGGCATCTACCACCTTGGCTTTGCTATCAAGTCCGCCGCATTCCTCCTCGGCCTGCTCATCCTGATTCCCATCCGCGAACCCGGCCGCACCACGCGCCGATCCTTGCCCGGCGCTTTCCGCGTCGTCCGTCAAGCCATGGCTACGCAAGGGCTTGAACTCTTTGCCAACCTCACCCCGTTCCGAAGCCATTCAAAAATTAAGAAACGCCCCTAAACCCACATAGCACCGCCCTTGCCCAAGGCGAGGCGGAGCAGCAAAATCAAAGGCTCGAAAAAATCAGAACCCATTTCTCTGCTGAATTCGCTGCCTTCACCCTCAAGCCATGGGTTCCAAAATCCGGAGCCCGCAGCGCGGCAAGGTTATAGTGCCTTGGAGGGCTTGCCCATCCGGCAGTCCCTTCCCAGCTTGATCCAATCCTACTGTTGCAGGCGCCTCGCCGAAATTCATCAGGAACACGACATCGCCGCCTGAGGCCTTGCGCCGCGTCGCATAAACCCCCGGCGGGAGTTCCTCAGGCAGGATGCGAGGGATATTTTGCTCATCCAGAAGACTGGAAAAAAGCGCCCGCAGCGTCCGCAATGGGAAACGACCGCCGAGGTAGATTGCCTGGCCCTTACCGCAGCGATTCACGGTGACGGCCGGCTGCCCCGCAAAAATCCCGCTGGTGAAAGTCGCCCAAGCCGTCGCTCCTTCAAGGTGGATGGATTCCGCAAATTGCCGGACCTCGACTACCTCGCCATCCGGCAAGCGTGCGCCTACCGACTGGTGTTCTTGCATCGAAGTAACTTCTTCCACCCAGATGCCCATGAGCGGGCGAAGCGGCCCCGGTAGACCGCCTAGGTGGCAAAGCCCATTCGGCCCCACCGCGCCGCTCCAGTAGGTCGTGACAAAGGTTCCTCCCGCCTCGACAAACTCCGCCACGCGACGGGCATTTTCCTCGCGCACGAGATACCACATCGGCGCGACGATCAGTTTTTTCCCCTCCCACCAGGTTCCATCCGGCGGCACGAAATCCACTGCGACCCGGTTCTCCACCAACGCACGGTAGTAGGGCATGAAGGCCCGCTTGTAGCCGGCCGGTTTGTTGTGGAAGAGATCGTTCAGAATCCCATTGTCTTCGGTCAGCGCATACATCGCCTCCCAGTCGTGCAGGATAGCCACTTGGGCATCGACCCTCATCTCAGCCACGTCGGCGAGCGATTCGAGAAGAGTTCCGATCTCGGCCACTTCGCGAAAGGTGCGGGTGTTTTCGTGGCCGCAATGATCCACAACCGCGCCATGGTATTTCTCATAGTTCCCACGGCTTTTTCTCCACTGGAAATACTGCACCGAGCGAGCGCCATGGGCCACGGCCTGCATCGCCGAGAGCAATGCGAGTCCTTGCTCCTTCTGCGGCGAGGCCATGTGCCAATTCGCCGATCCCGGCGTGCTCTCCATCATCAAAAACGGCATCCCGCCCTTGAGGGAACGCATCATGTCAAAATCGAACGCCGCCTCCATGGCCACGAAGTAGTCACTCGTCGGAGGGAGGCCCAGGCCGTCCTCCTCTGCGGGATTCGGAGCGACCAGCGAGTAGAAGCCTTGGCGCGGGTCGTGGTGCCAGAAGGGATAGTTGTCGAACGCCACCACATCGAGATGCCGGGAGAACTCCCACAGATCATACAGCTCACGGTGGTAGTTCGTCGTTACCGGAGTTTCAGGCGTGATCCGCCGCAGCGGCGCGGCCTCGGCTTGGTAACAATCAAGCGTCTGGTAGTTGATGAAGAGGCGCCAATCCAGCGCCAGCGCGTTGAAAGTATTCTGCCCATGGTCGCACGGCGGTTCGATCTGCGACCAGTCGCTGAATCGCAGGCTCCAGAAATCGGCCCACCACGCCGTATTGAGCGCGTCGAGCGTCCCGTAGCGCGCCTTCAGCCATCCGCGAAACGCCTCCGCACAGAGCGGGCAGAAACACTCACCTCCGTATTCATTGTTCACATGCCAGAGGATCAGCGCCGGATGCCTCCCGTAGCGCTCCGCGAGCTTGGCATTGATGATCCCGCATTTTTCACGGAAGACCGGCGAGGTCAGGCAGTGGTTGTGCCGATGTCCAAAAAGGTTCCTAACCCGGTTTTTGCCCATACGCAGCACCTCGGGATACTTCTGCGCCATCCACGCCGGACGCGCTCCGCCGGGCGTAGCCAGGATAGCGCTCTGCCCGACCGCATGCAGCCGATCGAAAACCTCGTCCAGCCAGTCAAACTCGAATTTCCCTTCCTCCGGCTCCAGCGCACTCCAGGAAAAAATCCCGATCGACATCACATTCGTATGCGCCAGCGGCATCAACCGGTAGTCCTCGGCGAGGATTTCCGGATAAGCCAGCCATTGGTCGGGATTGTAGTCGGCTCCGTGAAGGAAGCCCATAGGTAGGTTTTTCATCTTAAAAATTTCGGCAGATCATGATGTTCGCAATGAGCACACAAAAAGCCGCTGCCCACGCTGAAGCGCATGTCCTATTTTTGATTTTGTCGATTTCGGATTTTGGGAGCGCTGGGAGGGCGGGTGAGTTCGGAATTTTTTTGTTCAAATGCCACGATTTCATTTTTGATGTCTTCGGGGACGACGGCCCTGAGATCAGGGGATTTGTCGTAGGAGTAGGTATAAATGAAATCGATATCCTCGAAACGAACCGGCAGACCGGACTCGGGATTGAGATAGAGCAACAAGATGCCGGTGGAGGTTGGTTGTGGGGATGGCAATGCTTCTCCCGACTGGCCAATGGCTTGACGCATTTCCGCCAGATCGCGCAGCTGACGCTTGGTTAAAGGCTTCTTCGCGGCATCCATCCTGATAACAAGCCATTTTTTGCCTTCGATGTCTTGAAGTTCCGGAGTCTGACCGATAGCCCAGTAGAGTTCTGGAAAATCGCTTTCCTCAAGGTTCCAAGCCCGATTTTGCGAGGAGAGGAGGCGCGAGATTTGGGCCTGTCCTTTGTATTTGAAATGTTGGTATTGGGAAATAATCCACCAATCCTCTTCCGTCTGGTCGCTATAGCGATTCTGCACGCGATAAATCCCCCGGTCTTTAGTTCCAATGGATTGCACGAGCGATATCGCTGATGGCTTTTTTGCATCCGGAGCTGCATTCTCTTTTGATTTAGCAGCGGTGCTGGAGCGGGCATTTGGCTTGGGTGCGATAGAAACAGTCCACTGGGTTTTATCGGGAGCGCGTAGTTCTTTTAAAGGTTCGACGGTGTTGGCCGCCCATAGACTGCTTGCGCATGCAAAAAATGCACAATGCAGAATGAGAAAATCATACGCTCCATTTTTTTGCGGGACAGATGGAGAGTTTGCATCACACTTGAAAAGCCCAACGAGGCTGAGAAAGCGTTTTTTCATAAGGCACGTATTAGTTGCTAATATTTTCTGTAGTTCGGGCCACGACGCGGGCCGTGAAGCGATCGATCGCCACGCACTCCCAGACACGCGACTCGCCTTGGGGAATGAATTGCCCATTCATCACCGTGCCGCTCTGGGCAACGACATCGATCAAAAAATTCCATGTCCTGACCGTTCCCAAATCGGCAAGCGAGGCCACGATTGTGTCACGGTTTCTCTGCAGGGGTTGTTGAGCACTCGCCAGCTTCGAGGCCATTTTCTCGGCAGGCCCCGCGAAAGTGGTGCCGACCACCCAGCGCCCGACGATTTCGGATCTGTCACTGAGCGTGGAATTTCCCGAGATAAAATTGCTGAATTCCAGAGCCATATTACCGGCGGTCGCGGCATCAATAGTAGAAGTGCCATCCACCAAACCGGCACCTTGGAGCAGGGCCGACAACACAGGCCGGGAAACCATATTGAGATTGACCCGTCCACCCACCAGATTGTCCGATGGTGCCTCCTCCAGCGTGAAGAGATCCAGCAAAACCCGATCACCACTTTCGGGTGTCATGAAGTCCAAATTTCTCCACGGCGTTCCACGAAAGACATTCCCGAGTTCGGCGATTGATCGGAACGGGCGATTTAAAACAATAGGACGGCTGGCCGAGTTGTAGGTTGGGTTGTAGGAAGCTGATGTGTTAGAGGAATTCATTGCCCATCCAGCCGATGAATTGTCAGTCGCATAGGCCGCTACCCCCCGGCGCGAAACCCCATCCGGATCCGTGTAGCGAAAGGGATCTGAAGCCACCGAGTTTCGCTGTAAACGACCGGGGGCGGCGGCAGGCCCGCCCCCAGTCCAACCTCCCGCAAGAGTTGCGCTTGGACTGGTAAGATCAGGATATTTAGTGAGATGTGAATAGGTATTTGGCGTTGGATTTGAGGTGATTGAGAAATTTCTAAATTGATAAGGGACGAGATAGGCATTATTGGGTGTGATTGTTGCGTTGGCATTGCCTTGAGCCCATAGATAAAAAGAACCCCACCGATCAGTCCGCGGATCAACGCGAGTGGCCATATATGCTTCTTGACCGTAGTTTCTACCTATTGGGCTTACAGATAGCTGTTGTTTGTCGATCGTCCACCAGTTACCTCCTTGGCCATATTGAAGCTCGAGACTCAATGGCCCGCCCGTGGCGCGATGATATCCACCCCAACTGGCTCCTCCAAGTTGCCCCGGCATGTATCCAACAACAAAGCCAATGGCTTGCGCTGTTCCAGCGGGAATAGAAGCTCCTGGGGCACTACTAATATCAATGACAGGATTGTTTTGGTTCTGAGAAAAGTAAACATCCACAATGGTATCTGGCTGATTTGGAGCCTTGGCGTCACTCACTGACATGTCAGCAGGGTTCGGAGAACCTGTGGAGTTACTTCCAACCGGATAGCCCACCTTGGATAGATAAGTGGGTTCCCTGAAAAGCGTGGAATTTCCCAGCGAAAAGGAAATTTGCTGACTCCCATTATACGTAATATTTTGGGCGCAATTCGGTCCTCCGATGTTGGCAGCCCCAGGCCCATTATTACTTAAATTAGAATAATATATTGATGTCTGATTATTTGTGATTGGATCCCAAAACCGATTGCCCTCGACACCAAGATCCGCATGTGATTTGGCAGTAATTCGAAAACTTACTGGGCTGGAAATAGTTGAACCAGTATTTGAAATATCATGAGGATTCCAAAGCTGCGATTGAATCATCCACACTTGTAATAATAGTGCATTTGTTTTTGGTGCCACAAAATTTGGTGGCACAAAGGAAGTAAACCATACATCTGTTATCCCCACGCGGAAGGATCTATCAGCCGCCACAAAAAGTTGCGGCAAATCCTCGACCCCATAAAACTCCCTCCCATCAAAGAGAATACGCGTTGGGTATCCATCCTGATCATATTGATCAATAATGTTGGCAGCGATTTGAATGAGTTGGTAATTCACGGAACCATCCTGGCCGCCTTTTTGAGCAGGAAATCCTAAACTGGAATAAACTGAAGGAAAAGGAATCCCAAATTGTTTTCCCAAACTCCCAGCGCTGATAGCGGCTTTTAGCAATTCCACAAAATCTGGCTCGCGATTGGCGGGAATATCGGAAAGCGGGAGAATATCCGAAGGATCGCCATGATCGTATTTCCAACGATTGTTGGCGGAATCCCGTGTCAAACCAAAGTATTTGAGAATATCGCTGGCACTAGCGGAGGGATTTGCAGGCGGCACAGGTGTCGAGACCATTGATAATCGAGACAACGGGAAGCGCTTGGTGATGGCAGGAGTGCCTCCGGTTTTTGTTATCGTGAGCAAGGAGGGATTCAGAGCATCATCCAGCCCAAAGGCATCGTTGCCACCAGCAGCGAGGTTGTTCAGAACCTTCGGGCGCCCGGAAGGAGGCTCATGAGTGGGAAGGTCAACATCGCGCGACCAGTGTGTGAGATATTGCAGGGCGGGAATTTGGGTGCCGTTGACCGTGAAGGTGCTTGGGTTGGCTCTGGCATATCTGATCAAATCCTGACGACTGGCAAAAAAGCGGTGTATCACCGTTCCATTTTGAAAAAAGGGAATTCGCCAGCCGGTGCCGAGGTAGTATTTGAAGCTGGTGGAGGCGTTGCTGGTAGTGTCGTAAGACAATGTGGCCCAATCGCCAGGAATCCTCCAAGTGGGCGGCCAGGAGAGGCTGTTGTTTGATTTGGTGGCCGAGGCGGAAATGCCGGGAATCGCATCGAGGACGGCGGCGGCGGGCGTCCCTTTGGTTTTTTTATTAGCGTCGGCGTAGGCGCCGCCATGGCCGAAAGCGTTGATGTCAAGGAGGCCTCCGAGATTGTAGGCGTTGAAGGCGAAACGGCCCACCGTCGTGGAGGCATTGGCCGTGGCGGAGGTTGTTCCATCCCGGTTCAAATAAATCCAAGTAGGAACAGTATTTGTTGAGATAAATCCATCACCACCGAGGAGCATTGGGGCATTCCATGCTGTCGTGCCGATGGAGCGCCCGTTGGGCGCGGGGTCAGCGGAGCTGTTACCTCCAAAGCTTTGCAAAACCAGGTTCAGGAATTGAGTGTCGTTCGCAAGGTTGCCATGGACGCTTCGCAGCGGCACCATGTTTGTGGCATTCTTAGGCCGGTAGATGGTGGAGTTTCCGACAGCGAGAACGGTGGAATTTGTAACGATGTCCGAAAGAAACTGTGTTGTGACATAGTCCACCCCGGTGCGGGTGAGTTGCGCGGATTGCACCTGGTTGGCCCGGGAGGACTCCACTAAGCGGTTGCCCGTGGCGCGCGAGAAAAAGGCCATAGCGGCCATCGTGACTAAGACAATGGCGGCCAAAGTAACAATCAAAGCAACGCCGCTCTCGGATGCGGAGAATCGGGAAGTCCTGGAAGCGGCCGTGTTTTTCATGCCTTACGGAAGCGGAATGGTTTTGTTCAGGATTCGGATGGCAGACTTGGCGGGGAGCGGGATATTTGCGGAGTCAATGGCCGATCGCCAAAGCGTAGGATTGCTTTCGAGTGCTGTTTGGGCGGTGGCGAGGTTTCCAGCGCCCTCCAGAATCCGCCTGTTTTGTTCATCGACTGCGGCGATCCAGACCTCGAGCGCTTGAGCCCGGTTGGTCAATGAGGAGGCGAAGGCAGGCGAGGCAGTGATGAGAGCCTTCCACCTGGCGGGAACGGCCAAGCCATTGTAGAGCGCCGTGGCATAGTTGGCGCTGTCAGTATTGGTCGTGGCCTGCGGACCCGAGGTGGTTATCACCCGAAGATTCAGACCAAGGATGCCGTCAGTCAGACTGGTTACTGAGGCACCATTCGTATCCTGTGCCGCCGTCAGGAGATCAGCCTCGTTAAAGGAGACAGAGCGGTAGGTTCGCACGAGCTGGGTGCCGTTTAAACTATAAGTCACAGCAAGAAAGCGGTGGTTGGAGATATTGGTGCCGCGTCGGTCGGTGATCAGGGCGAGATTCGCAGGGCTGGCAAGGATGGCGGAGCTCTCTCCAATAATGGCTCCAGAAAGGTCAACAGCCATGATATCCAGAGCACGGCGGGCCGCGCCCACAGACTCCATTTGTTGCGATTGCATGCGCGCGGATTGGAGGACTCCATTTACCACCTGCAAAAGTATTGCCAAGACCATTGCCAGCACAGCCATAGCAGAAAGCAACTCTATAAGCGAGAATGCAGGCATTGCGCGTTTGAAATATGCTCCAGAAGTCATCATGGCCTTGGTAGAAATCGCACGCTGGTTGTGAGCTGTCCTTCGGCATTGCTCCACTGGGATTCGCTCCAAACCAAATTTATCGATTGGGCCGGCCACGCGATGGAAATCAAAGCCGCACCATTAGTGTTTGAGTTGCTCGGAGGTGTAATGACGAGACGGGCCTTCAGACGAGCGGATGCAGCGTTAGTTGCACCTCCATTCAGGTCAAGGGCATCCCAGGCAATATTGGTTTGGGCACCTGCGATCGTGTAGACGATGGATTGGCCTGCGAAGGAGTTGGAAAAAGTGGTGGGATTAACCTTCTCGGCGCTTCGCAATGCATGGGCGATGCCGTTTACGAGATTGGCGGCGGCAGATTGCTCGCTGGCGTTTTTAATGGATTTCATTCCCACAGGAAGCAAGCCCACAATCGCAAGGAGGGCAAAGCTTGCGATGCCGATGGCCATCACGACTTCGACCAAGGAAAACCCGGTTTTCTTGGACTTTATCCTCATTGCTTACGAAATATGGCTGGAATGCCGGTGCTGCCATCGACAACAACAGCGATGTCGTTATTCGTGGATTCGCTGATGCCACGACAAGTGCGCAACCCAATTAGGATTTGAGATTCGAAGGTAGTCGCAATACTCGGAAACCCCGTGAGCATTGCCTCGCCCGTTGGCGTGAAGGTAATTGTTGTGTTACTGAAACTTTGTGAACCTACCGAGAAAGATGCACCGGCTCTATTGGTTGCCAATGCCATTGCGCCGGAGTATTTTGTAGCGCTTGTTCCCGTGTTTACAATTTCAACCAAACCAACATGTTCTAATAAAATCGGGCGAGAAACTGGTTGAATGTTGGCAGCACCATTATTAGTTGAACCATCCTTTGAGTAAACGATCCCCAGATTAAGGTTGCGGTTGCCGAAGTTGGTAGCATTCTGTAATCCAAGCCAAACGAAAGTTCGCCGAGCAACAGCCTCACTACGAGATAATTCAATGGCATCTGATATTTTATAACTTGCATCCATCGCCCCGCGTGCTGCCCCTATAGAATTAAACGCCGGAACGACTAGTGACGCCAATATTCCAAAGATTGCCAAGACAACGAGCAGTTCCATCACAGTAAATCCCTCGCCGCCATTCGTTCTGATTCCGGACGATAGTGCACCGTTCAAGCTCGTGTGACAGGAAAAATAAGGGGGGTGCATGATTGAAGGCCGGACTAATTTAAAGCATAAATCTAAGCTGGCGCTCCGCAAAGGTCAATAAAAATACAATTGTTTGCATTTTATGGGCAGGGATTATAAAAATGGTCTATGAGCAATTCCTCCAGAATCCGCAAAGCATTCCTCCTTCAAATAAAAACCGGTGCAGCCGATGAATATATCCGTCGCCACAGCCCGATCTGGCCTGAGCTTGAAGCCACGCTCCGTGAACACGGCGTCTCCAACTACTCGATCCACCTCAACGCGGAAACCAACGAGCTTTTCGGTTATGCGGAGATCGAGAGCGAGGAGCGGTGGAACGCGATCGCTCTAACCGATGTCTGCCAGCGCTGGTGGGCCCACATGGCCGATCTCATGGCGACCAATCCGGATGGTTCGCCCGCAAGCAAGCCGCTTGCGGAATGCTTCCACATGGCCTGATCCAAAAAGGCGACCGGTTTGAAAGGAAATAGAAATCGCGGTAGGGTTACATCATCGCCACAGTCGCGACGATCACCTCGTTTGTTTTTAACATGAAGCCTCCCACGCTGTCCTTCAATAATCCCTTCTTCTGCTCAGTCCTGGTCGTGTCGGCCATGCTGTGCCTCCTTTCGTTTGTTTACGCCGAGACGGACAACGCGTTATGTCTCACCCCCTCGTCGCGGGCGGGAGCGCTTGCTGCAATCAGCGCCCCTGAAACCTCGAAGTGGCCTGAAAAACCTTGGCCGCAAGGAATGGTTTGGATTCCAGCCGGTGAGTTCGAGATGGGTGGAGTCGGGCCCGAAGCGCGGGCCGACGAGTTTCCCGTCCACTGCGTGAAGGTCGATGGATTCTGGCTGGATGCCACCGAAGTCTCCAACGCCGAGTTCCGCCGATTCGTCGAAGCAACGGGATATGTCACCACAGCAGAGAAAAAGCCCGACTGGGAGGAGATCAAAAAACAACTCCCGCCCGGAACGCCGAAGCCAGACGACTCGGTTTTCGTGCCTGGATCCCTGGTTTTCAAATCCCCGCGAGGCCCCGTGCCGCTCAACAACCACTCTCATTGGTGGGAATGGGTTCAGGGTGCGGATTGGAAACATCCCCAAGGGCCCGCGAGCAGCCTTTCTGAAAAGGAAGACAACCTGCCGGTGGTGCATGTTTCCTGGGACGATGCAGTGGCCTATTGCAAGTGGCTCGGGAAACGACTGCCCACCGAGGCGGAATGGGAATTTGCGTCACTCGGGGGGATGTCGGCGCGCCGCTTCACTTGGGGCAACGAGCCGCCTTCGGAAAAATTTCTCCCTGCGAATCTTTGGCAGGGCGAATTCCCACACAATCCGAAGCCGCTTGATGGATATCTCCTCTCGGCTCCCGTGGATTCTGACAAACCCAACGCCTACGGCCTACACCACATGATTGGAAATGTGTGGGAGTGGTGCGCGGACTGGTATCGCGCGGATACCTACAAAAATCGGGCCGCCAGCGGCGAGACGAGCATCAACCCGAAAGGCCCCGCTGACAGCCTCGATCCCGACGAGCCAAGTGTGCCGAAGCGCGTGACGCGCGGCGGCTCCTTTCTCTGCGACGCCTCTTATTGCGCGAGCTACCGGTCTGCAGCGCGCATGAAAACAAGCCCCGACACCGGCATGATCCACTCGGGATTCCGCGCCGCCATGTCGGACACCGATTGGCGCGAGCGGACCGCAAAGCAAAATCCAACGGAGTGAGCACACCGTCTCCAGCCCGCACTCAGCGATCATGCCAACCGGAATCCCCATCCCTTTTTTAGCCGGATTTTTCTCTACCAAACACAACCCATTATGCCCTGCCTCGACAAACCACTTGCTGAACTGAAGACCTACACCGGCACCAACCCGAAGCCTGCTGACTTTGATGAATACTGGCTCCGCGCCTTGCGCGAACTCGATGCGACCGATCCCGCACCTGAACTCAAGCGCACCGATGCCATCTCGCCTGCGCACAGCGAGGCCTTTGACCTGACATTCACCGGCATCGGCGGAGCGCGCATTTATGCCAAATATGTGCGACCAAAAAGTGCAGCACGCAAACATCCCGCGATTCTGGAATTCCACGGCTACGCAGGGAACAGTGGCGACTGGGCTGACAAGTTGCGCTACTCGGGTGAGGACGTCGCCGTGGCAGCGATGGATTGCCGTGGGCAGGGAGGACGCAGCGAGGATGTAGGCGGCACCAAGGGCAACACCCTTAATGGCCACATCATTCGCGGCCTCTCCGAAGGCCCGGAGAAACTTCTCTACCGATCGATCTACCTTGATACCGTCCAACTCGCCCGCGTGGTGGCTTCATTTGATGAGGTCGATGATTCACGGTTGGCCACAAGCGGCGCCTCGCAAGGCGGCGCGCTCTCGATCGCCTGTGCCGCACTCGAGCCCCGTATCGCCCGATGTGTGTCCGTGTATCCCTTTCTATCCGACTTCCAACGTGTGTGGGAAATGGACCTGGCGAAGGACGCCTACGCGGAGTTGAAGTCTTATTTCCGCCACTTCGACCCACTCTCCAAGAACCGGGCTGCTCTATTCGAAACACTCGGCTACATCGATGTCCACCACCTCGCGCCACGCATAAAAGCAGAGGCGGTGGTGGCGCTCACACTTCAAGATCCCATCTGTCCGCCATCGACGCAATTTGCCGTTTTCAACAATATCCGTTCCAAGAAAACGCCGATCGTTTACGAGGATTTCAGCCACGAGGGTTTGCCCGGCCTCACCGATGCGACCTTCGGGTTTCTGACTTTCCAGGACCTAAACAACCTATCAGCTGTGGATCCACACAATCACAGCTGATCCGCAAGCACCTGATGAACCGAATTCACCAACTAAGCTTTGCGATGTATTTCCGCGCCTACCTTGCACAGGTCCACCGTGCTATGGCTGAAGGCTATCCGGTCATTGGTTATTTCCCATGGAGCCTGCTCGACAACTTCGAGTTGATGGATGACTACTCAAAGCGCTTCGGTATGGTCCGCGTGGATTACGAAACACAGAAGCGCACCCCGAAGCTCAGCTACAACTGGTATCGCGAAACAATCCGCCAAAACCGCATTGCATGAGCTGCCTCCATAATAGAGCTGGTCGAAGCCAGAAGGCTCTCGGTGTTTTCGCGGTTCTTGCATTCCTTCCAATCCTCAGTGCCTCGGGCACTGATCTTGTTCCCCAATCCAAGGACCACTACGCCTCGAAAACAACGGCCCATGTGCATTCCAATCCGCAGGGGAAAACTATGCCTTTTCGCTTGTATGCGCCCTCGCAGGTTGAGCCGGGTAAGACCTACCCGCTAGTTGTCTCGCTGCACGGAGCAGGATCGCGCGGGGATGACAATTTCAAGCACCTAGTTCCTTGGGTCGCTGGCTGGACGGCGGACGAGGTTCAAAAAGACCACCCCTGCTTCATCGTCATGCCACAGACAAAAATGCAGTGGGTGCCGGTCGCTTTTAACAACGGTTCCTATTCATTGGATAAAAGGCCGCCGAGCGAGTCGATCGTGCTGCTGAAGGAAATTGTCGATACCTTGCTGGCTACGCAACCCATCGATCGCAGCCGCATCTATGTGGTTGGCACCTCCATGGGTGGTTACGGCGCGTGGGATTTTGTCCTGCGAAACCCAGACCTGCCTGCCGCTGTGGTTGTTTTCTGCGGAGCTGGTGATCCCTCCGCTGTGGATCGTTTCAAGAATGTTCCGGTCTGGGCGTTTCACGGCGATCAGGACAAGGTGGTCCCTGTTTCGGGATCCACCAACATGATCGAGGCGATGAAATCCGCTGGTGCTGCTGACGCACGACTTACGCTTTACGAAGGAGTCGGCCACGATGCCTACACAAAGTCATGGAAGCATCCGGGGCTTGTGGATTGGCTCTTCCAGCAGCGAAAGGCTGGGAAGGACTAAATCTCACCCCGCCTCGTCGAGTTGATAGATCGGCTCGATGTAAGGGTAATCCCTATCCTTGGTGGTGAGAGCCTTGGGATTCGGTGAAACTGCTGGTGTGCGCCGCTCCGAGCCCTTGATACCAAGCCGTGAGTCGCCGAGTTCTTTGCGGATTCCGTCCATGGCGGCGACGAGGCGTTTGACCACTTCGGGATTTTCCGCAGCGAGGTCTCGGGATTCGGCGGGATCTGTGGAGAGATCGTAAAGTTCGAGCCTGTTGGGGTCTGAATTTTTCCCGGCATCGAAGGCATGGCGAAGCTTCCACTTGCCGGAGCGAACGCCTTGGAGTTCGGCTTGTTTGAAATAGAAGAAGTGCTCGCGAGGGGAGTGGGCATCCTTTTCACCGCGCCAGACGGGAAGCAGATTTGCGCCGTCATGCTTCGGGACTTCGCTGGTGTCATGGCCAACAAGCGAGGCGAGAGTTGGGTAGAAATCCATCGCCGTGGCCAATTCCCCGCTGACGGTTCCCGCCGGGATTCCTGCGGGCCAGCGGACGATGCACGGCACCCTCATGCCGCCTTCCCAGGTTTGCCCCTTGTGACCACGCAGCGGCGCGTTGCTCCCGCCCTCGCCTTTGGTCCGGCTACCATTGTCGGAGGTGAAAATCACGATGGTGTTCTCATCGATTCCGAGGCGCTTGAGTTCGTCCATGATCGCACCGGTGCTCCAATCCACAGCGGCGAGCGCCGCGCCGTAGCGGCCGTTGCGGGAGTTCGAGGTGAACGGCTCCATGACATAGTGTGGCAGGTGCACATGGATATGTGGGAGATAGAGGAAGAAAGGCTTGTCGCGGTTGTCTCGAATAAACGAAATCGCCTCCTCGGTGAAGCGCTCGATCAAAGCGGCTTGGGTTGGCTGTTGCTGAACCACCGTCTCGTTTCGCACGAGCGGCAGTGGGGGGTAGTCCTTCCGGGCCACCGAAATCCCCATGTCGTTGCTGTAGGGAATCCCGTAATACGAGTCGAAGCCGTGCCGTGTGGGTAAATGTTCGGGTTGGTCGCCGAGGTGCCATTTTCCCACCATCCCTGTGGCGTAGCCTTTTTCCTTCAGCAACTCCGGAAGCAGTCGCTCGCTGGGATTCAAGCCCTCGGCATCGCCTGGGAAGAGCACCGGCAGGTTCTTGTTTTTGCCGAACACATCGAAGCCAACGCGACCGGGATAGCATCCGCTCAACAAGGCCGCCCGCGATGGAGTGCAAACCGGGCTCGCCGAGTAATAGTCGGTGAACCGCATGCCTTCCTTTGCAAGGCGGTCGATTTGCGGCGTGTCATTGACCTTCGAACCGTAACATCCGAGATCACCGTAGCCGAGGTCGTCCACATTGATGAGCACGATATTGGGAGTTTCCGCATGGGAAGCGGTCACGAGGCTGAGCAGGATGGCGAGAAGGCGAGATATCTTCATGGCGGATATTCACAAAATCGTTGGCGTTGATTCATAATGCAATCATTTGTATTATGTCTCTATGCCATCTATTCCCTCTCATCCCGTCTTGATAAAAATTGGCACCCTCGCCGCCATTGCATCTACCGTGCTTGGCCTCGGCACAGCTTCTGCCGAGTCCACCAATCCGTCCCGCCCTAACATCGTTGTGATCCTTGCGGACGATCTGGGAGCCGAGGCGCTCGGATGTTACGGTGGAGTGGAATTCCTTGGAGAAAAAGGCAAGGTGTTAGGCTCAGTAAAAACTCCCAACCTCGATGCCATGGCAGCCAACGGCATTCGTTTCGCCAAAGCCTATGCAACCCCCGTTTGCTCTCCTTCCCGCGCCCAGCTTCTCACCGGGAAATACAATGATCGGGTCGGCTTTCACGACATCCTCGGCCGGAATGGTGCCGCTCGGGAACTCGATAGCAAGTCGCACCCCACGATTGCCAACCTTTTGCAGTCGGCAGGCTACATGACGGGTGCGGTGGGCAAGTGGCACATCGGCCCCCTTACGAATCTGAAAAATGTCCAAACCAATACCGGTGCCGACACGAGTGTCGCCCATGTCCGCGCATGCGGATTCGAACGACAATACATGGTTCCTGGTGCGCATCTCCGCGAATACGGCGAACCTGTCGAAGGGAAATACACGCCCGATCTCATGGACGCCTGGGCGTTCCGCTTCATGAGCGAGGCGAAAACGGCCGGGAAACCATTTTTCCTCTACTACGCATCGCCGCTTCCGCACTTCCCCTATTGGCCGACCCCGCTGAATCCTGACGGGCCGCGCGGCGAACCCGGGAACAAAAAGGAAGAGATGTATGGGGACATGGCCAACTTTCCCTTTCTTGTCGAATACCTCGACAAGGAGGTTGGGAAAATTCTCGCAAAACTCAAGGAGCTCGGCCTGTGCGAAAATACGCTCGTTCTCTTTGCCGGTGACAATGGCACGCCTCCTTGGGTGGTGACCCAAATGAAGAACGGTCGCAACATTCCCTTTGGAAAGGGCACGATGAAAGAAACGGGCTCCTGGGTGCCTCTTATTGCGAGTTGGCCTGCCGTGATCCAATCGGGGGCTGTCTATGACGGGGTGGTGGATTTCAGCGACATCCTTCCGACCTGTTTGTCAGTGGCCGGAGTCCAGCTTCCCAAAGACATCAATGGAATGAGCTTTGCACCCGTTTTGGAGGGAAATGGAAAGTCTCCCCGCGAATGGGTGCACAGCCTCTACAACAAGGAATACTTCGTGCGAAATGCCGGCTGGAAACTTCGTGAGAACGGTGAGCTTTACGACATGAGCGACGCGCCCTACTCGGAGAAATTGGTGAAGCCCGAGGATGAGACGCCCGAATCCAAAGCAGCCCGCGAGGCACTGGCAGCGGTGGCCGCCAAGCTGCATCCGGCGACTCCTTGAACTCACTCCTGAACCAAAAATCAATGAAACCACTCCGACCAACCCAGACAGCCCTTTTTGCCATGGCACTACTCGCATCCGCCACAATCTCTCACGCTGCCGTCCTCGACCCGGCGACCTTCAAACCGCTCGTCGAGCAATTCAACGCGGATGACAACGAACTCTACAAAAATGCCATCCCCAACGCCGAGGCGTGGGATTTCCTGGCGGCGAATGTTCCGCTGTTCGAATGCCCCGACAAGGAATTTGAAAAAACCTACTGGTTCCGCTGGTGGACCTACCGCAAGCACCTCAAAAAAACTCCCGTCGGCTGGGTGGTAACGGAGTTTGCCCCCGGCGTCTCATGGGCCGGTCGCTTCAACACCATCAACATGGCAGCGGAACTCCACCTCGCCGAAGGCCGCTGGCTCCGGGATCCGCAATATCTCGACGACTACTCGCGTTTCTGGTTCGGCGTGGGCGAAAAGGGTTCGCTGGTCTATACCAACTGGCTCGCCGATGGCATCTGGAAGCGCGCCGCCGTGTCGGGCGATACCACTTTGCCTGTAGGCTTGCTCGACCAATTGATCGCCCAGCAGCAACGCTGGGATGATGGCAAGGCGGGGAGAGGAGTCCATATGGTCGGCCGCAGGGACAACGGACTTTACTACACAATCGATCACTTCGACGGCTCCGAGATGTCCATCGGAGGCCATGGATTTCGCCCGCTCACCAACGCCGCCGCGTATGGAAACATGATGGCCATCGCAGACATCGCCTCCGCCGCTGGGCGCCAGGATGTGGCCGATGATTATCGGGCCCGCGCAGCCAAGCTTAAGGAGTTGGTTCAATCCAAACTCTGGGACCCGCAAATGCAATTTTTCACCGTGCTCCGCGAGGACGAGTCCAAGCGCAGCGATGTGCGGGAACTTTGGGGCTATGCTCCATGGATGTTCCACCTGCCCGATCCGGGCTACGAAGCGGGCTGGAAAGAACTCGACGACCCCAAGGGATTCAAGGCGCCTTACGGCCCGACATTTCCCGAGCAGCGGCATCCGCAATTCACCCTTTCCTACAAAGGACACGCATGCCAATGGAACGGTCCTTCCTGGCCCCTCGCCACCTCGATCACGCTCACCGCGCTGGCCAATCTGCTCAACGACTACGATCAGCAGACCATTTCCAAAAAAGTCTTCTACGACACGCTGCAAACCTATGCAAAATCCCACCGATTCCAACGCGAGGACGGCAAGGTCGTTCCATGGATCGATGAAAATATCCACCCCTACACCGGCGATTGGATTGCACGAACCATGCTCATCGAGCAAAGGAAAAACCCAAAACTCGATCCCAAAAAAAAGCCGGATGAGGAACGCGGCAAGGACTACAACCACTCCACCTTCTGCGACCTCGTCATCACCGGCCTCGTCGGCATCCGCCCCCGCCATGACAACAAACTCGTGGTGAACCCCCTGTTACCCGAAGGAACATGGGACTGGTTCTGCCTCGACCGCGTGCCCTACCACGGCCACGAACTCACCGTGATCTGGGATCGCGACGGCAAAAAATACAACCGTGGAGCCGGGTTCCAACTCCTCATCGACGGCCAGCGCGTTGCCCACTCCCGCAAACTCTCAAAACTCGAAGCTGTCCTCCAGCCACCAACTCCCGCAGGCCTCGATTCGAGTTCAAACGCCAATTAAAACTATGCCACTCCGCCACACCCTGCTTTGCCTCGTTTTGGGATTTGGTGTTTGCAGCCAACCGTGCATCGCAGCCGATAAGCCAGCCTCGCCGAACATTCTCCTCATCCTCGCCGATGACCTCGGCTGGTCCGATATGGGCTGCTACGGAGGAGAAATCAAAACCCCGAATCTCGATGCCCTTGCCAAGGATGGAATTCGCTTTTCCCAGGCTTACAATTCCAGTCGGTGCTGTCCCACGCGGGCCAGTCTGCTGACGGGGCTGTATCCTCACCAGGCGGGGATCGGGCGTTTTGTGGGGCGGGGCAACGACATGCCTGGCTACCGAGGGAGATTGAATGAAAACACGGCGACCTTGGCGGAGGCTCTTAGAAAGGCGGGGTATGGCACTTACATGGTTGGCAAGTGGCATGTGAACGAGCCCGGCCCGACCAAGCGGGGGTTCGATGAGTTCTATGGATTTGTGCATGGGCACGGGCTGGATTCGTGGGAGCCGCGCATGATGATCCGTCTGCCGGAGGGCCGTCCGGAGCGCGCCTATGGGGCGGGGGAATACTTTGCAACCGATGCCATGACCGACTACGCCTTGGATTTTTTGAACACCGCGCGCGCCGAGAAGGTGCCTTGGTTTTTATATGTCGCGTATCAGGCCCCGCACTTCCCTGTGCAGGCCCCGCCGGAACTCACCAAGAGTTATGTGTCGACTTACGAAAAAGGCTGGGATGTGTTGCGCGCCGAGCGCATCGAGCGACTCAAGGCTCTGGGGCTCGTTCCAGCGTCAATCGAGGATCCAGGCCGCTCTCCGATTGAAAATATCATGCTGGCTCGCAAGGCGGGGTCCACGACGAAGGATGGGAAAAACCCTGCCTGGGATTCGCTGGAGGCCAAGCGCCGTGCCGACCTCGCGCGGCGCATGGCGGTGTATGCGGCGATGGTCGAGAACATGGACGCCAATATCGGTCGCTTGGTCGCCGACCTGCGAAAAAGCGGGGAACTCGAAAATACGCTCATCCTTTTCCTCAGCGACAACGGTGCGTGTGCCGAGTGGGAGCCGTTCGGGTTCGATCTGACCCCCGCCAACTACGCAAATCCCAAGGCGGGCCATGGGGTGGATGGCAACACGACCCGCGAGCCGAACCGTTTGCACGAGGGCGAGGCGCTGGAAACACTCGGCGGCCCCGGCAGCCTGTTCAGCTACGGCAGCGCGTGGGCGAACCTTTGCAACACGCCGCTCTGGCTCTACAAGCACCATGCGCACGAGGGGGGGCATCCGCACGCCGATGATCGCGCATTGGCCCTCGCGAATTCGCGACAAGGGGGCCATTGTCACGCAGGTTGCCCATGTCATGGATATCATGCCCACAGCTCTCCAGATCGTGCAGGCCGATTATCCGAAAGAGGCACCGGCCTTGGAGGGCGTGAGCCTGCTGCCGGCACTCGAAGGCACGCCATCCAACCCCCGCTCGCTTTTTTTCGAGCACGAGCGCAACGCCGCCCTGCGCGAGGGCGACTGGAAGCTTGTGGGGAAAGGCGCGCTGGTGCGTGACGGGATTCGGCCGAAAGTGAAGTGGGAACTTTACAATCTCGCCGACGACCCCAACGAACAGAACAACCTCGCCGCCGCAGAGACCAAGCGTGTCAAGGAGATGGCCGACAGGCTCCTCGCCGAGGCCTGGCGCACCCACGCTTTGCCTTCGCCCTGATATCAAAACCATTCTCTCTCCTCTTCGCCCCGCAGGGTGGCAACAAGATAACCCTACTTCGGCACCACCATCGTTCGCTTCGGCAACCGGATCGCCAAAGAAATATTTTCTCTCGATGCAAAACATTTCCAACTGGCCAAGAACAGCGCCCTGGGCGGCATACCCTGCCAGTTCAGTGTGAAATAAGATTCCGCTTGGGGCGCGGAAGAAAAAAATTCATTTTCCGGGTTGCGCGTGTGGCAGGTGTTGCTTATCGTTTGCATGCGCGGTGAGGGAATTTCCTTTGTCGCTAACAAAACCATTATGAAAAGAATCCTCCTCCTTTCCTTTGCCGCCGCCTTGGCGTTCATCTGTTCCTCTGTCGCACAAGCCGGGAACCCCTTGTTTCAGAATGGTTGGCTCAAATCGGCGACAGATACTTCTATTACAATCAAATTACCGCCTCGCGGCGAGGAGGAGGCAACCTTCGCATTCGCTCCCAATGTCAAAATCTCCTTCAATGGCGCCGATGGCACCCCGGAGGATCTGCAGGCCTTCGCGGAATCCATGGGCAAAGCGCGCATTCTCGTCAATCTGCGGCGTCAAAACAGCGAGTCCACAACAGTTGTGATCGTTGGTATCAAGGCGGATAGGCCTGATTTTCCCACCCAATCATCTCCGGAATCAACCGCGCCGGCACCTCCTGCTGCTAATCCGGTCGAGTAATATCGCACCCAGTTCCAAATTCAGATAGCACAGTTTTGAAGAAGTTATTTTTCATTCCACAAAATCTATTGACAAAAATGCAAAGCATTGTATTAATCTTCTAGCAACCCCCTCTTGGAAATATGTCCAACCCCTCCCCCGATCCCATAAATCCCTTCTCGACGATGTTTGAAATCGCAACCCACACAACGACGGGGGCCACTTCATTGTTGCCCGGCACGGGATTCCGGTCGGCATGTTGCCAGTTGTTTGGTGGCCGCTTTTTTGGCCGCTGGATTGTTGCCTTTGCTCACTTGGTTTTGATTTTTTCAGCCCTGGCTTCAATCCATGCTGCTGATATCATTAAGGCAAATAACACAAATGCACTGAATCTTACCACGAGTTGGAGTGGAGGCGTGGTTCCTGGATCAGGTGATATTGCAGTGTGGGATAATACCATCACGGCTGCCAGATCAACGGCTCTTGGAGGAAATCTGACATTCAATGGGATAAAAATAACCAATCCCACCACCGGGGTGTCGACAATCGCAAGCACTGCAGGAGCTTTTTTAACTATTGGTGCTTCAGGTATCGACATGAGCACCGCAACAGTCAGTTTCAACATTGCAGCTTCCGTTGCACTCGGAGCCGATCAGACTTGGACTGTGAATTCAGGTAGGTTGTTGGATTCCAACAATAATGCCAATTTTGGCGGCATCATAGTCGATAACCAAGGCTACAATCTTACGACGGACGGAGCCGGGGCGGTAGATATTGGCACCCTTACTGGAGCTGGCGGGTTGATTAAAAACGGAACAGGCACCCTTCGCCTCCAATCCGGTGGAACATGGACATACACAGGCGATGTGACTGTAAACGGGGGAACGCTGCGCGCCGGGAATAATGCAGGCGGTTTAGGCTCCGGAGCCTCAAGTCTTTTCCTAAACAGTGGCACACTGGCGTTTGCGAGTAATGTTGTCCTAAACTTGGGGAGAAACACTACTGTTAACGGTGATTTTTCCATTCTTAACAATAATAGCACTAACCTTGGAGCTTCGAGTTACACATTGGGAACGCTCTCGATTGGCGCACATACTCTCAGTGTTACTGCACCTGCAGGAACAAACACGGGCAACATCACATTCGGAGCAACCACGCTGACAGGAAACGCCATTTTCGATGTTGGCTCGCGAGTTGAAAACAATCTGATTCTCGGAGCGGTTGGAGGCAGCTATGGCCTGACCAAAAACGGGGTTGGCACATTGCGACTGACAGAAGCCGGGACTTTCACGGGCTCGACATTGGTTTCGGCTGGAACATTGGTTATTCTCAATAATCTCGCCCTTCAAAACAGTGCCTTGAACACCTCCGGGGTCGGCTCGATCGATCTCACTGGATACACGACTCCCACCTTTGGGGGACTTTCCAGCGGTGCCGGAGCAAGAGACCTTTCCTCACTGATCTCCACTGGCTACGGCAGCATCACTTCGCTGACCCTTAATCTGGGCGCGGGGGCTAACGAGTCATACAACGGCGTCATTGGCGACGGAGCCGCTGGCATGACCCTGACCAAAAATGGAAGCGGCACACAGGTCCTTTCGGGGAGCAATACCTACACCGGTGCAACAACGATCAATGCTGGAACCCTCCAGATCGGTGCGGGTGGCACGACCGGCACGCTCTCGACCAGCAGCGCGATCACGAACAATGGGACGCTGACTTTCAACCGCAGCAACGCCGTGGCGCAAGGCACCGACTTCAGCGCCTCTGCTATCACGGGCAGCGGCTCTCTTATCCAAGACGGCAGCGGCGCACTGACGCTTTCCAGCAGCAACTCCTATTCCGGAGGCTCGGTCCTGAATGCAGGAACCCTCGTTCTCGGCCATGCCAACGGCTTGGGCACTACTGGCACTATCTCGTTCGGCGGCGGCACGCTCCAATACGGCAGCGGCATCACGACGGACCTCTCCGCCCGCTTCAGCAGCGCCGCAAGCCAAGCCTACAAGATCGATACCAATGGCAACAATGTCACGCTCGCCAGTGCTCTCACCAGCTCCGGCGGCAGCCTCACCAAGAGCGGCAGCGGGGCCCTCACGCTCTCCGCCTCCAACACCTACTCTGGCGCCACCACGGTCAACGCTGGCACGCTTGTCCTCAATGGCACGAACACAGCCTCGGCCATCACCGTCAACTCCGGCGGAACACTCATGGGGTCCGGCACCGGCGGTGCGCTGACGATCAACTCCGGCGGCACTATTAACCCCGGCACCAGCCCCGGCACCCTCACCTTGGGCGATAGCGTCTGGAACGGTGGGGGCAACTACAACTGGCAAATTTACGATGCCACATCCACTGCCGGCACTGGCTGGGATTTGATTTCCTCCGCCGGCACCCTCACGATCGGGGCCACTTCGGGCAACAAATTCAATATCAACCTCTGGTCACTTTCCGGTATCAGCCCCGATTCCAACGGCACGGCCATTAATTTCAGCTCGGGTTCGAGCTATTCCTGGACGATTGCGAGCTTCGCGAGCGTCAGCGGCTTTGACGCCGATCACTTCACGATCAACTCCGGAGCCGTCAATGGCACAGGTGGGTTCAGCGGTTTCACTGGTGCCTTTTCGCTTTCACTCTCGGGTGGCAATATCACGCTTTCCTACGCTGCTCCGAGCGCCTCTGGTGTGTGGAACACGGGAACCGGCAATTGGTCAACAGCGGCGCAGTGGGAATCCAATAGCATCCCCTCCAATGGTTCTCCGATCGAATTTACCGGCAGCGGGGGCGTCAGCACGAACGATAGTCAACTCACCTCGGTTTTGGGCTTCACCTTCACGGCAAATGCCTCCGGCTCTTACACGGTGGACGGCACAAGCCTGACCATTGTCTCTACCGGCGTTTCCAACGACTCCAGCTATAGCCAAACCGTCGCAACAGATCTCACAGCAAGCGGTGCGCAGTCTTTCGCGGCCAACGGGGCCAACCTCACCATTTCCGGGGCAGTGAACAACGGCGGCTTTGATCAGACGTTCACTGGCAACAATAACGGCCTCCTCTCGGGAGCGGTCAGCGGCAGCGGAGGACTCGTCAAATCCGGCACGGGCACACTAACTCTCTCGGGCAGCAATTCCTACTCTGGCACCACCACGATCTCCGCAGGCACGCTCACTCTCGCCGGAGGCAGCGCGATTTTGGACAGCGGAGCGGTGAGCGTCGCCAGTGGGGCGGTCTTGAACCTCGGCGCGAGCGAAACGGTCGGCACCATCGCCGGAGCAGGCAGCATCACCCTTGGCAGCTACACACTCACAAGCAATGCCTCAGGGGCCACCACCTTCTCCGGCGGGATCAGCGGCTCTGGTGGGCTCACCAAAACCGGCAGCGGCACGCTCACCCTCTCGGGCAGCAACTCTTATTCGGGCACGACCACACTCAGCGCCGGCCAGATCAACATCAACAATGCCACAGCGCTTGGCAGCAGCACCTTCACCATTGCAGGCGGCGCGATTGACAACACCAGTGCCGGAGCCATCACGCTCTCGAACAACAATGCCCAGAACTGGAACGGCGATTTTTCCTTCGCTGGCACGAATGATCTGAATCTCGGCACGGGGTCGGTGGCGATGAGCGCCTCCCGCATCGTCACGGTTGCGGCTGGCAACTTCACGGTCGGCGGTGCCATCTCGGGCACAGGCTACGCCCTCACCAAAAATGGCACCGGCACGCTCATCCTCTCTGGAAGCAATTCCTACTCCGGCGGCTCGATGCTGAATGCCGGAACGCTCGTCCTCGGAAATGCCAATGGACTCGGCTCCACAGGCAACATCACCTTTGGCGGCGGCGCCCTCCAATACGGATCAGGCATCACCGCCGACATCTCCTCTCGTCTCAAGAACAGCGCCTCCGCGATCCTGATAGACACCAACGGGAACAATATGACCTTTGCCGGAGCGCTCGACTCCTCAAACTCAGCTGGCCTCACAAAGAATGGCACTGGCACCCTCATCCTTTCGGCCGCCAACAGCTACACCGGCGCAACCACGATCAACGCCGGAACTCTTCAAATCGGCAACGGCGGCACGAGCGGATCGCTGGCCACAACCAGCGCGATCAACAACAACGGCTCTCTGGTGTTCAATCGCTCCGACGACATCACCCAAGGCACCCACTTCAGTGCGAATATCACCGGCTCCGGCGCCCTCATCAAAAACGGCACAGGCAACCTCACCATCGGCGTGGCAAACAGCTACACCGGCGGCACTGAGATCAATGCCGGAACGCTCCAGATCCGCAATGCCAGTGCTCTCGGCACCTCCGGCACGATTTCTTTCGGCGGCGGCACGCTCCAATGGGGGAATGTAACGACCGACCTGTCCTCACGCTTCAGCACGGCTGGTGGGCAGGATTTCAAGTTTGATACAGGATCCAACGCGGTCACGTTCGGCACGGCCCTCAACAACGCAGGTGGAACACTTACAAAGAACGGCTCGGGAACTCTTCAATTGAGTAATAACGCAAACACTCTCTCCTCAATCGTTATCAACAGCGGCACACTAAGGGGAGGTAGCAATGCAAATACATTCGGCGGAACTGGAGCGACCATCACCATGAACGGCGGAACCTTGAGCTTTGCCTCCAACTTTAACAACTATGGCAACAACATCATGGTTCAAGCCGCCTCATCCATTCACAATAGCGCTGCGGGATCTGGAGGAGTGGTGCCTCTCATCACTTTTGGCAATCTCAATTTATCCGACACCACCTTCACGCTGACTTCCAACAATGCCAGCCAAACCGGCAATGTTTTATTCAACGGAACGACCACACTCGCCGACAACGCGACAATCAATGTCGGCACATCAGCAAACAATACGCTTACCCTTAACGGAATATCCCAAAGCGGTGGCTCGCGCAGCTTGACGAAGGATGGAGTAGGAAACCTAAAAATCACGGGTTCAGCATCCTACACAGGAATTACTACCGTTAATGATGGCGCGCTCGAAATCGGAGCCAATATAACTATCGGCTCAATTGCCGGTAGCGGAAACCTAACCCTCGGCACTGGCTTCACTCTGACCTCAGAGTCCTCCAGCAATTCTTCTTTCTATGGTGTGATCGGAGGGAACGGTGCCTTAACCAAGAGCGGTGCCGGAATATTAACTCTCGCTGCAAATAATTCCTACGCCGGAGCGACGACGATCAATAGTGGCACACTCCAGATAGGTAATGGTGGATCGACAGGTTCCATTGCCACAACAAGCGGGGTTACCAACAATGGCACGCTGGCCTACAACCGCAGTGATGCTTTAACCGCGGCCTATGCC
>JBIIPZ010000047.1:0-19477 GCA_044342325.1 Terrimicrobiaceae bacterium
TGATAAAAAATGGAGCCACTTCCCTGACTCTCAACGGCAATAGCAGCTACTCTGGCGGAACGACACTCAACACCGGCACACTCGTCATCGGCCACGCCAACGCTGCCGGCAGCGGAACCATCTTCCAAACCGACGGAACTTCGCTGCTAAAGCTCGACACGACCGGAACAATGGCCAACTCGATGAGCGTTTACAATGTGCTGGCCACTCAGAATGTGACCGCCAGTGGCGCTATCACGGTGAACAACGCGACCTTCGAGGTGGAGGCTGGAGATACGCTGGAACTTTCCGGCGCAGTATCTGGCACCGGCGGTGTCACCAAAAACGGCACTGGCACACTGATCCTCAGCGGCTCGAACTCCTACACCAACCCCACCACGATCAACTCCGGCACGCTCAATGCCGCCAATGCCAATGCCTTCGGCTCAAACGCAGTGGTTATCGTCAATGGCGGCTCGCTGTTAGTCACTGCCGACGATGCGATAAACGGCAAAGATGTCACGCTCAACAGCACATCGACCACAGTGGCCGGTCTGGCCTTCAGCGGCACCTACAACGGCACGGTGGGCGCCCTCACTCTGAGTAGAGATTCGATCTTGGATCTTGGCACTGGTAGTGTGGCGGCAGCTTTTTCGAACCTGGTGATGGGTCTTTACAACCTAAAAATTTATAATTGGTCGGGCACAACGCTTTGGGGTGGAGGGAATGGAAACAACACGGATCAAATCTATTTTAATCGCACCTTGACAAATTCGGAGCTTGATAGAATCAGCTTTTACAGTTCATTGGACAATAACAGCTTCCTTGGAACGGCCTACCAGTTCGATTCTGGATCGTTCGCCAACGAGATCATCCCCGTGCCCGAACCATCGACCTACATCGCCGGGCTGATTCTTTTGGTTGGCACCGTAGTGCACTTCCTACGCAGAAGGCTTGCGATGGGAAAAAATACGTTGAGCTTTAAGTGAGATAGGGCGCGCCAACTTTCAAGTAACTCAATGATATATAACTCGATTGGAAAAAATGTTCTTGTCACGGGCGCAAGCCGTGGCATCGGTCTGGCAGCAGCAGAAGCCTTCGCCTCAGCGGGATGCCATGTCGTCCTCAATAGCTTTGGCGATCCGGACCGCCTTCAAGCCGCTGCCAAAGACCTTGCAAACCGCTTCAGCATCTCAGCTCACGCCTTGGATGCCGATGTGGCAGATGCCGCCGCTGCGCGTGCGATGACCCGCCGGGCCGCAGAACTCCTTGGCGGCATCGACATCGTCGTTTGCAATGCCGGCATTTGCGATTTCAAGCCGTTTTTAGAACTCACCGATGGGGATTGGAAAAAACATGTCGGCATCAATTTCGATGGTGCTTTTTATGTTTCTCAAGAGTCCGCAAAAATCATGGTCTCGCAAGGCCGAGGCGGCCGGATCATTTTTACCACGAGCGTTGGTGCAGTTCGCTCGAATCCCACGCAGACTCATTACTGCGCAACCAAGGGCGGTCTGCAGGCCCTCATGCAGGGTATGGCCCTGGAGCTCGGACGCCTTGGAATCAATGTGAATGCCGTAGCCCCTGGATGGATTCACACCGAAATCAACCACGAGGCCTCGACCACACCTGAAATCGCAAACCCCTTCCTTCAAAGCCGCTGTGCCCTTGGCCGTTTTGGCCAACCCGAAGATCTCAAGGCCGCGTATCTCTTTCTTGGGTCCAAGGAAAGCGCCTACGTCAATGGATCCACAATCACGGTGGATGGTGGCTGGTTGGCTCAACTCTGATTTTTTATGTCTAGCATCAAATCCTTGCGGATCACCCCGCTCACCTACCCTGAGCCTCACGACCATAACCGCATGCGCCACATTGCCGTGGCCCGTATCGAACTCACCGATGGCACGGTTGGTTGGGGCGAAGCGATTACCATGTGGCCGGAATGCTCGAAAGCTGTCAAAACCATCGGCGAGGAAGGTTTGGCACCGCTACTGATCGGGGAGTCGCCGCTGGATTCCGAGCGCCTTTGGGAAAAAATGGTGGCTCATGTGTGGTGGTATGGACGCGAGGGCGTAGCGGCCATGGCAATCAGCGCGATTGACACGGCTCTATGGGATGCCAAGGGCAAACTCCTCGGGCAGCCCCTGTGCCGAATTTTCGGCGCAAAAAAGCGGGATGCGATCCCGGTCATGGCCTGCATCCATCTCAACATGGACGACATCGACTGGTGTCTCCGCGAGTTCACCACCTTCCGCGAATGGGGTTACAAAATCGTCAAAGGCGGTTGGGGTGCCCGCCCGGGACCCGTCCTTGGAGAAGACCGTGATCGCGACATGCGTTTAGCCGAGGGCATTCGAGGCATCATGGGCGAAAAAGGTGACTTCGTCCTCGATATCCTCGCCGCCCGCACTCGGTGGGATGTAAACACTGCGATCCGCCGGATTCGCGAGATGGAGCCGTTTCGCCCACTCTGGATCGAGGAACCGCTTCCGCCTTGGGACTATGCCGCCCATGCCGCGCTTCGCGCCGCCATCGCCACACCGATCGGAACCGGTGAGCAAGAGTGGACGCCCGAAGGCTACCGCCGCCTCATCGCCGCCGGTGCGGTGGATGTCGTTCAAGTGGATCCCGGCCGCTGCCTCGGCGTCACAGGTTGTCTCAAGACGGTCGCCATGGTCGAAGCGAACCACCTGAAATATTCCACCCACACTTGGAGCAGCGCTATCAATAGTGCCGTTGGCGTCCATCTTCTCGCCGCCTACACATCCGGCGCCGCGATGGACTTCAAGCCTCATCCCTCGCCTATGCAGCATGAACTCGTTTCCGACCCTTGGGAACAGAGGGACGGGCTCCTTGGCGTTCGCGAAACGCCTGGCCTCGGCATAACCGTGCGCGAAGAAACCGTCAAAAAATACAAGCTCTCCTGATTATGGAATTTCTCAATAAAAACATCCTCATCACTGGCGGAGGCAGCGGCTTCGGCCTGGCCTGCGCCCAGCAATTTGCATCGCTTGGTGGACGGGTCATTCTGGTTGACCGTCAAGAACAGCGCTCCAAGGAAGTCCTCGCCTCGCTCGCATCTCCCAGAGGGGAGGAACACTTTGCGGTCGTTCGCGATTTGCGTCCCTCGGAAGCGGCCCAGTCTGCAGTCTCCGAAGCCCTCGACAAGGCAGGCTCGATCGATGTGCTCGTGAGTTCGGCCGGGGTCTGCCATTTCAACAATATCCACACGATTACCGCCGAAGAGTGGGACGAGGTTCTCGAAATCGACTTGCGCTCGCTCTTCTTCATCGGTGTCGCCGCTGGGGAAGCCATGAAATCCCAAGGCAGCGGTGGATCGATCATCAATCTCGCTTCCAACGCCTCCCGCAAGGGCCGCGCCCTCTCCGCCCACTATGCGGCTGCGAAGGCTGGGGTCGTGAGTGTGAGCGAATCCCTCGCGCTGGCTTATGGGCCATCGAATATCCGGGTCAATACCGTCAGCCCGGCGGTCGTGATCACTCCGATGTGGGAGCAAAATTTTGCTGAACTCGCGAGGATCACCGGCAAGACAGCAGAGCAACTCGCCGAGGTATGGACAAACCAAACCCCGCTGCGCCGCCTCGGCACGGCCGAGGATATCGCGAATCTCATCATTTTCCTTGCCGGTCCCAAGGCGGAATTCATCACCGGCCAGCACATCAATGTGTGCGGCGGCTTCATGCACACCTGCTGAAACTTTTATGAATCCCGTCCATTGGTCCACGCCCACTGAGGCCCCTCTTGTCACGCCGTTTCCCTTTACCTTTCGCGAGGTCGAGGTTCTCACGCTCGTTTACCGCACCACTCCGGAGGCCGTTCAGCGAATGCTGCCGGATCCCCTCCAAGCCATCAGCGATCAAGTCCTCGTTCACATTTACAACATGGGCGATGTGGATTGGCTAGGTCGCTACGGCGAGTGCAATGTCATGCTTGGCGCGGAACTCCCGGGCAAGGCGGTCGGCGGATTTTCTCCGTTTCTTTTCCTGAACAGTGACGGCGGGCTTACCCAGGGGCGCGAGGTGCACGGTCAGCCCAAAAAGTGGGGAAATCCGCGCATCGAGTATCGCAGCGACCTCATCGTCGGTATCCTCGAGCGCAATGGGATCGAATGCTGCACAGGCACGATGGCTTATAAACAACAACGTGGTGCGATCGAGGACCTCAAGCGCAGCGCGTTCGATTTTTCGCTGAATCTGAATTATAAGGTTCTCCAGCACATCAACGGCGAGTGCGCCGTGCGCCAGATCACTAGCCGCCGCTTGGCTGATGTGAAGATCCACGAGTGCTGGCGAGGCCCTTGCACTGTGGATCTCCGCCCCAACGCCCAAGCGCCGCTCCACCGCCTCCCTGTTGTCGAGGAACTGGAGGGCTATTACTGGAAGGCCGAATTCACCCTTGTCGTCGGCGAAATCCTTCACGACTACCTTAAATGAAAAAACCACTCGTCTGCATCACCGACTACGGATTTGCCAATATCGACTCCGAGCGCCAAATCATCGAAGCCGTCGGCGGAGAACTCCGCTCTGGCCAGTGCAAAACACCCGCCGAGGTTATTGCCCTCTGCGTGGAGGCCGATGTCGTCATCGCACAATGGGCACCTATCAATGCCGAGGTCATATCTGCCTTGAAAAACTGCAAGGGCCTTGTTCGCTATGGCATCGGGGTCGACACCATCGACCTCAAGGCCGCAGCCACCGCCGGGATTCCTGTGGCGAATGTGCCCGACTACTGTATCGACGAAGTCGCCGACCACACGCTCTCCCTCGCTCTCTCCCTTGTTCGGCAGCTGGGAACCACCGATGCGCGCGTTCGCTCCGGCGAGTGGAGCATCACTCCACCCGCGAAAAACATGCCCGCTCTGCGCAAGATGACCTTTGCCACCGCTGGCTTTGGACGCATTGCCCGCGGAGTCCTCTCGCGGGCTGTGGCCTTCGGCTGCAAGCCAGCGGCCTACGATCCGTTTGTTCCCGCCGAGGTTTTTGAAAAAGCCGGTGTCACCAAACTCTCGGTGGAGGAATTGTTCGCCCAAGCCGATATCCTCTCGCTCAACCTCCCGCTCACAGACGAAACACGGCACTTTGTGAATGCCTCGCGACTGGCTTCCATGAAGCCTCACTCCATCATCGTGAATACAGCCCGTGGCGGGCTTATCGACACGCGCGCCTTGGCCGATGCGCTCACAAAGGGCACTCCCTTCGCGGCCGGCATAGATGTTTTCGAAAGCGAACCGCTGGAAGGCGACCATCCTCTTCGCCAAGCACCCAACGCCCTTCTCACATCGCATACCGCATGGTTCAGCGCGGACAGTGTGGGTGAACTCCAACGCCTCGCCGCCGAAGAGGCCGCGCGCAGAATCTGCGGCAAGAGTTTCAAGAATTCCGTTTCCTCTAAATGAAAAAAATCCCTCTCTCCTGCGCCGACTTTACTTTTCCTCTTCTCAAACACGAGGACGCCTGCAGGTTGATCTCCATGCTGGGCGTGGAAGGAGTGGATATCGGGTTCTTCACTGGACGCAGCCACATCCGGCCCGAGCAAGTGGAGGGCCGCGAGGCTGCAGAGGGATCGAAGCTCAAGGCTCGCCTTGGCGA
This sequence comes from Terrimicrobiaceae bacterium, assembly GCA_044342325.1. Lineage (GTDB taxonomy): Bacteria > Verrucomicrobiota > Verrucomicrobiia > Chthoniobacterales > Terrimicrobiaceae > UBA967. The sequence continues at coordinate 5,589 of JBIIPZ010000047.1, forward strand.
TCTTGGGCTCACGGCCTCCGATGTTTTCCTCCAAACCGGAGCTACACACGATGAGCGTGCCGCCAACCATCCTGATAAGACGCAGAGGGAGGCAGGCTTCGAGATGTTCCGCCGCGCGGTCGATTTCGCCCTCGCCTGCGGTTCAAGCCACCTGACCGGACTCCCGGGAGTTTCTTTCAAGGGAGTCTCCGACGAGGATTCCTTCAAGCTGGCCGCCGAAGAGTCCTCGCGGCGCGCAGCAGTTGCGGCCGATTCCGGACTGTCCTATTCGGTCGAGGCCCATATCGGATCCATCGCGGCAACTCCCGTCAAGGCTCAAGACTTCGTGAAGTTGTCCGGCAATGTGACCCTCACCCTCGACTACGGACATTTCATCTACGCTGGGTTTTCAAACGCCGACATCCACCCGTTGCTCGACCATACAGGCCATTTCCATGCCAGAGGCGCAGCCAATGCCCGTCTTCAAGCTCCGGTCTCCGAGAACACCATCGACTTTGGCACCGTCCACAACAGACTCGCCACCCGCAGCTATGATGGCTGGATCTGCCTGGAATATGTCTGGATCGACTGGGAGGGATGCAACCGCTGCGACAATATCTCCGAAACCACTCTCCTCCGGAACCTCTTTCAAAACCTATGAAAATCATTCGCTACTCTGACAAAACCCATTCGATTCACTATGCTATCCAACACCCAGACGGTAGGTGCGAGCGGCTCGATGGATGCATTTACGATCATCCCAAGCCTTCAGGCGAAGCCGCAGATATCGTCAAGCTTCTTGCCCCCATCGAGCCAAAGGCGATTTTCTGCATCGGCTTGAATTATCGACGCCACGCCGAGGAGACTGGCGCCAAGATTCCCGAACGCCCCGTTCTATTTATGAAGTCCCCAGCCGCGCTGCAGCATCCGGGCGATCCGATCGAGATACCTGTGCATCTGGCCAGCCACGAGGTTGACTATGAATGCGAGCTGGCGATTGTCATCGGCAAGAAATGCAAAAACGCCACCCGTGCCAACGCCCTCGATCATGTGCTGGGCTACACCTGTGCCAATGACGTGAGCGCGCGCGATTGGCAGATCAAATGGGGCGGCAGCCAGTGGTGCCGTGGCAAGACCTTTGACACCTTCGCGCCCATGGGTCCTTGCCTCGCGACCCGCGAGGAAATTCCGAATCCCAACAAACTGGCCATTCGCACAATTCTGAACGGCAATGCAGTTCAGGATTGGAATACCGATGACATGATTTTCGATGTCGCGGCGATCATTGAATTCCTGAGCGGCAGCACCACGCTTCTGCCTGGAATGGTCATTCTCACCGGCACACCGCATGGTGTTGGAATGGCGTCCAATCCGCCTGTGTGGCTTAAACAAGGGGATGAAGTGACTATTGAAATCGAGGGTATCGGATCGCTCACAAACCCCGTTCTTTTTGAGAGTGGAATGGGTGGTTCTGTATGATCTCGAGCGCTCTCAGGGTTGCATGATGCAGAGAGTTTCGACTCGGCAAGTTCGATGCGAACGCGCGCTATACCTCCCGAATCAAGCCGAATTGGTTGACTCGGAGGAAGTCCGCGTAAGCGTGGCGGATGCCGCTTTCAAGGTGGTATTTGGGGCGCCAACCAGTGGAGAGGACCTTTGTGCTGTCCATCAGCTTGCGCAGGGTGCCGTCGGGCTTTGACGAGTCCCAATCTATTTCCCCACAAAAGCCGGTGACGCGTGCTACGATGTCCGCCAGTTCGCGAATCGTCACATCGCTGCCAGATCCGATGTTGATCCAATCTGGCGGGTTGTGGAGTTGCAGCACGTTGAGGAGCCCTTCTGCAAGATCGTCAGCGTGGAGAAATTCGCGGCGGGCGATGCCGGTTCCCCAAAGCGTGACGCGCGGGGATTTGTTTTGAGCCGCTTCGTGAAAGCGTCGGATTAACGCTGGCAGGACATGGGAATTCTCGGGGTGATAGTTGTCGCCAGGCCCGTAGAGGTTGGTCGGCATGGCTGAGTGAAAGAGCACGCCGTATTGCTGCCGGTAATACTGGCAGAGTTTGAGGCCGGTGATTTTGGCAATGGCATACGCTTCGTTGGTCGGCTCCAGCGGCGCGGTCAACAGGCTCTCTTCGGTCATCGGTTGAGGAACGGACTTGGGGTAGATGCAGGAACTTCCTAAAAAAAGTAAGCGCTTCACGCCATGCCGCCAGGATTCATGGATGAGGTTATGCGCGATGGAGAGGTTTTCGTGGAGGAACTCGGCGGGGTAGGCGCTGTTCGCATGGATGCCTCCGACCCGCGCGGCTGCGATGATGACGCATTCCGGTTTTTCGCGTTCATAAAATGCCCGCACATCCGAGACCTCGCAGAGGTTGAGTTCCGAGCGGGTCTGTAGAAGCAGATTGTTGAACCCCTGAAGCCGTAGGGCGCGAACGATGGCCGAGCCAACCATTCCGCCGTGTCCGGCAACATGAATGCGGGTTGATGAATCCATGGCGAATCTTTTACGGAGGGGTTATGTTTCCGTCGGTTCCCATGCCGATGCTCTGATAGGCCATTTCGCGGCGGGCGAGTTCAAGATCGGCTTCCGTCATGATCCTAACGAGTTCTTTGAATTTCACCTTTGGTTCCCAGCCGATTTGACGCTTCAATTTGGCGGGATCGCCGATCAGCAAATCGACTTCACTCGGGCGTTCGTAGCGGGCGTCGTGTTTCACGTATTGCTGCCAGTCCAATCCCAAAAGGCCGAAGCATTCCTCACAGAATTCGCGGATCGTGTGGGTTTCTCCGGTCGCGCAGACGTAGTCATCGGGTTTGTCTTGTTGCAGCATCAACCACATGACCTCCACGTATTCCTTGGCATAACCCCAGTCGCGCTGCGCATCGAGATTGCCGAGGAAGAGTTCGTTTTGAAGTCCCATTTTGATGCGGGTTGCGGCGCGGGTAATCTTGCGGGTGACGAATGTTTCTCCACGGCGCGGGCTTTCGTGATTGAACAGAATGCCATTCGAGGCGTGAAGGTGATAGGCCTCCCGGTAGTTGGCTGTGAGCCAGTAGGAAAAAACCTTCGCGCATCCATACGGTGAGCGTGGGTGGAATGGTGTTGTTTCCCTTTGGGGCACTTCATGCACTTTGCCAAACATCTCCGAGGAGGATGCTTGGTAAAATCGCACATCCCGTGTTAATCCCGATTCGCGGATCGCTTCGAGGAGGCGAACGGTGCTCACGCCCGTGACATCGCAGGTGTATTCCGGCACATCAAAGGAAACGCGAACATGGCTCTGGGCGCCGAGATTGTAGATTTCGTCGGGTCGCAAATCATAGAGCAATTTCATCATCTGCGAGGAGTCGGCCAGATCGCCGTAATGCAAAAACAGACGGGTTCCGTTGATGTGGGGATCGGAGTAAAGATGGTCGATGCGGCTTGTGTTGAATGTCGAAGCGCGCCGGATGATGCCGTGAACTTCGTAGCCTTTTTCCAGCAGAAGCTCCGCCAGATACGATCCGTCTTGTCCAGTTATACCAGTGATGAGCGCTTTTTTCATGTCATGTAAAGTAGCAGGTCATTCAGACTTGTCCTTGTGAAGAAGCGTAAATAATATTTGTGAATATGCGAAAAATGGCCAAGAAAAAGGGATCAATCGCTGTAGTTAACTCTAAAAAGTTGCTTGTTTTAGCTTTGCCGATGATCAGTGAGCGGGAGATTCCTTTGGTGCAGGGGGTTCGCAAGGCATTTCAAAATTCCAAAAACATCGAGCTTTTGATTCATAGCGGCGGTTACGAGGGCACGCTGCGGAAACTGGCGGAGTCTGGTCAACTTGCTGGCGCGATCGGAGAATTTATCAGCAATCGCTGGCTCGAATCGCTGCATGGCAGCGGCGTGCAGATTATTCAACTCGGGTCAGGTGTGGGTATCGATGCGCCATCTATCTCTCACGACTTGCAGGGCATGGGCAAAGAGGCTGCGCGGGTGTTTACGGAGAGCGGAGTGAAATCGCTGGCCTATCTTGGAGCGGCGAGTCCTCTGGGAACCATCGGGCTTGGGGAAGCATTTGTGAAGGAATGCAAACGGCAGGGTTTTGAAGTCAGTCTATGCAACGGATTGAGCAGCGGCTTGCTGAAAAATTTCCTCCAATCCCTTTTCCGACCGTCGGGTATTCTTTGTCTGAATGACAGGCTGGCGCGAATGGCGATTTTAACAGCTCGGGAATTAGGGTTACGGGTTCCTCAGGATTTGAGCGTCATTGGTATCGGCAATTTGCGGATGGAATCCCTGCAGGCGGGCATTGAGATTTCCAGCTTCGAGCTTCCTTTGGAAAAGATGGGCGAGGAGGCTGGGAGATTGATGGTGAGGATGCTGGAGGGAAAATCCAGAATCTCGCGTCGGAATGTTGCGATCCCTGCGCTGCTTCACGAGCGGGAGAGCAGTATGCACGCAGCGTCCGGAGTTAAGCGGGCGATAGCGTATCTGCGAAGTCACCCGGACAGCAGCATCAATGCTGGGGGATTGGCGCAGATTGCAGGAATGTCGCGGCGTTCGTTTGAGTGTGCGGTAAAATCTGCGATTGGTTGCTCGCCAGGTGAAGTATTGATTCAAAATCGGCGCCGAAGAGCTGAAATGCTTCTTCAGGAAAATCAGCTCACGATTGCCGAAGTCGGTCAGGCCTGTGGCTATGGCGAACCAGCGGTTTTTTCAGCAGCTTTCAAAAGATGGACCGGCCAAAGCCCGAGGGCATTCCGCTCAGCGCGACAAAGTGGGAATCGCCATTTTCCTTGCCAACTTTGACACCAGATGGTCTAGCCGGATTGCGAGCGCAATATCCAAGACTGCCCTGAGAACAGCAGCCGAGCGCGCCGTTGTTGTGCGACGGCATCCTGTTGAGTTTCGCATCGCCGTTTTTGCTTTCGGTGGCACATAGGGTGCGCTTTTAAGCATGCGCTCACGCCATGTTTCAATCTCTCCGCGCGTGATTTTTCTGCAGAAAATTGGTCCATTTCAAGCCATGACTTGCGCAACTTTGCGAGACCATAAAAATAGAATTCCTTGGTTCGATCCGCCAAATCGGGATCGGCTTTTACCCTGACCTCCCACACCGATGCAGCATCTGCAAAACTCATCACGCCACGGCCAACAGATACCCTCACTTTTCGCGCTGTTCGCAGCTCCGTGAGCACTTTTTCCATTCGAGCTTCTGCCACGCTGGCCCTATCTGCGCCCAAGGCGCGCCATTTCTGAAAATTATTTCTGCTTGCCATCCTCCACCATGCGAACTTATTTTCTTCCCCCTTGGTTTGTCCGCAAGCACACCTCTGCTCTGCTTTACAAAATCAAACCGGCTCCGGATGAAATAGACCGAAAGCCACCCAAATCTCACGCGTCCCTAGCTCAATGGTAGAGCAGTTGACTCTTAATCAATTGGTTCCGGGTTCGAGTCCCGGGGGGCGCACTTTTCGGATCTCTGCCAAAAAATGCGGATAAGCTCTGCGTTCGATAGGCATAATTTGGTTTTCCCGCGTGGGCTTGAAATTGGGGGGGCTACCAAGTGTAATTCACGGTGTAGGTGAGCTTGCGCTCTTCGCCGGGTTTTACGGGGATGAGCAATTGGATTTGGTGGGATTGGGGTTTGGTGAAGGGATCGGAGTTGGCGGTGATTTTCCAGTTGGCGGAGCGGTAGAGGTGTTCGATGACGCGGATGGTGACGGGGTCTTTTTTGCGGTTGCGGAGGGTGATTTCGAAGGTTTCCGTGGCGGAGTTGTTGGCGGTGTCGACACGGAAGTCTGTGCGTTTTCTTTCGCCGATGAGGTCGAACGCGTCGCCGGTGTGGATTTTTATGAGTTCATCGGCGGGGGTGTGGTCGAGTTCGTTTTCTCCGGTGAATTCGAGGGTGTCTCCATCGGCGCGGTAGAAGCGGATGCGGCCTTTCGGGAGCGGAATGCCGAGGTTGTTTTGCTTGGTGTTTTTGAACTCGCGGGTGATGGCGATTTTTGTGGAGCTTTGGGTTCCGAATTCTTCGCTGGCGCGGCGAAAGGCAGGGTCGATGGATTGCCAGTTGGCGATGTCGGCGCCGTCGTAGGTGTAGATGGTTTCGGATTGGACGCCGGAGGAGCGGATGAATTCGACCTGCTTGGTTTCTTGATGGAGGAGAGTGGTGGGGCGTTGCAGGGAGTAGAGGTGGAAGTCGTCGAAGGGTTTTTCGGTGACTGCGGGTTCGCTCATGGACATGGCGGTGACGGCCATCCTTGCGAACTTTTCACGGGCGGGCGGGGTGACTTTATTCACATCCCCCGCGAGGAGTTTGATTTTGGCGTTCTCGAAATCGCGTCCGGACTGGTTTTGCATGGTGATCCAGCCGATGATATCGAGGGAGTCGCCTTTTTCAGGGGCGACGATGTTGTAGCTGGCTTGCCATGTGAGTCCGCCGGTGATGTAGGCGAGTTCGGCTTGGGATTTTATGGCCTGGGGGGCTTGGATTTTCCAGACAAGGCGAGGTTTGAGGATGGTGTTGTCGCCAAGGGAGGGGAAGAGGGGTTCGCCGGGGAGGCTGAATTGGATTTTGCCGTCGACTTCGATGATGGGGGCCTGATCGGGCGTGGCGCGGATGATTATTCCCCTCACGACGCGGTCGGGTTTGGTGGTCTCGCGCACCTGGAAATCGATTTCCTTTCCTTCGGAGAGCGAGAGCAGGAGCTGCTGCGTGACGGGATCGTTGCGGTAGTTTTGCTCAAGAATGCGCAGCGAGGCGCCGGAGGCATCGCGGAGGATCACGGAGTCCGGCTCGAGGAGGCGGGTGGCACCATCAAAGACAAGCTCGCTGGTGCCGGAAGGGAGGTCGAGCGGCAGGGTGTCGCGGACGACTGCGAAGTTCTGATTGTAAATCGTGAGGCCCGGCGCGGCCAGGGCGAGTGGTGCGGCGCAGGCGAGGAGAATGGGGAATAGGAGATTCATGAGGTGCGGGAGCTTATGGCTTAGTAGAGAAAATGGGCGCGGTAATTTGGACGCGTGAAAAAAATTAAAGATATAGTGCTTTTAGTTAGATAATTATGAAGTAACGCGCGGAGAATTTTATTCTTTTTCCGTAGCCAGATAGGCCTGCTGGGGGTGTCTCTCCATATCGGGGTAGAGGTATGCCAAGTCTCCATCTTCCACCATGGGCTTGAGATGGTCGCGCCGGATGGCCTCAGAGTCCCTGCGGCTAAGAATTTGTGCTATTTCGCTCGCCGTAAGCTGCCTCCATTTGCAGAGGCGCTGGATCACAGGGCGTATTTTCAGTCCTGGTCTACCGCTGAGGCCCCCCACGGCATCTTTCAGATCGGCAGGCAATTGATCCCGCAAAGTCGTGTGCCCGCCCTGCAAAGTCGTATGCTTACCACCTAAAGTCGTATGCTCGGGCTGCAAAGTCTTATGCTCCTCCATGGCTTTTGGAAAATTTTGACCGGCCAAGTAGTAAGTGGCGGAGCCTTTGCCCATTTGGCGGAGCAGTTCCCATGCACGAAGTTTGCGCAGGTCTTGGCTTGCGGTTAAAATGTCCGCGCCGGTCAGTTGGCGCAGGGTTGGATTGTCTATGGCTCCTTGTTCGCGCACGAAAATTAAAGCGTATCTTTGATATTCATTGAGATCATAAGGCATATGATTGAGCCACAGCAAATCCTCCTCTCTGAGGAAATGGTGAAGAAGCAGCCGGATTGTGAAGGAGTTGTTCTCACGGTTGGATTCAAAGGTGGGTAGGCTAAAGCCACTTTCACGCATCTGTTCCCTCATGACTCTTATGCCGCTTCCCTTGGTTTCTGCGGTATTGGTCTCGTGGAAGACGGCCGCCAAATTCGGGTTGCGCAGTTGCGAACCGGCTTCGCCCAAGTAATCCTCGTTTTTCAAGGAATAGCCCGCATTGGTAATCTCGATGCGGTTGGCGTAACGGATGATTTGAGTCGGCCGATGTTCCTTGTAGGAACGGTGCATCAAAGCGTTTACGATGGCTTCCCGCAGCACCCGTGCGGGCAATGTGGGCGTCTCGGCTTGAACCTGGCCTTCCTTCAACGCAAAACCTTTGGGCAGATCATCCAACACCGCTGCCTGCGCCCTGTCCACGATCTGGAGCAATGGGCCTCGCATGTCCACGGTTGCGGAAAATCGCTTCTCGGGATCTTCGATCCATTCCTTGCCGGGCACCCGGATATAATCAACCCTCACAGTGGGCAACTCCCTACGAAGAGCCTTCCGACTGCCAAACAACAACATGCCAGTGAGAGTGGGGTGCCATACCCCACCTTCTTGGCGCACGGCATTCAGCGCTTGCAGCAAATCATTGTCATCCCAGCCCAACTCTTCCGCCGCAGGATTCACCTTGGCACGCAACTTCCGGTAGTGCCCGATAGCCTCGGGGTCCAGATCATCGAGCATGGCGTGAGGAAGTAGCGTGAGATCGTAGCTATCCGCTTGGCGGCTTCCAAAGATCAGGGCCAAGTCCTCATCCGTGCAGCGTTGGTCTGTCGAGCCGATCCGCCGCCAGGCTCCCTTGGGCAGACCTTGTTTTTGGAAATAGAGCGGCTTCTGCGACGGGGGGAGTTCGTCGATTTGAACGATCACCACCACATTGCCGTGATGGTTTTCACTCAGCAGCCGAGGCCGAAGCGGCAGGTTGAAACGCGTGGCGCAGCCAGAGGCGATGTCTTGTAGAATTTTGTCGGGGTTTTCGACGCCATGCACTTCGTAGCCGCCAACTAAATCCTCATGGCTTTTCGTTACACCCAGCACGATTTGTCCACCGCCAAGTTCCGGCTCGTTGGCAAAAGCGCACACCGTTTCAAAAAAAGAATCACCCAACTCACCGGACGCGCACAACTTGGCTTCCAGGTTCGGGCGCTCGTCCAGTTCATTCAATTCCCTGAGCAAGTCTTGGATCATATCAGCCCTGCTTCGTTCCGCAGATTTTTTCCGCTTCGGCCACCACAGGGCCGAGTTTGGCGTAGTTCACGTTCACGCCGTCATCCAGGTCGAGGGCGAAGTTCTGATTGTAAATCGTGAGCCCCGGCGCGGCGAGGGCGCTGGATGCGCCACAGGCGAGGAGAATGGATAATAGGAGATTCATGAGGTGCGGGGGCTTATGGCTTGGTAGAGAAAATGGGCGAGTTCGGGTGGCGGGATTTCGGTCTGGCCGGGGTGGACTTCGAGGAGGATCGGTGTGTTTTGCTCGAGGATGTCGCGGTTGGTGCGCGTGGCGATATCGTCACTGGTGGAGAATGTGTTGAGAACGATGCCGGGGCAGTGGAGGCCTCTGGCGCGGATGCTCTCGAGCGTGAGCAGGGTGTGGTTGATGCAACCTAGGCGGTTGGCGACGACGAGCACGACCGGCAACGAAAGGCGGGCGGCGAGGTCGGCGATGGCTTCAGTGGGCGTGATGGGAACGAGCCAGCCGCCGGCGCCTTCGACGAGGAGTGAGGGGTGTTTTTCCGAGAGGGCGCGGAACCAGTCAGCAAGCACGTCGAGCGAGAGGGTGCGGTTTTCGAGTCTGGCGGCGACAAGCGGGGCAGCGGGCTCGCGGAGCCAGATGGGGTTTGTCTCGTCGAGGGACAGGCAATGGTCGGATGCGGCTTGCAGGATTTCGACATCCGAGCGCTCGCCGCTGCAAAGTGGCTTGAGAGCGATGGTTTCAAAGCCTCTGCCGCGAAGGGCGCGGGTGAGGAGTGCCGTGACGAAGGTCTTTCCGGCGTTGGTGTCGGTGCCGGTGATGAAGAGGTTCATTTTTGATCAGCGGAGGGAGCGGTGAGTTCCAAAAACACACTTTCGAGCGAGCGTTGGGGTTGGCGCGTGCTGAGAAGCTTGGCGGGGGAGTTTTGGAGCAGGTGCTCGATTTGGGAGCGGATTTCAGGGGTGGCGTTTTCGATGACGAATTCAGTCTGGTTTTTCACCGAGACGAGGTCTGCGAGCGCGCCTTCGCGGATCATTTCACCACGGGCCATGATGCCGACGCGGTCGCAGATTTCCTGAACCTGCTCGAGAAGGTGCGAGGTGAGCAGAACGGTCTTGCCGCGTTTTTTAAGGTCAAGGATGAGATCGCGGATTTGGTGGGATCCTGCGGGATCAACGCCGGCGGTAGGTTCGTCGAGGACGACGAGGCGGGGATCCTGAATGAGCGCCTGGGCGAGCCCGATGCGCTGGAGCATGCCTTTGGAAAATCCGCCGATGCGGCGGTCACGAGCGTCTTCGAGGCCGACGAGATGGATGAGTTCGTCGACGCGTTTGTTGAGGATTTTTCCTCCCATGCCGCAGACCTTGCCATAAAAGCGGAGAGTCTCGGCGGCGGTGAGAAATTTGTAGAAATAAGGGTTCTCAGGGAGGAATCCGACATCCCGGCGGCTGTGGTAGTCGCGGCTGTCCTGTCCAAAAATCATGGCCCGGCCTTGGTTGGGGGTTACGAGTCCGAGGAGAATTTTGAGCGTGGTGCTTTTGCCGCTGCCGTTCGGGCCGAGGAGGCCGTAAACCTCGCCGGGGCGGACTTCGAAACTGATGTTGCGCACGGCGGTGACGCGCTGGCGGCGAAGCGGGACAGGAAAAATCTTGGTGAGGTTTTCAATGCGGACGGCGGGAGTGGTCATGGCACGATGGAGAATCCGCGCAGTGTGGCTGGGCGGGAGATGGGTTGTGGGGATTCGAGAGCGATATGGCCTGCGAGGTGGCTGGCGCGTATGCCCTCGAGAAAGGCATCGACTTCGTCAGCTTCGCCGCTGGCGATCAGCTCCACACGGCCGTCGGGCAGATTTTCAACCGTGCCGGAGACATCATATTCGCGGGCGAGGTTTTTGACAGTGTAGCGGAAGCCGACACCTTGCACGCGGCCTTCGTAGTGGACGCGTAAGGTTTTCATTTCCGGATCTGGCCTTCGCCGCGGATGAGGTATTTGTAGGTCGTGAGTTCCTCGAGTCCCATGGGGCCTCGGGCGTGGAGTTTATCGGTGCTGATGCCGATCTCGGCGCCGAAGCCGAATTCGCCGCCGTCGGTGAAGCGGGTGGAGGCGTTCCAATAAACCGTGGCAGAATCGACCGAGGCGAGGAAGGTTTCAGCCGTGGCGGGATTGCGGGTGATGATCGCGTCGCTGTGGTGGGAGCCGAAGGCCTCGATGTGATCGATGGCGGCAGTGAGGTCATCCACGATTCGGACGGAGAGGATCAGGTCGAGCCACTCGGTGCGCCAGGTGGTGTCATCCGCCTCGCGGAGCGCCTTGTAGTGCAGGCTGGAGAGGGTTTTGAACGATTCGGGATCGGCGACGAGCTCGACGCGGGCGGCATCCATCGCGGGTGTGGCGAGTTGGAGGAACTCCTGCGCGATGTCACGGTGCACGAGGAGGGTTTCGAGCGCGTTGCACACACCGGGGCGTTGGCATTTGGCATTGATCGCGATATCGAGGGCCATTTGCAGATCGGCTTCCCGGTCCACGAAAACATGGCAGATGCCGTCGTAGTGCTTGATGACCGGCATGCGGGCGGCGTTGACAACGGCCTCGATGAGCGAGTGCCCGCCTCGGGGAATGATGACATTCATGAACTGGTCCATCGCAGCCATGATTTTTACGGCTTCGCGGTCTTTCGTAGGGATGAGCTGAACGGAAAAATCGGGCAGTCCGACTTGAAATCCACCGGCCTGGAGGGCCTTGGCGATGGCGAGGTTTGAGGCAAGAGCCTCGGAGCCGCCGCGAAGGATGACAGCGTTGCCGGTTTTCAGGCAAAGCACGGCGGCGTCGGCGGTGACATTAGGGCGGGACTCGTAAATGATGCCGATGACGCCGATCGGTGTTCGGATTTTTTGAATCTGGATGCCGTTCGGGCGTGTCCAGTCGCGAAGGATTTCTCCGACAGGATCCTCGAGGGCCGCAACCTGGCGGATGCCGTCGGCCATTCCCGAGATGCGGTCCGTCGTGAGGCGCAGGCGATCGATGGCAGCTTTGGTGAGGCCGTTTTTTTCAGCGGCGGCGGTATCCTCCGCGTTGGCGGCCAGGATTTCGGGTGAACGAACGACGAGTTCATCCGCCATGGCGATGAGGATTTTATTTTTTTGTGTGGCGGAGAGGCGCGCGAGGGCGCGCGAGGCCTCGCGGGCGCGGCGGCCGATGGTGTGGATTTCCTGTTCGAGTGTCATGTGGCGGCAAATGGCGTGTAATCGAGGCCGTGGGCTTCGGCAACGACTTTGCAAGTGATGCCTCCCCTGTAGATGCTCAGACCTTCGCGGAGGCCGGGTGTGCGTTCGAAGGCTTCGGCGAGAGAGAGGTCCGCGAGTGTTTCGATGTAGCGGTAAGTCGCATTCGTCAGTGCCTGCGTGGCGGTGCGGGCGTAAGCGCCGGGCATGTTGGCGACGCAGTAGTGGACCACGCCCTCTTCCACGAAGGTCGGGTTGTCATGTGTCGTCGGACGCGAGGTTTCGAGGCAGCCACCTTGATCGATGGCGATATCCACGACGACGCTGTTGGGTTTCATGAGGCGGAGCATCTCGCGAGTGATGAGTTTCGGAGCCTTCGCGCCTGGAACGAGAACGGCTCCGATGAGGAGGTCCACACTTGGCAGGAGGTCGAGCAGGCTGGCCTCGCTCGAGTAGAGTGTGTGTGCGGTGCTCATGGTGATGTCGAGGAAACGCATCCGCTCCAGATCAACTTCGAGAATGGTCACATCCGCTCCCACGCCTGTGCCCATGCGGGCGGCATTGACTCCTGCGGTGCCTCCACCGATGACAACGACTTTTCCCGGAAGCACTCCGGGCACGCCGCCGAGGAGCACGCCATTTCCGCCCGTGTGCTTGGCGAGGAAATATCCCCCCACCAGCACGGACATGCGGCCCGCGATCTCGCTCATGGGCTCGAGGAGCGGGAGGCGGTTGTTGACCCGCACGGTCTCGTAAGCGATGCAGGTCGCGCCGGTTTTTTGGAGTGCCTCGGTGAGCGGACGGCTCGCGGCGAGGTGCAGATAAGTGAAGAGGATCTGGTCTTTGCGGAGGAGAGGATATTCCTCTGGGAGTGGCTCTTTGACTTTCACCACCATGTCGGCACGGGCGAAAATCTCGGCGTGGCTGGTGACAATTTCCACACCGGCTTGGCGATAGTTTTCGTCGCAGAAGCCGATGCCTGCTCCAGCCTGAGACTCCACGACGACCTTGTGGCCGTGCTTGATGAGCTGATAGGCGGCCGATGGGAGGAGCGCCACGCGATGCTCCTGGGCTTTGATTTCCTTGGGGACTCCGATGACCATGGTGAAAATATGAACCCAAAGCTTTTTTTCCGAAAGCGGTTTCTCGCTTGATTGGCATCGTGCGGAGTGATGTCTATTAGTCTTCGAGTGAATCGGATTTTCTCCATTCTTGTGCTTTGTCTTCTCGCATCCTGCGGCGGCGTGATTGCGCAAACCGATACTCTCAAGGAATTGGAGAGCAGTTCCACCGAGCACATGCGCGAGGAACTCGGGGTAAATCCCGTCACCTCGCCTTCCATAGCGTCGCTGCTCAAGGACCTCGAGGCCTTTCGTCCGGTGCCGATGAAGACAATTGAATCCGCCAATCGCGGGGCAAGTTTCAGCAACCGTCTTCAGACCGCCTTGCACTTTGGCTCGCTTGTGGCGGATGGATTCATGCTGACGGTCGCCGAGCGTCCGCAGGATGTGCAGGACATCGGACGCGAACTCATCCGCCAATCCCGCGCTCTGGGAGTCGGCGAGCGGCTTGCCAAGCGCAGCAAGAGCCTTTTTGAACTCAGCGACAAGGGCGACTGGGTCGGTATGCGCGGGGAATTGGTGAAAACCCAGGAAGATGTCGAAGAGTCCATGATGGAACTCCACGATGAGGAAATGGCCCACATGGTCAGCCTCGGTGGATGGCTGCGCGGCTTCCAACTAGGAGCTGTCAGCACCGATGACCGCTACTCCCCGGCAAA